>CANHFG010000011.1 GCA_947459875.1 Ignavibacteria bacterium
ACGGCAGAGGCATCTGGGAGATTGACGTCGCGCAGTGTGCGGCCACCAGGCCAACGGTCACAGCGGTCACAAAGACCACGATCTGTGCCGGTGATTCCGTCGTTCTTGAGGCTAATGCCGGCTACTCCGCCTATCGTTGGTCGAATGGTGACACAACGCGGCGCATAGTCCTGACCAACAACGTTCAGACTGGCATCTATCAGGTCGGTGTTGAAGATTCGAAGGGGTGTCGCGCGGTCTCGTCATCGGTGACCGTTACGATTAACAGGCTGCCATCAAAGCCCCTTGTCACAAAGATCGCCCGCGACACGCTGCGTTCTTCGGCTCTGGGTGGTGTTTCGAAGTTCCAATGGTTCAAGGACGATGTGGCAATTGCGGGTGCAACCAGCCGCAACCTGCCGGTCACACAAAGCGGCAGCTACCGGGTTGTGGTTTCCGATGCGTCATGTTCGAACACATCCGATGGGTTCAATTTCACGTATGAGCCCGCTACCAGTGTCGATGAGCAGGAATCGCCGTTTGCCGGGTTCTCGGTCGTACCGAATCCCATTGAAGACGTTTTGACGCTGCGCCTTCAGGGGATTCAGGGAGCGATGATCACGATCATGGATATCAATGGTCGATTGGTCTTCACGACGCAGCAGGACAGGCTGGTCGATGAACTGCGCGTGGATGCTTCCACATGGAGCGCGGGCATGTATATCGTGCAGGTCCGTTCATCGGGCGCTGTCTGGACGTCGAGCGTTGTGAAGAGATAGCAAGTCCGCACGCAGCGCTTAACGCTCCGTGTAAGGGCGACGTCCGAGGAGGGCGTCGAAGCGCTTCTCCATGGACATTCTTCCTTTGATGAAGGATTCATAGCCGTCCTGGCGCTCGCCCATGGCATCGCTGCGCAGTCTGTCGCGCACCTGTGTCAGGGCATCGCAGCAGAGTGCCTGCGCATTCCTGATCGGTGTTCCGGAATCGATGACAAGGGGCTTAGCAAAGCGCACCCAGCAGGCGGGACGTTGTTCACGCAGTAACTCGTATCGCATTGCCACGGGTAGGATGCGGCACGTGCCGACAAGGTGCGCAAGGATGCCGATCCCTGGTTCGCATTCAATGCGGTCGACGTCTTGGTGGATGAGTTCGCCCTGCGGATACATCCACAACATGCGGTTGCTGCCGCGGATTCTGCTAGCCCCGTAGCGAAGTGACTTCATCGCGCTGGCAGCATCTTCGCGGATGACGCTGAAAAGGCCAAGTCGGGAAAAGAACCGATACCGCGACAGCTGACGATACTCCATCATGCCGTCCATGTCTAAGCTATGGCGTCCCCACGCCAATGACATTGCAACAGCAGCATCCCACCAGGAGGCATGTGTCGAGACGATGACCGTCGGGATGCCATCAGTAGCGGAACTTGCACCGAGCAGGTGCTGCTCACCAGCCAGGTAACCACGCGAGAAGTGCCTCCTGAGTGTCAGCGTAAAGTACTGACCCCAGAACAGGCGGTCAAGTTTCCGAGGGCGGGCCTCGATGAAGGGTGTCTCAGACATGGTAGTTTTGCATCTCTAACAGGAAAGCTAGCACCAGTGGAACGGAATTCAAATCGCGTCATTGTCGGAATGTCCGGCGGAGTCGACTCCAGCGTAGCCGCCGGCCTGCTGGTTGAGCAGGGATATGACGTTATCGGCATCACCATCAAGACCTACAAGTACGAGGACGTTGGTGGAAACGTTGGCAACGATTCCACATGCTGTTCACTCGACGGAATCAACGATGCTCGGCGGGTAGCCCTTGGCCTGGGTGTGCCGCATTACACGGTGGACTTTACCGAGACGTTCAAGGATCAGGTGATCGATTACTTTGTTCAGGATTACCTCGAAGGCAACACCCCGAATCCCTGTGTCAAGTGCAACCGGCAGATCAAGTGGGCCGAGATGCTTAAAAAGGCCGACGCTCTCGGTGCGGAGTTCATCGCCACGGGACACTATGCAAGCATTATGCACGATGAGACCTCGCAAAGGCGTTGGATTCGCCGCAGTCCGGATGTGCAGAAGGACCAGTCCTACATGCTCTGGAGCGTCCGGCAGGAACACCTTGCGCGCACTCTCTTTCCGCTGTCCGGCTTTACCAAGCCGCAGTCACGTGCCGAAAAAGAGCGTCTGTCGCTGGATCTGGCTCCCAAGCCTGAATCGTACGAGATCTGCTTCATCGCTGACAACGACTACCGTCGGTTTCTTCGTGACACCGTGCAGGACATCGACCAGCGTGTCGGTATGGGTGAGATTGTTCTTGATGGAAAGGTGATCGGCACGCACGAAGGCTATCCATTCTATACGGTTGGTCAGCGAAGGGGGCTTGGCATTGCGCATCCTGAGCCGCTCTACGTGCTGAACGTTCTTCCGTCGAGCAACACCGTTGTGGTTGGAACGGAGGACAAGCTCGAGTCGACCACACTTACAGCGCATAGTGTGAATCTTCAGAAGTACGCCGATCTGAACGATCCCCGGAAGTTCATGGTCAAGGTTCGCTACAAGGACGAGGGTGCTATGGCTACCTGCCACACCGATGAGCAGGGCTTGCTTTGGGTGGAGTTCGATGAGCCGCGCAGGGCCATTGCTCCGGGTCAGTCGGTTGTTCTCTACGAAGGCGATGACCTGGTTGGCGGCGGAATCATTCAACGACCTGCCCGGGACGTCTGAACGTGCATCCTGTTTCGCCCCTTGACAATCCTTTCCGGCTTACGGCAACGTGCGCTGACACCAACGCGCGTGCCGGCGAGCTCCTGACCGATCACGGAGTTGTTCCAACACCGATCTTCATGCCTGTCGGCACGCAGGGGGCTCTGAAGGCCATGGATCATCGCTCTCTTCGCGAGCTCGATGTTCCGATCATACTCGCCAATACCTACCACCTGTATCTGCGGCCCGGCGTGGAAACGCTTTCAAGGATGGGCGGGCTGCACAGGTTCAGCACATGGGACAGGCCGATCCTGACAGACAGCGGTGGGTTTCAGGTCTTTTCGCTTCGCGACCTCCGCACCATGAGTCAACAGGGCGTCGAGTTTCGGTCGCATATCGACGGCTCAAGGCATCTGTTCACACCGGAGAATGTCGTCGATACGCAAAGAGCTATAGGCAGTGACATCTTCATGCTGCTCGACGAATGCACGGCCTATCCGGCCGATCATGACGTGGCACGCCGCTCAATGGACCTGACACTCCACTGGGCGGAACGGGGGCGGGCACGTCATCTGAGCACGCCGTTTCACTATGGCCACCGTCAGTTTCAGTTTGGGATCGGACAGGGCAGTGTGTACCCGGACCTCAGGCGCACGTGTATGAGCGCACTCGTGGACATGGGGTTCGACGGTTATGCCATTGGCGGTCTAAGCGTTGGTGAGCCTGCAGAAAACATGTACGAGATCGTAGCCTGTTCAACAGAGGCCATGCCCGAACAGAGCGCTCGGTATCTGATGGGCGTCGGTACGCCCGAGAACATCCTCCGGTGCATCGGATTAGGCGTGGACATGTTCGACTGCGTAATGCCGACGAGAAATGCCAGGAATGGCACACTCTTTACCAGCACGGGACGCGTCAACATCAAGAATGCGACATGGAAACAGCGCGACGAGCCCATTGATGCGAATGTAGGATCGGCAAGCAGCCGAAACTACTCCTTGGCGTATCTTCGCCACCTGTTCAACGCTGGAGAGATCCTCGGACTCATGCTGGCTACCGAGCAAAATGTTGCTCTCTACAGGTGGCTGGTAAGAACAGCACGTGAAAAAATTCTTGAAGGGACGTTCCGTCAATGGGCGGCCGAAACGATCGACATTCTCAATCAACCACGAACCTGATCATCATTTTCCAGGATTGAACTATGCTCCTTATGGCCCCGCCACCGTCTGCCGGTGCAGATCCAACCGCACAGCTGATGCAGACACTGTTCATGTTTGCCGCCGTCATCGGCATCTTCTACTTCATGATGATCCGTCCGCAGCAGAAGCGTGCGAAAGAGCATCAGAAGCTCCTGTCGAACCTTAAGAAGGGTGATAGCGTTGTGACCTCCTCAGGCATCCATGGTACGGTGCACGAGGTCGACGAAGCAACCATTTCGGTGACAATCGCCTCGGGCTGTAACGTTAAGTTCGACAAGGCATCAATCGCTACGGTTGTCCAGAAGTAATCGATAAATACCATCCTTTCTATGTTCGACACCATAACGACTGCCGTCGAGGCACTTCAAGCGGGTCGGTGCATCATCGTCGTCGATGATGAAGATCGTGAAAACGAGGGCGACCTTGTTTGTGCTGCGGAGCTGTGCTCGGAGCAGAACATCAATTTCATGGCGTCGCATGGCAAGGGGCTGATCTGCGTCAGCGTGACCGAAGAACGCGCACGGCAGCTGGACCTCCCGTTGATGGTGCGCGACAATACGGCTCTGCACGGAACGCGTTTCACCGTCAGCATCGACTACGTTCATGGTACTGCCAGCGGCATCTCAGTCAGTGACCGCACGGCAACGGTTCGTGCGATGGCCTCTGATTCTGCCGCTCCGGCGGACTTCGGTCGTCCGGGTCACATCTTTCCGCTGATCTCCGTCAACGGCGGCGTATTGCGGCGCGCGGGGCACACCGAAGCCGTGGTCGACCTTATGAAGCTTGCCGGCCTCAAGCCCGTCGGAGTTCTCTGCGAGATCCTGAAGAGCGACGGCTCTATGGCACGTGTGCCCGATCTTATGCTGATGGCCAAGGAGCAGGGACTGCCCATCATCACGGTGCAGGATCTGATTGCCTATCGCCGCAGAACTGAGATCCTTGTGCGGTTCGTTGCAGAGGCAAAGCTTCCGAGTGAGCATGGTGACTTCATCGTCAAGATCTTTGAGAACACCGTCGATGGCAAGGAGCACGTCGCTATCGTAAAGGGTGATGTCTCAACCGCCGAGCCGGTGCTCGTGCGCGTGCACAGCGAGTGCCTGACGGGGGACATCTTCGGATCGTTCCGTTGCGATTGCGGTCCGCAGTTGCACACAGCGCTCGACCAGATAGAGCAGGAAGGGCGTGGCGTGGTCTTATACATGCGTCAGGAGGGGAGGGGCATTGGTCTAACCAACAAGATCAAGGCCTATGCCCTGCAGGAGCAGGGTCTCGACACAGTCGAGGCCAACGTTCATCTCGGATTCCTACCCGACCCGCGCGACTATGGCATCGGCGCGCAGATCCTGCATGAGCTCGGTATCCAGAAGATGAAGCTCATGACAAACAACCCCAAAAAGCGCGTCGGCCTGCAGTCCTACGGCCTTGAAGTGACCGAGCTGGTGTCCCTTGAAGTTCCAGCTACGGCCGATAATCAGGTTTACCTTGAAACAAAAAGAGATAAAATGGGGCACATTCTACGGCATCTCTAGAGTTGCGGTTGCACCAACGAACGCCCCTGCGTAGATTCGACTCATAAGGAACAAAGCCGCCAGCGGCTTTGTTTTTTTTATCGCCAACACCATCACCCATCGACATCTAATCGGAGACTTCCCATGGCTGGGGATGCCGTCTACGTTACAAAAGAGTATCTGCATCAGATTCAGGCAGAAGTGCAAGAATTGACCACCAACGGTCGTCGTGACATCGCGCAGAAGATCGCCGAGGCGCGCTCGCATGGTGATCTGTCGGAAAACGCCGATTATGACGCTGCCAAGCATGCCCAGGAGCTGCTTGAGATCCGCATCTCTCGGCTTCAGACCATGCTTTCCAAGGCACAGGTCATCGACGCCAAGGACTTCCCGGATGATAAGGTCTACATCCTTTCTCGGGTGGAACTGCTCAATAAAAAGACAAATAAGAAGATTCAGTACCTGCTTGTTTCACCTGAAGAAGCTGACTTCGAACAGAACAAACTGTCGGTGACAAGCCCCCTTGGAAAGGCGCTACTCGGCAAGGTCGTCGGCGAAACGGTCGAGACAAAGGTGCCTGCGGGCGTGATCCAGTACGAGATCCTCACGATCGGCAAATAGCCCTGTCTAGATCTAGGTGCGTATGTGGCGTGCGATTATCTTCGTCACATGCAAAAGCTCTCCGCTCTTTTGATGACGGGGCTCATTAGCGCCTGTCTCATCACCGCACAAACCATGCCGCCGGGCCTGCGCCTGTGGCTTCGGGCCGATACGCTGACGGCGGACTCCGCCGGTGTTGTCAATCGCTGGGGGTCGATCGTAGGAGGGCACATCGCAGTTGCCCAGCAGGGGGCCGGACTGACGCCCGGTACGATCAATGCGCGACCGGCCATCGTCTTTGCTAATGCAGGTTACTACTCAGCCCCTTCCGTGTTTCCTGTCAGACGGGACTACACGATGTATGTCGTCTACAACTGGAACGGCGTCCACGCGGCCAACAACATGGTATCGGGGCAGAACAGAGCGTTCTTCACGAGCGCTCCCGGCGTGCCGACGGTTCTACATCAAGGCGACTTTGGGCGGCTGAGCACAAGCTCTGCAGCGCTATCGGGTCCAACCGTTCTGAGAGTTCGCCACAAGGACCTCACCGGCCAGACCTCGATCTCGCTCAACAACCGCAAGACTTCGGACGACAACATTCCGACAAACACCGATTCGGTGATATTCGTTGGCGCATATCAAGGGGGCTATGGGCTCAACGGCGCCATCGGTGAGATCCTCATTTTTGAGCGATCACTTACGGCAGTCGAAGAGCTTTCGGTTGAACGCTATCTGCACGATAGGTATGCAATCGAGCGCGTCCCCGATCCGCCCACGCCCATGATACGGTTCATAACGGTGCCCGGCTCTCTGCGAGTCATTCATTGGAGAGACCTCATCAGTGTTCGCGGTGTGGTCATTTCCGATAGTGTCGATGAGGCCCTTATTGAGATCCGCCGAGACGGTGATACGGTAGCCACGAGGCGCTACGTAAGGCCAATGTCGGGCGACACGGTTTTCTGTACGACAACGCGGGCAACAGCCCCGCCGCAAGAGAGAGTCTCATTCTCGGCAACTGTGACAGTTCGTCGAACCGGTCGGACTTCGTTTGACACGATGTACTCGGCTACGGACATCACTCCCGGGATTGCATTCTCGGTCAACGGCCAGTCGAACTCGATCTTCGGTGATGCTTCTGCTTCTCCCTCAGTCTGGGCGCGCACGTTCGGTGGGAACTTCAGTCAGAGTTTGTCGGATACGGCGTTTGCGCTCAGCAGTGCCGCCGGAAATGGCGGAGGACCTAACGTTGGTGCCTGGGCTCTCTATCTCCAGAATGCACTTGCCGAGCAGGGCATTTCAAGTCTTTGCATAAGCGGCGGCGTGGGTGGAACACGCATCGAGCAACATTTGCCCGATCCGAACAATCGACTGAATCTTTCGACGATCTATGGCAGCTGGCTCTACAGGGTCATCAAGAGCGGTATGCGAAATCGAATCGAGTATCTGTTTTGGTATCAAGGGGAGTCCAACACGTCGGCCGACGATTACATCTCCGTTTTTGATCAGCTGCGAGCAGCGTGGAAGCTGGATCTCCCCGCACTTGAAAAGATTATCGTCATCCAGATCCGCCCGGGATGCGCCGGGCCAAATCATGCCAAGCTGCGCGATGATCAGCGCAAACTCGCTCTGCTGTACAATGATGTGATCGTACATGCGGCGTCGGGTCTGCCGGGTCATGATGGCTGTCACTACAACGGTCAGGGCTACGCCGAGCTCGGACGTCAGATGGTCGAGGTTTTCGATGATCTGAAGTACAACTCAAATACCGATAGACCTTGGTCACACTCTCCGCGGCCACTATTGGCCCGGAACACGGGCGATGGTACGGTTGTGATTGATTTCAGGGGGCAGAAAAACGGACTACGAATGACCAGTGATTTCGTCAGGGATGGCAAGGTCAGAAGGGCTGCGGACGCATGGTTCGCTGATAACGACCCGAGGCTGCGGCCGACGAGCGTGCGCGTTGAGAATCTTTCCTGGCCCGTTCTGAATCAGTATGCGGGACGCGTGACACTGACGTTTTCCAAGCCCGTCATGAGCGTAAGTTATGTGCCGGACTACGCCTACGATGATGGTGCCATTTTTCAGGGGCCCTGGCTGGTGACCGATGACGGAGTCGGTGCCCTGTCCTTTCACAATTTTCCGGTGGAAACAGTGAGTGTCGCAGATGACATTGAGCATGAGCTTGATGATGACGGCGAGGCGACTGTCTATGATCTCGCCGGTCGCCTCGTAGCGCGCAGTTCCGCCGAGTTTGCGCAGCTTCCGTCAGGACCGTACATCAGAACCGATCAGAGCGGGCGACGCTCCATGTACCTCATACGGTAAGCCCCTTACCGTAGCCCACGAGGTCAGCGCTTTTCCGTACTTTTGTGCATGGCTTGGTTCCTCCGCAAGAGTAAAAACATCACCACCGAGACCCAGTCCCGGGAGATGCCCGACGGCCTCTGGACCAAATGTCCGGAGTGTTCAACGGTGATCTATCGCAAAGAACTCGAAGAGAATTGCTTCACCTGCCCTTCGTGTTCGCATCATTTCCGCATCGGAAGTGCGAAGTATGTCGGGATCCTTTTTGACGAAGGAACGTGGGTTGAAACGGACGCCAACGTCCGCTCGGCCGACCCGCTGGACTTTGTCGATACGCGTCCTTACAAGGCGCGTCTGAAGGAGGCATACAGCAAGAGTGATCTGCCCGATGCTGTGACCACCGGAGTCGGCTCCATCAATGGCCAACCCATCTCATTTGGGTGCATGAACTTTGGCTTCATCGGCGGCTCGATGGGCTCGGTGGTAGGGGAGAAGTTCCTCCGCGCCGGCCGAAGGGCTCTGGAGCAGCGAGTGCCGTTTGTCTTCATCTCGGCTTCTGGTGGTGCGCGCATGCAAGAAGCGGCCTTATCGCTCATGCAGATGGCCAAGACCAGCGCTGTGCTGTCAGAGCTTTCAGAAGCCGGGTTGCCGTATGTGTCGATCCTTACCGATCCGACAACAGGGGGCGTGTCTGCCTCGTATGCCATGCTCGGTGACGTGATCATTGCCGAACCCAAGGCGCTGATCGGTTTTGCCGGTCCGCGGGTGATCGAGCAGACGATCAGGAAGAAGCTCCCGGAAGGTTTTCAGCGATCGGAGTTTTTGCTGGAAAAAGGCTTTGTCGACCTTGTCGTTCCTCGCCGTGACCTCAAACGGACACTGTCGACGGTGCTGAACCACCTAATGAAAACAACGTCCTAATACATTGACGTAAAAGCACGTTATGCGCAAGTCCAGCACTGTTCGGGTTCTTGGTTTTCCAATCGATCTTGGAGCCGACAGGCGAGGAGTGGACATGGGGCCATCGGCATTGCGCATTGCCGATGTTGACCTCAAGCTCGAGTCACTGGGCTACGAGGTCATCGATGAAGGCGATATCCCAATTCGGAACATTGAGGTTCAAGAGCTTCAGGATCCAAAGCTGAAGTACCTGCCGGAAGTCGCAGCGATGAGTCACATTCTGGCCGGTCGTGTCAAGTCGATCCTTGATGACGGCCATTTCCCACTGCTGTTCGGTGGGGATCATTCGATGTCCGTTGGATCCCTGGCAGGTATTGGTGCCCATTGCAAGGAACACAACAAGACGTTAGGCGTGATCTGGATCGACGCCCATGCCGACATGAACACGGCCGAGACGACGCCAAGCGGAAACATCCACGGGATGCCTCTTGCCGTGGCAATGGGAATTGGGCATCCGACACTCACCAAGATTGGAATGGATGGTCCGAAGCTCGATCCGAGAAATCTGGCAATCATCGGCCTGCGAAGCATCGATCCGGGAGAGCGCGAGCTGATCAAGGAACTCGGTGTGGCGGCGTACACAATGTTTGACGTTGATAGGTTGGGCATGTATGAGATCGCCGAGCGAGTCCTCGAGAACATGTCGCGCAGCGTCGACCACCTGCACATCTCGTTTGACGTTGACGGGGTAGACCCAACCGTTGCACCGGGCGTCGGCACGCCCGTGCCCGGCGGGCTGACGTACAGGGAAGCACATGTGTTCATGGAAATGATCTCACAGATCGATGCCTACGCTTCTCTCGAGGTTGCCGAGGTGAACCCTATCCTGGATGACCGAAACAAGACGGCAGAGTTCGCTGCCGAGATCATTGCTTCCTCAATGGGCAAACGCATCCTCTGATTGCCTCTCAAGGCCGTGCACATGCGCCTCGGCATCTTACAACGTCTGGTCGTTATCGTCCTCCGTGCGGGGCTTGCATTCATTTCCACAGGGCCTCTTTGGGGACAGGCTGTTGATGTCGTCCCAAGGGTGCGACTTGAAGCAACTGTGCTCTGGAATCTCGGTATTCAGGCTGCCGATTTTATCCGCGACTATCAAGGCGTCCTTGGCGGCACGGCTTCGTCATTCGGAGTACCTATCGGCGCCAGAGCGTCGGTGAATCAGTATCTCACCGACGAGATCTCCGTCGGTGTATCCGGAAGCTTTTTTCGTGCTACGATCCGCGAGAACTATACCTACGACCCCAAGCCCCCTGCTACCGCACTTGGGCCTCCACAGAACGTCACACAGAACATTGAAGTCAGTACGGTCCCCGTGCTTTTCAACCTCGATCTGTTTCCAGCCAGACGCCAGTTCACTGGGTATCTCGGTGTGGGATTGGGGCTCGTGTTCGGGCATGTCTTCTGGAGCGAAGAGATCCAAACCTCGAGACTGCTCGGGGCACGCCGTAGTGGAACACGCTATGATGGTTCTCTGATAGCTCCTGCGGCCAAGCTACGCGCGGGTGTTTCGTTAGGGTTTGATGGATCAGTGATGGCACGATCGGCCACCGGTATACGCATCGAGGTGGGATATACCTTCGCACCATTGCGGGACCGTTTTTTTACCGGTCAATTCGAATCGTTTACCGTACCACCACCGGAGAGACTGCGTCAGGAATACCTGATCGATGCCGGCGGTGTGAGTATCGAAATAGGAATTTCGCTTCTGCTGCGTCAACGAGTTTCAAGTACTTCGCCACAAAGTCGCTTCTGAGCACGGCTTTGATTATGTTCGGAGGTGGCGGCAGTCAATAGTCGATGTTTCACCATTCTTCGAAAGGGTTATCATGGACATTCACATCACGGCGCGGCATTGCCAGATCACCGATGCTGAATACGAAAACGCCGTCAACACTGCCCGACGATTCGAAAAGTTCAATCAGAACATTGTTCGTACGGACATCATTTTCGAAGAGATTCCCCTGTTGAAGAGCTGCGAGATCACCCTCCGCATTCACGATCATCTGTTGGTTGCCAAGGAGGCAGCGGCAGACTTTTCCAAGGCTGTGCATGATGCCGGATTGAAGATAGAACGTCAGCTGTCGAAGGTGCACGACAAGTTCGCCACCGTTCGACCGTAGGATCCGGAACCACCGTAGGCACACCATCGTATGCGAATACCAGAGCCGACCCGAAAACCGTACATCACGGTCCGTGAACTTCTCAATGGTCCGGTACAGTTGCGTCCTCTTACTCATGAAATCGGGTTGGACAATCGCATCACGGACAAGAGTCTTCACCGGCCGCAGCTGGCTTTGGCGGGGTTCACTGAGCTCTTCACGTATTCCCGGGTTCAGCTTTTTGGCAACACCGAGTTCTTCTATCTCAAGAGCTGTGAGCCGGCGCAGCGGCGTCAGATGTTTGCCACGATGTGCGGCTTCGACATTCCGGTGATCGTCTGTGCGAACGACCACGTCCTCGACGACGAACTGGTGGAACACGCCAGAGAGCGGGGGATTGCGGTACTGACGACGCCGTTCGATACAACCAAGACTATCTATGTACTCAGTGAGTTTCTCGACGATCAGTTTGGTGAGCAGGTTACCATACACGGATCATTTGTGGACGTGTACGGCGTGGGTATGCTGTTTGCCGGCTCGAGCGGTATCGGCAAGAGCGAGATCGCTCTTGATCTTGTCGAAAGGGGCCACCGGCTCGTAGCCGACGATGCGACAATGCTCACAAAGAAGAGGGAAAGCATCCTCATGGGTACGGGCTCTTCATTGGTAAAACACCTCGTCGAGATCCGCGGCCTGGGCCTTATCGATATCCGTGAGATGTTCGGCATCAGGTCTATCCGCTTCCAGAAGCGACTCGAGATCGTGGTTGAGCTCGAGGTGTACGATGAGGCCAAAGAGTACGATCGCCTGGGGCTTGATGAGTCCTCGATCAACATCATGGGCGTTGAGATCCATGCCGTCAAGCTGCCGATCTTTCCTGGTAAGAACATCACGGTCATCTCAGAAACGATCGCCCTGAACTACCTTCTTCGAACCTATGGATATCATGCCTCCAAGGTCTTTTCGGAAAATCTCCAATCGCACCTCAAGAATGCCGGTGATTCGGGAAAATCACGCGATCTTCGCAACGTTTCCTACTTCCAAAGCGATGATGAATAACACCATGCACAACGCCTGCGCCTCAACTATGCGTTTCTCCATCAGCCTTCTAACAGTCTTCGTGGCCGCCACGGTGCTCTTCTCTTGCTCCGGTGGGGGAGAGGGGGCCTCGACCGCCGATGACGGCACCCCGGTCAAGGGCGACTGGATCGTTGTGCACCTTCTCTCCGATCCGGAAGGCCTAAACCCACTGATCACGAACGACGCGTCATCGAGTGCGATCTTTAACCATGTCTATGAAAAGCTTCTGGATTATGACTTTGAGACCACCGACCTTTATCCGGTGATTGCCGAGTCGCGTCCTACCGTGTCGGATGACCATCTAACGTATACCTTCAAGCTCAAGAAGGGGGTAACGTTCAGTGATGGCAAGCCCCTTACGGCCAAGGACGTGATCTTCACCTTCAAGGCCGTCAAGAATCCGCTCATCACCGATGCTGCCGCCCTCAGGAACTACTACGAGTCGCTGTCCGACATTGCAGCCCCTGACGAGCAGACCGTGGTTATCACAATGTCAAAGCCCTATTTCCTTGCGGAGTACTTTCTCGGTGGACTCTGGATCCTTCCAAAGCACATCTTTGACAAGGAGAATCTGACCGACGGATATACCATCGCTGAAACGAATGACATGGCAAAGGCTCAGGCGAACGCATCGATGAAGAAGTTCGCCACATGGTACAACACCCCTGAGGTTAAGCGCGATCCAGCGTTGAATGTTGGATCGGGCCCGTACACATACGATGAATGGAAGACCGGTGAAAGCGTATCCATTAAACGAAATGACCGCTGGTGGAATGCAGGCAAGGACAAATGGAATCCAGCGTATGCCGACAAGGTGATATACAAGGTTGTCAATGACCGCAGCTCGGCAGTTGTGGGCGTGAAGAATGGTGAAATGGACTTCATGGAGGCCGTGCCGGCAGCCAAGTTTGTCGAGGAGATCGACACGGTTGCAACGCCATTCCTGTCGAAAGCCACCTACTCGATGCAGGTGTACACATACGTTGGCCTGAATTGCCAGAACCCTATTCTCAGCGACAAGAACGTACGTCGAGCACTGGCGCACTGTCTCGACCGGGATGCTCTTATCAAGCAGGTTGTCCGGGGTCTTGCCACACCGGTCAACTCGCCTGTTTACAGCGACCGTAAGGAGTACGATAAGTCCATCGCGCCGGTGGCATATGACCCGGCGAAGGCCAAGGATATTCTGGCAAAAGCCGGCTGGTCAGACGTCAACGGGGATGGTGTGCTCGAGAAGAACATCAACGGCAAGCTCGTTCCTTTCGTTGTCTCCATTCTTGTCAATGCCGGGAATGAATCCCGTGAAGCCATCGCGGTGGCCTTCTCCGATGAACTCCGAAAGGTCGGCATCAAGCTCGAAGTGCGAAAGCTCGAGTGGAGTGTCTTCCTTGAGAACCTGCGGACGAGAAAGTTCGATATCTCCATCGGCGCATGGGTCAACGATCCGCTGCCGAGCGATCCCTATCAGATATGGCATTCAAGTCAGATCGGCAACAAGGGTAGTAATTATGCCGGTTTCTCCTCTGCACGGGCGGATCAGCTGATGGAACTCAACCGCATAGAGTTTGATGAAGGTAAGCGTATTGCGTACATGCAGGAGTTTCAGCGCATCGTTGCCGATGAGCAGCCGTATATCTTCCTGTGGAGTCCGCAGTATCCAGCGATCTATAACAAGCGCCTGCACGGCGTCCGCTTCAGCCGAGTGCGTCCGGGGTACAACCCGACGCAGTGGTGGATTCCAGCATCCCAGTGGAAGTACTCGCAGGCACAGTAAGGGACGGACCGTCAAACACTTTTATCCGGCTCATGCCGGAACGTCTATGAGACGCAATGAACTGCGTGATCTGATCGGGTCAGGCGAGTCCTCGACGCTGGAGTTCAAGCGCAAGTTCACGACGGTCGAGAAAATCGCCCGAGAACTGATTGCGTTTGCCAACACCACTGGCGGACGGCTACTGATTGGGGTTGACGATAGCGGCAAGGTCATCGGTGTAGACTCCGAGAAGGAGCAGATCGATCAGGTGCTGGTGGCTCTCAGCTCCATAGAACCGCCACTGGATCATCACATCGAAGTCGTTGAGATCGATTTCAAGGACGTGATCGTCGTCTCGATCCCATCCAGCAACCGGCGGCCTCATCATTTCTCGCATCCGGACGATCCTGCACGACCGCATGTCAGACCGGTCTTCATCCGCGACGGCGAGCAGTCCGTGCAGGCCAGCCGCGAGATGACCAAGATCCTGCGTGGCATGAATCCGGATTCACCTCCTATGACGCTCTCGATCGGGGACCGCGAGCAGCGTCTATTTGCCTACCTCGAGAGGCATCAAAGAGCCAGTGTTGCAGACTTTGCCCGACTTGTCAATATCTCCCGTCGCCGGGCCTCGCAGATATTGGTCAAGCTCGTACGCGCCGGTGTGCTGCATATACGTCACGATAACGGGCACGACTTCTACACGTTGGTCTGAAGCCCCTTTTCATCGATGTATTGGATGATCAGCCCTGCCAGGTCGCGCAATGGTATTGGAAAGAGCAGATGTTCCGGGATATCCCCTGCATCATGGGTCATGCGCTTGAGATAGCGTTTTGTTCGGGCACGAACCCTTGGGTCGGACATGTCATAGTGCGACACAACCCGCAGCATGGTGATGAAAGCACGAAGCGGATCAGCGGCAGGAAACCGAAGTTTCCGAGAGGCCCGTACCGTGAGGTTGAAGACCTTACGTTCGACCACCTCACCTTGACCTTTGACCAGATAATACAGGATCTCGAAAACAGCTATCTGGATGTTCAGTCCCGAATGGTCCTGGCCTATCACCGAGACAGAGTTCAGAAAGGTTGTGATCCTCGGCATCCTCTCGACCACACCATGTGAGTGCAAGCCCATCTGCCGGGTGATCCAGAAGAAGCCCTCAAGAAGGAGCATTCTCTGCTGCTCGTACTCGTCGGACGCTTCCTGGTTCATCAGTCGAAGCTCAATGAGCTTTTCGGCCGCAGCATCCCACTGACCTCTGCGCATCAAGCTCATGAGTTGCCACCGGCATACCTCACACTTCAGATGCGGCCGGAGAAGGTTCGGCGCAGTACCTGTATCATATTCTGCAATCGCCTCAAGCTGAACATCAATGGCGAGCTGCGCACGCATACGCGCGCTTGCAAGCCATCCGGTTAGCCAACGGTATCCGTCAGGGATGCCTGTTGAGTGCCGGCGTAGTGTGGCGGTAACGGTCGTGATGATCATATGGTTGTGGCCGGCTACCTGACATCGACGGATCTTTACCACATTCGATAGGAGACGCTCGGACGCGCGCGTCATGGGGATCTGTTGAAGCTGCAGGTCATACCACATCCGGTCGATGTGCTCAAGAAGCGATGCGTCTTCGCGGTGCCTTCGATCGATCAGGATATCTTCAAGGAATGCGGCGATTGAACGCTGCTGAAAGTACCGGTCACTCCAGCGGCGAATATGCCTCTGCAGCTGACGACGAACCGAGATGGATCCTTCGGCCCCCTGCAGTCCGTCTGCAAGATGCAAGGCCTGCAACACGGCAAGGGGCTCATCGAGTTGTGCCGATCGGCGAATACAACGCTTGACGATCACAAGAGCCTTTTCGTAGTGGCCTGCCGCGATCAACCGTACCGCAACGATCATATCATGATAGCAAGAGATGATCGGAACGTCCGGAACTGTCGGTAGTCGCGTCTCGATGGGAACTGAGGCTGCCTCACGATAGAGACGCTCGGTGAAGCGCGACTTTCGGGTATGCGTCCGATGATACGTGCGCGCATGCATGCGGTCTTTGTCTGACGTCTCGGTCTGCCTTCGGCTCGGACGTTTCCAGAGCATCGGATCTTCGTAGTCGCTCCCAAGCTTGGCGATAACCTCATCGCGGTGGCGTCCCGTCAGGGCGACCACCACGTCTGTCAACGCTGTATGCAGTTCAATCTTCTGCATGTGATCAACAACCAGTAAGTGAGTAACAACGTATGGAGCCAAGCTAGGATGATTATACTTTGCTGTCAATAGGCCAATAGCAAAAGGGGCGATCCAGTATGTGAATCGCCCCTTTGAGTATGCGGATGTGAAGATGCCTTAGAGCTTGATCAGCGGTAACGAGACCGATGAGCCCGTCACGGAGGACACCACCACCGTATAGAGTCCTGGTACAAGATTGACGGCCGAAGAAACAGCCATGTTGCTGCGACCCGAGGATACCGGCTGACGCACACTGAGGACCTCGTTGCCGCCCATGCTGAAAATGCGCACGTCAACCACATCATCGGACGCGCTTTGAACGACGATGTTTAGCAGATCGGCTACAGGCTGCGGTGAAATGATCGCATCAAAAACCTCGTTATCGAGCTCACTGACGCTGGTAACCGTCAACGAAAACTGCAACGGGGTGGACCATCCGCTCATTCCACAGGCATTCTTCGGACGGACCTCCCATGTGAAGCTGCCGGTACCGAGAACGCTGGCCTTGACGTTGCGACTCGTTCCTGTAGCGGCCGAGTCTTCGAAGACGACCGAGAACGGCGAGGCGCTCTTCTTGATGCGCAGGTGATATGACGTGGCCTCCGAGGCAGTGGACCAAACGAAGGTCACGTTATCATTCGAACCGGCAAGAGCGTTCCCTTTCGGCGATGTACCACTGGAAGACGTCGGCATCTTACCCCCGGTGGTGAAGGAAAACACCGTCGACCATACACCGTTGCCGGCATCGTTAATCCCACGCACGCGCCAGTAGAACCGAGTATTGCAGGCAGGCACTGTAGCAGAAGCCGAGCGCTTCGCGGTTTCTCCTTCGGCGATAACACCGGCTGTTGTGAACTGCTGATCCTTCGATACCTGATAGAAATACTTGTCGGCCAGCGGTGCAGATCCCCATTCAAGCGTTACCAGTGGGTTGACGTTGGTTGCGTTGTTTGCGGGCTTCGACAGCGTTACGGCCCCCGGACCAGCCGATGCCGGTACGAAGTCAACCTTAACGTTCTGACCCGATACATCGACGGTCTTGTTCATAGCTGCCGGAAGTCCGCCACCTGATGCGGCGAGGCTGATCGAGCCCGTTCCTGTGTAGGGGATTGCATAGCCCCCTGATGCACTCGAAACAGCATAAAATGAGCCCCGCGACGGTGTGATCTTTACACCTTCGACTCCTTCGCCAATGTCGTAGAAGCCGTTATTGTTTTTGTCGATATACACGACGCCAAGAATATAGCGCTGAGCGCGGATGCCGAAGTTCTGGGTGACCACGTACGGCCCGACCCAGCCCTGCATCAGTCCACGTCCGTTGTATGTGATGCCGATGCCTATTTCGGTATAGACCGCATTCTCATAGTTCATGATGTTCTTTCGGTGACCAAGAACGCGCTGGTTCTCTTCGCCCCAGTCCACATTCAGACCGCAGTGTCCGTGCCATACCGATTCGCTGTAGGCCGCCACGTTCTCGCCGTACATGCCCATGGAAGCGTAGCCAACCTTTACGTAACGCTGCCCCAACTCATCTCCATTCGAACTGGTGTGCCCCTGAAAGTTCTTCTCGTCCATGTCCTTGGTATGGTTGCGCGATGATTCGATCAGCTGGGGATGAAAGGCAAGAGGCGGGCGCTCCGGGTAGC
This sequence comes from Ignavibacteria bacterium, assembly GCA_947459875.1. Taxonomy (GTDB): domain Bacteria; phylum Bacteroidota; class Ignavibacteria; order Kapaibacteriales; family Kapaibacteriaceae; genus UBA10438. The sequence goes on from CANHFG010000011.1 coordinate 18,045, forward strand.
CGGCAAAGGCCTGCTTGGTCTTTGCCGCATCGATCTTGAAATAGCTGTACGCACCCTGCACGGCTGGATCCTTTGTATCCATCATACGGATGCCCTCTTCGGTGGGGTTGGCCCGCCCGCGATTAATGTACTCGAGCATGAGCTGCTCTTCCGGTGTCGGGTCGCCATGACTGTAGACTTGGGTCGGCTGGGCGACAAGCTGAGTGCCAAACAGCACAAGACAGAACAATGCTGTCACAATGGAACGCATTTAAAGGTCTCCTAACTGAGGTCGAATGATCATTTCTTCGATCATCATCGTTGGATGATCGTAACGTAAAATTACGTCAAGGGCAGCTAACGCCACATCCGACGGGGACATCATTCGGTGCTGATGCTCATGGAGCATTTCCGCCGACCAGATGTCCGTGGCTGTTGCGCCAACCAGCAGGTCGACAATCTTCACACCGTGCTGACGTACTTCCTGTCGCAACCCCCGGGTGTATGCCAGCAGTCCGGCTTTGCTAGCCGAATATGCCGTGCAGTTCTGAAAGGCCGTCACGGAAGCAACAGAGTTTATGGAAAGGATCATGCCACGGCGCCGGGTAATCATGTCGGGCAGGACGCGATGCGAGCACCGTACCGCGCCTAGAAGATTCACCTCGAGATGCGCTACATAGTCCTTCATTGGCGTCTGCTCGGCCGGTGAGAACATCGCGATTCCCGCATTGTTGATGAGCACATCGACCGGACCGAAGGTCTCGACGATCCTGGCATGTGTTTCAGCAACGGAATCGTCGCTGGCAACATCACATCTGGCAACGCAGGCGCTGGACGAACCTAGCTCCCTCACAAGTTCTTCAAGGGGCTCGTGCCGACGTCCAGATAATGACACCATCGCAGCAGAGCCGAGCTGGCGCGCTAAGGCAGCCCCAAGACCCGATCCGGCGCCGGTGATCCAGACATGCATACGCTCAGACATCACGCTCTCTGACGTTGTCGAGCAGTTCACGATGCCGATCCGACAGGGCGTGTCCGCGACGTTGCATCATTGTATCACAGGTATCAAATGCACGGTTGCGGTCATACACAACTCCGGCTTGCCAGACGAAAGAACGCACACTAGACGGCGCCAGTCCTTCGGACATTATGTGCGAGCATACACCGTAGATGCCACCGGTCGGGAGCATGGTGCCTATGGCCGTGCGTGTGAAATCACCGATCATGGACCCAAGAAACAGACGTCCAGATGTCTCTCGTCCCCAGGGCATGATAGGCCTGACGTCGTGGTAGGTATTCTTGAGGTTTGAAGTGGTCGTGCCCGCACCAAGATTAACCCACTGACCGATGATGCTATGTCCAACAAAACCATAATGCTGTTTGTTGGAGTAGCTCTGAAAGATCGAGACCGATACTTCACCGCCAACCTTGCAGTAAGGCCCAATTACGGAATGCGTGATGTGGGCATGGGGCTTGACAACCGCGTGAGCTCCGATGCTGCACGGACCCTGAAGCACCGCCATCGGTCCGATCACTGCCAGGTCATCGATAAGTACAGCCCCCTTCGACTCATCGATGATGGCCGATGGATGAATCACTGCGGTAGGGGAAACACGCGAAACAGACAGTTCGGCGTCCCAGGCGATGGCCTCATCGATCATGTCGAGCACATCCCACAAGCGCCGAACCTGACGGGCGGTGACGGAAACAAGATCAACGTCTTCTGCAGCAACAGTATCCAGCGCTGCTATGACATCGTCGAGACTCTCCGGCGTCGTTGGCAGAATCGCTCCGATGGTGACATCAGCGCTGTTGATCACGCATGGTCGCACGGCACTCGTGGTGCGTTCGGCGAGCCCCTTCATATGTCCCGGGGAGAGCACAGCCGTAGAGAGCAGCACCAGCAAAGGGGCAGAACGATTGAGCACTCCGGCCGCGACGTCTTCACCATAGAGCTGCTGGTGGAGTGTACGATGAGTGTGCACAACAACATTGGCATCCGGCAGCGCATGACCCCATCGTTCATGGATCGTGTGACGCCCTGCGCGGATCTGCCATGAATTGCACGTCAAGGCAAACGGATACAGTTCTTCTATGGCATCGTCCTCTATAAGGATGATGTTGATGCCCATGTTAGAGATTCTCCTGAGCTAGAGCCCGGGCCGCCTTGATGAAGGCAACGAATAGAGGATGTCCCGTGACGGCGCGAGACTTCAGTTCCGGATGGAACTGCACACCGACAAACCAGCGATGCGAGGGAACCTCTACGATTTCGACAAGTCTGCCATCTGGCGAGGTGCCGGAGATCTTCAGTCCCGCCGCAGTGAATACTTCTCGAAAGTCGTTGTTGAACTCATAACGGTGTCGGTGACGCTCATTGATGTGTTCCGACTTATAAGCAGCGAAGGCCTTGCTTTTTCGCTCTAGGTGGCATGGATATGCCCCCAGACGCATTGTTCCGCCCTTGTCGGTGATCGAGCGCTGTTCGGGAAGAAGATCGATAACACTGAACTTGTTCCGCTTGAACTCCGAAGAATTTGCCGCTGGCATGCCAAGGACGTTGCGCGCGTACTCGATGACGGCGCACTGCATGCCGAGGCAGATGCCGAAAAACGGCACATCGTGCGTGCGGGCCCAGTGAATGCTGGTGATCTTGCCGTCGATACCACGGTGGCCAAATCCGGGTGCAACGAGAATGCCGTTGACGCCCTTGAGCATCTGATCGACATTCGCGGCGGTCACTTCTTCTGAGTCTATCCAACGGATCACCACACGCGTGTCGTTGATGGCTCCTGCGTGAGTGAGGGCTTCAATGATCGACTTATAGCTATCGGGATACTTGTTGTACTTGCCAACAAAGCCGATCTCCACCGAGTGCCGCGGTGACTTGATGCGATGCACAAAGCGTGACCATGTTTCAAGATCACGCCGTGAGCGCTTGAGATTGAGCTTCTCACAGATGATGGTATCGAGCTCATGCTTGGCAAACATCATCGGAACTTCATAGATCGTTGGCGCATCGAGTGCTTCGATCACCGATCGTTCCTCGACGTTGCAGAACAGGGCGATCTTAGAGCGAATATCCTTACCAAGCTTCATCTCAGCACGGCACAGCAGGACGTCTGGCGTGATGCCAAACTCCATCAGAGTCTTGACAGAGTGCTGTGTCGGCTTGGTCTTAAGTTCATTTGCGCTCTTGATAAACGGCACGTACGTCAGATGAATGTCCATGGCATTGCCACGGCCAACTTCAAGACGCAGCTGGCGGCAGGCCTCAAGGAAAGGCAAGGACTCAATGTCGCCTACCGTACCACCGATCTCGATGATGACAATGTCATACTTGCCATCGAAGGCCCGCATGCGATGCTTGATCTCATCGGTGATGTGAGGAACGACCTGGACTGTCTTGCCCAGATAAGCCCCCTGACGCTCACGCATAATCACGTCATAGTAGACCTGACCGGCAGATGCCGTATTGGCCTTCGACATGTTCTCATCGAGAAAGCGTTCGTAGTGACCCAGGTCAAGATCCGTTTCCGCGCCGTCATCGGTAACGTATACCTCGCCATGCTGGTAGGGGTTCATCGTACCAGGGTCGACGTTAATGTAGGGATCCATCTTCTGCACGGTGACGGTAAAACCGCGCTGACGCAGTAGCAATCCGATGGAGGAGGAAGCAATGCCCTTTCCGAGAGAGGAAAGGACGCCGCCCGTGATGAAGATGTACTTCGACGTCTTCGGCACACGACACCCGTATGTTGATCAGAAATCAGTTCGGTGCTGCGCCGCCGTCCCATGGGGTCGGCTGCCAGGACGGGCTCAAAAGTACGCACAAAGACTGACTTTCGAGCGCCCTGTTCCGTAGTTTCGATCTATGCATCCGTCATTCAACCCGCATCGCTTGATCGTTGTCATTCTTTTGATAACCATCGGGGTCTTCTCGGCCTGCCAGCCCGACAGTCAAGAGCAGGGGGCCCGAGTTATCCGCTTCTGGCATTTTTGGAGCGAGCCGGGTCAGAAGGCTGCGCTTGCCGACCTCGTTTCGGCCTTTGAAAAGGCGAACAATTGTCGTGTGGAGTTGACAGAATTGAGCTGGAACGACGGCAAGGCAAAACTGCAGGCGGCGTTCAATTCTGGCGCGCCACCTGACGTCGTGGAACTTGGTTCGGACTGGGTAGCACAGTTTTCCGGTGCCGGCGTGCTTTCACCATTGGCTGGCATAGATACGGCAGCGCTTCTTGGCTATGCTCTCGCTCCCGGACGTCAGGCCGGAACGCTGTATGCAGCTCCCTGGATCGTGGACACGCGCGTATTGTTTGTCAACATGCAACATGCCTCGGCAGTCGGCAAAGACACGGTCGGCTCCATCGACGATCTACAGGCATTGGCAGAGGCGATTCAGGCCAAGGGGCATTTTGGATGGGGGGCTAACGGTGCAGATGCTCATCGTCTCTACAAGAAGATTCTTCCTTTTTTCTGGTCCTTTGGTGGTGATGTCCTCGATGCTGCCGGGCGCTGTGTCGTCTACTCACCCGAAAATGTTAAGGCCTTGACCTGTTATGCGGAACTGTCTCGAACGGGTATCATCGAAACCCAACGGCAGCTTGATGCGACGTTCCTTCAAGGTCGCATCGGGGTGTGGAACTCCGGTTCCTGGCTGATCAAGAAGATTCGCTCAAATACAAATCTCACAGTGCGTGCCATGACCTTTCCCGGTGTCGATGGCCGGCCGGGCGTATCGTTTGCCGGCGGGGAGTATCTGGCTTCTCCAGCTGCATCAAAGCAGAAGGATCTTGCTCAGAAACTGATCCGATACCTCATCGATGCGGATAATGCCAAGAAGTTCTGCTCAAAGATTCCCGAGGCTGGATTCCCGGCAGCAACATCGGCCTACGATGATCCGGCATTGCGGTCCGATCCATTCAAGGCCGTGTTTGCCGCACAGCTGCGCAATGCGCGCATGACGCCGGTGCACAGGCGCTGGCTGGACATCGAGTCGGTTCTGGAGAATGCCGTCGTCCGCGTTCTACTGGGTGAGGCTGCAGCTGATCGTGCGCTTCAGGAGGCGCATGAAGAGATCTCAGAGATCATTGGCTCGTAATGCGATGCGCATTGCTGCGCTTATACTGACGTTGCAACTGACGTGTCTTCCGGCCGTGGCGGGCCAGGATGTTTCGATCCGTGGTACGGTAACCTCGTCGCAAACAGGCGAAGCGATCCGTTTTGTTACGGTCACCGAGCTTACCTCGAGCCGTCGGGTAATGACCGACAAGACGGGCTCCTTCGTCATGTCGATCAAGTCTGCGAGTGAAGATTCAGCTGGGACGTCTCGGCTCGTGTTGGTGTTCTCCTGCATGGGATTTGAACGCGATACGATTGTGCTTCGCAGGGCCGATACCACGATCAGTGTCACACTCAATGAGCGTCCGGTCTCGGGCAGAGAAGTTGTTGTTACCGCCGAAGATCCTGCCGTAGCGATCATGCGACGCGTTCTTGAGCGACGGCGAATTCAGCGAGAGACACTCAGAACCTATGCGTACACGCTTTACACCAAGTTCATCGCCATGACCGATACCGCCACAGCACTGCGAAGTTCGGGTCGAGGCGACACTACGGTCAACAGCATTCTCGAGTCCTTCTCGCGCGGTTACGTTCAACAGCCGGATCGGTTCCATAACGAGATCTTTCAAAAACGTCAGACTGCCAACGTTCCTCCTGAGGCAAACTTTGTTTCATTCGGGACGAATCTCAACATCTTTGATGACGTCGTAACGATCCTCGGCGAGGAGATCACATCGCCTCTTGCGTCAAATGGCATTGATGTTTATGACTACGTGCTCATGAGCAGTCTGGATGACGACACCGTCAAGCTGAATGTAAAGACGAAGTCAGCACTGAGAAGGGGTTTTGAAGGCGTGATGTACGTCGATCAGCGGCGCAATGTGCCAATCGAAGTCCAATTCGTTCCCAATGGAGCGGTTAATCTTCCGTTCGATGCTCGCTTGAGCTACCGGCAGAATCTCATGACGGTTGATTCCATGGTAGTTCCGGAGGCACTATCGATCAGCAGCAGTCTCGAGGCCTCGATCCTTTATGTGGTCTCTCCACGTCTCGATATTGATATCGAGACGTTCTGTTATGACTACGCGATCAATACTGAGTTACCGGAAGGAATCTTTGATCGACGTCGTGTTGAAACCACCACCCAGGCGGCTGTCTTTGATTCCAGCTACTGGCAGCAGAACCTTCGTCTGCCTCTTCGACCGCAGGAGCAGCGGGCATACGACGAGATCCAGATGATCCTGGAGAATCCCGACAGTCTTCAGAACTCGATGTTCGAACAGATACTAGGTCCGGTATCGCGCTTTCTGCAGCGTCTTGGACGTCGTCCCTTCACCGGGTTCGATGATATCTTTCGGTATAACCTGATCCACGGACCATACCTCGGTATCGGAGTTCGGGATCGTCCCGACACCTCTCTGCTTCTTGCATCACAGGCGGGCTATGGTTTTGCTGATCACCGGCTGTATGCTTCGGCTTCAGGCACGTGGTTCCCGGACCGGGACCAGCGCTGGAGTCTCGAGCTCTCTCTTGGTAGAGCCTTGCAGCGTCGGGATAATCCCAATATCGTCCGGACATCCTTCATCACACTGACGTCACTGATCTCCGGATCAGACTACGGCGACTACTATCTCAGTAGCGGCGGACAGCTCAGTGTAGGTTATTCATGGGGCCAGTTGCAGTTTGTGCGGAATGACCTCTGGACGCGCCCGAACACGATCCGGCTGAGCTGGCGCAACAGTATCGACGAGTCGGTGGCGCAGCAGACGCAATGGTCGATCTTCCCTTCAGGAATGATGCCACGAAGTAATCCGCAAGTGGCCTACGGACACATGAACACGCTCGGGCTGGACATTTTCCTTTCCTTCTCGCCCCTTCGCAGAGTATCGCGCACCGGAATGGCTCTCTCACTGGAGGCAGCAAAGCCCGATATCCTCGGCAGTAACTTTGACTTCGTGCTTGCCACATGGAATGCCTCTGCACGCATGCGGACATTACCTCTGTGGACGCTTGATCTATCAGCAATGGTCCGCTGGGGGTGGGGCAGTACGCCGCCACAACGTTTCGTTTCGTCTGAATCGGGATTTGGAAGCCTTGTGGTAGGCTCTGCATTCCGTGGAATGCGCGTCAAAGAGTTCTATGGCGACCGGATGGCATCACTGCAGTTCAGCCACAACTTCGGAGAGGTCATCCCGGGTGTTCTGCGCATCCCGAACATCGCCTCGTTTGGTATCGAGTTCCTACTCTTTGGCGGCGTGCAGTGGACGGCATTCAGCCCAGCTACGCTGCGTCAGTTTCCGACGCAGCTGCCGACGACAGACGCCACGGCTGATCGCACGTACGTTGAGCTGGGACTCGGCATCAATCGAATCTTGCTGTTCTTCCGGCTCGACGTGAACGCTCGTCTTTCGCAGCGCGACACGCCTGAGTTGCGCATTACACTGACCAATGCAACATTTTAGAGCACCCTTAGGGTGCTGTATCGCCATCAATGACCACACGAACACAGTCGGCAATGGTTCTGGCATGAGCCCGCAGAGAATCGATGTCCGCATTCGGCTGGCCATACGATAAGGCTACGCCCATGCGACGATAGCGTCGAGTGGATGGCTTGCCGAAAATGCGCACTTCACTGTCCGGCAACGCCAGAGCCAGTTCAAGGCCCGCATATGACGGTCGTAGGGGGCTGTCATGCTCGGCAAGGATCACTGCGGATGCACCGGCTCTTTCAAGCTCCAGAGATGGAATCGGATACCCAAGGACGGCACGCGCATGCAGTTCGAACTCCGACAATGTGGTAGTCCCGGCAAGTGTTACCATACCGGTGTCATGCGGCCTTGGAGACAGCTCGCTGAAATAGACGTGCTCATCGGTCAGAAAGAACTCCACGCCCCAGATCCCAGAGCCTGTCAAGGCCTTCGTCACCGTTTGAGCCATCTGCTGTGCCTCGGCCAGCAGGTCGGGCCGCACCAGGTGAGGCATCCACGACTCCTGATAGTCTCCTCGTTCCTGACGGTGTCCGATCGGAGGGCAGAACAGCGTTGGCCCATTGTGCTGCGTTACTGTCAGAAGCGTGATCTCACTGTCAAACCGAATGAACTCTTCAATGATCACTTCCTTCAAGTCACCCCGACTGCCGTCGATGGCATAAGTCCAGGCACGTTCGACATCGTCGATCGACTTGATCGTGCTCTGCCCCTTTCCGCTTGATGACATAAGGGGCTTGACAACGCACGGAATACCGATGTCGGCGACCGCTCCCCGAAACTCCTCGAGAGTTGTTGCGTAGCGATACCGGGCGGTACGAAGACCAAGCTCGGCCGACGCCAGATCGCGGATGGCCTTGCGATTCATGGTCATGTTTGCCGCGCGCGCGCTGGGAACAACATGAATTCCGAGCTCCTCATAGGCAAAGAACCGTTCGGTGCGAATGGCCTCTACCTCTGGCACAATGATGTCAGGGCGGATCTCGTGGACCACTGCGTCAAGTGCGGTGGCGTCAAGCATCGAGATCACCCGCCGGTCATCAGCAACCTGCATTGCCGGAGCATCGTCATAGGAGTCGACGGCGACAACGCGGTGACCATATCGCTTGACAGCAATAACGAACTCTTTTCCGAGTTCACCACTACCGAGTAGGAGAATTGTCTTGACCGACATAAAAGAACGCCTTCAGGAGTTGGACCGAGCGAACCTATGATTTTTCTTTGTCCCTATCGAAACGCGTGGATAACTCCATCATAGTTGACCACTGGCATCAACGTCGATACTCACCCGCACATCGCGCGATGCATACTGCTGGTGATAGGCCTCCAGAACCGACCGCAGGAGTCCACGCATCTTCTGTCCTGATGGATCCTCTGTCTTGTTACTGCGGATCACGATCATGCGTCGGTAGTGATTTCGTACACGGCCGACCACCGGCGTCAGAACATCTGAACGTTTATGATAGGCCGACCCTTCAGGCAGGAGCGCCTTGATAACACCGGCATGAGCGTCGGCATGCTGTTGATCCATCGAAGAGATCTCGATGACAATAAAGCGTGTATACGGTGGATAAAGCACTTCCTTCCGGAGCAATAACTCTTCATCGATCCAGGCGCGAACGTCACCATCAAGACGCTCACCTTTGGAGACTACGCCGATGACAGGATGTTCCGGACTCGAGGTCTGAATCAGTACCTCACCGGTCATGGATGCAGCACGCCCGGCACGGCCGGCCACCTGCGTAAGCAACTGAAAGGTCCGTTCGCTTGCTCTAAAGTCGCTCATATGCAGAGAGTGGTCGGCATTGACCACGACGACAAGCGTAACGCGGGCGATATCGAGCCCCTTGGCGATCATCTGCGTGCCGACGATCACGTCGATGTCTCCCTGAACAAAGGCCTGAAGCGTCGAGCGAAGCATGCCGCGCCGCGAAGTGGTATCAGCATCCACGCGTGCAATACGAGCATGAAGGCCGCTACGATCTCGCAGTGCCTGCTCAAGTTCGGTTTCCAGACGCTGCGTTCCGGAGCCAAGTTCGACAACATCGACCGAGCCGCACTCGATGCAGCTTTTCACCAGGTGATTGGCATAGCCACAGTAATGACATCGTAGAGATGACGGTACTCGATGATAGGTCAGCGACACATCGCAGTTTGGGCATCGCGGAGTATGACCACAGTCCTGGCACTGCAACTCGCTGGAGAATCCACGCCTGTTAAGAAAGACGATCGTTCCCTGGCCACTGCGCACGCGTTCGGCTATAGCATCGATAGCGTCGTGACTGAAGCCGCCGATAACAGTCTTTAGCTTGTGATGCCGGCGCATGTCAATGATCCTTATCGCGGGAGCAACCGCGCCATCTGCACGCTCGGGTATCTCAACGCAGGAATAGCGTCCCAGGCGAACATTCTGCAGGGTCTCAAACGATGGTGTTGCCGAGCCCAGTACGATCGGACATTTGCAGATATGGGCTCGCATCAGCGCAACATCTCGCCCATGATACCGTGGCGCGGGATCCTCCTGCTTGTAGGATGGTTCGTGTTCCTCATCGACGATGATCAGACGCAGGTCGGGCACGGCACAAAAGATCGCCGATCGTGGACCGATCACCACCGATACGTCACCTTTGGCGATACGATCAAGTTGGTGCAGACGCTCGGCATCGCTTAGCCGAGAATGAAGGATCGCCACACGTTCACCGAACGCAGCCGTAAACCGATCGCCAAGCTGCGGCGTCAGCGAGATCTCCGGCACCAGTACAATTGCGGTTCCACCGAGAGCAATAACATGGTGCAATGCATGCTTGTACACCAGCGTCTTACCCGAGCCCGTCACGCCATGCAGCAGGATAGGGTCGAATTGACCGCCAGACAGCCCCCTGATAATTCGATCTATGGCAACCTGCTGCGAGGGTGTCAATGGCAGCTGGGACTCGTCAGTGCGTGTATTGACCTCATGTTGCCGTGCAGCCGGCTCGTGACTGAGTATCAACGCCCCTCGCTCGATGAGTGAATCCACCACCGAAGCTGAAACACCGGCCGTTTCCACGACTTCTGCAAATGGAACGGACTGGCCACTGCCGGAGGTCCTCATCCAGACAGTAGCCAGCGCAAGAGACTGTTTCGGCGCGCGTTTATCAAGCAAATCAAAAAGCCCCCTCAGGGCGGCTTCATCTTTGCGATAGGCATCAGCCACCGAGACCATGCGCACCGTGCGAAGTGAAGGGGCTGAGGGCATGCGTGAGACGAGCGAAACATACCCGTCGCGGACAAGTGCGTGCAGCTGGTCAGATACCGATGACGTGCGCAGCTTCTTCTGCAGATACGTCAGCGTAACGTCACCACGAACCGCGTCGATCACCTCAAGAAGTGCCGCTCGTCTCGGGGCTCGTCGTTTCATATCGTCGAACTCAGCTGCCGTAACGCCACGCGCGCGGTGTATACTGAGAGCCGAGGATGGCTTCATCCATGAAGGCAGCGCGGCAGCCAGCACCTCTCCCCATGAGCAGAGGTAATATTCGGCCACACGCCGTGTTAGCTCCAGCATCTCCTGCGTGAAGGTCGGCGTCTGGTCCAGCACCTCATGAATTCTCTTCATTCCTTCCACTGCCGGGGCATCGGTCTCTACGATCGTGCCGGCAAGAGTGCGGTTGCCAAGCGGCACCAGTACTCGCATGCCACGCTCGGCCGCAATTCCGGCTGGCAGGTCGTAAGTAAGGGGCTCAAGACGGGGGATCGGCAGGGCAACACGCACGGGCATGCGGCAATTTACCGACGCTTGTTCGCAATAAATTGCGCTTCGAATCGACGATTGCAACGCTCTATGAAACGCACGCCCATTCAACGCCTTCTGGCAGCCCTCTGGCTGACTCTGGCAGCACACCCTCTGTCGATGCTCGCAGGATCCCTCCCGGGCGGGCAGAGCATCACGTCACAGGACGACATCGGTCAAAGTCGCCGTAACGCCATTACCCGTGCCGTTACGCAATGCTCGCCAGCCGTTGTGGGCATCAACGTCACCGAGACGCGCACGCAGGTATACCGCGATCCGTTCGAGGGGTTCTTTTCTGACCCGTTTTTCGATCAGTTCTTTGGCGACCGCTCACGCGGTTACACACGCGATTACGAAGTGCGCTCGCTCGGCTCGGGGTTTCTCATCAGTAAGGATGGATACATCGTAACCAACGATCACGTTGCCGGCGGTGCGACGAAGATCGTTGTGACGCTGACCGATGGCAGCAAGCACGACGCCAAGGTCGTCGGCACGGATATGGTCACCGACGTTACTCTCCTGAAGATCGAAGGTTCCGGCTTCCCGTTCCTGCGTCTGGCCAACAGCGATGACATCACCGTTGGCGAGTGGGCCATCGCCTTCGGCAATCCCTTCGGACTATTCGACAACAACGCCAAGCCAACCGTTACAGTGGGAGTGGTCTCCAATCAGGGCGTGAGTTTTACGCAGCCAGCGCAGGCGGGTGAGGTACGTGTATACCGGAATATGATTCAAACCGACGCGGCGATCTCCTCCGGCAACTCCGGAGGCCCACTCGTAAATGCCAACGGTGAGGTGATCGGCGTGAACACGGTAATCTACTCGACGGCAAATAGTTCGCGCGGCTCCGGTAGCATCGGCATTGGCTTTGCCATACCGATCAATCGTGTTAAGCGAATTGTCGACCGCCTTAGGTCAGGGGGCAGTATCGACCGCGACTTTTGGACGGGCATGAAGCTAGAGACAATCAGCGAAAACATGAGGAAGTACTTTCAGCTCAAGACCACCGATGGCGTACTTGTCCATCAGGTCACCGCTGATGGCCCTGCCGAGCAGGCGGGAATAGAGCCCGGAGACGTTATCATTGCCATTGATGGCAGGCCCACGCTTCGTGATGAGGATGTCGATATCGCGATCCTCGACGGTGAGGTCAACCAGAAACTTGCTCTGACGGTGCGCCGTGGTGAGCAGGAGAAGAACCTTACCTTGACCCTGAAGAAACGACCACGGAGCGGCGGTGTCCGAAACTGACAAGAAGAGCGTACTGACGGCGAAGGGCCTAAGAAAATCCTACAAGGGCCGTGTCGTCGTGCAGGGGAGTTCACTTGATGTGCATCAGGGTGAATGCGTCGGTCTTCTCGGACCCAATGGTGCTGGCAAGACAACGACCTTTTACATGATCACTGGAATGGTCCCGCCAGACAGCGGTTCGGTGCACTTCGACGACGTCGAGATCACTAAGATGCCGATGTACAAACGTGCCCGGCTTGGTCTGGCGTATCTGCCGCAGGAACCATCGATCTTCCGTAAGCTCAGCGTAGAGGATAACATCATGGCTATCCTCGAAACTCAGCGTCTAGACAAGGCCCAGCGCGTGGCCCGGCGCGAGGAGCTTCTTGAAGAGTTCGGCATCGGTCATATCCGAAAGAGTAAAGGCTACATGCTCTCAGGGGGCGAGCGTCGACGCTGTGAGATCGCCCGTGCCCTGGCAACGGAGCCAAAGTTCATCCTTCTGGATGAGCCCTTTGCCGGGATCGATCCGATCGCCGTCGAGGACATCATGGAGATCGTACAGAAGCTCAAGCATAAGGGCATCGGAGTGCTGATCACGGACCATAATGTGCATGAAACGCTCAGCATCACCGACCGCTCATACATTCTGATCGACGGTTCAATCTTCGTCAGCGGTACCGCGGATCAGATCGCAGCGAATGAAGAAGTGCGCCGTCGGTACCTCGGTGAATCGTTCTCGCTGGAACGGTACTAAGTAGTATTTAACGATACTCGACCTGCAGCAGGATCGCCCGAAGGGGTCCGAGGTTACCAATCGATTCGGTGTAGGCATAATTAGCAAGGTTGCGACCGATAAGCCCGCACCGCACGTGCGAAGATGCGTCAACAAAGACGCGCGCATCGATGATATGCAATGGAACACGAACGTCGGCATCGGTAATGAACAGACTCAGCCGGTCATCGATCGCCTGAACGCGATCCTGATAACGATACTCGAACTGCAGGCTTACAGACGAGATAGGCGACCACATAAGACGCGAATACCAGAGTATCCTGTTGCGATACTTTAAGATGCTACCGAGCGTCAGATCGCGTGGATCCATGTAGGTAAGACCCGTCTCGGCCATTACCCCCTGTGACAGAGCCATTCTGAGCGTTGCCTCTAGTCCGAGAATACGTGCCCTGGTGATGTTTTGGAATACAATCGGGACCTCGGCGGCCGTAAGATCAAATGTCGGCTCGATGAGACTGAAGAGCTCATTGTTGAAGAGCGCAACGTCGAGCTCGAAAGGGATCACATCAGTATTGCGCCAAGAGCCACCAATCTCCGATGACCAGGAACTCTCGGCCAGAACGCTCGGATTGGGTCGCACGCGGAAGGGTCCGTACTGCGTGTTTGCATAACGCTCGGCAACCGTCGGTGCACGGAATCCACGACCGACCGAGCCACGAAGTGCCAGTTCAGGTGTCACAGGCCATGACACACCGAACTTTGGCGATAGTTCGAGATGGGGCTCAAGAGTGAGGGTCTCTTCACGATCAATGCGCAGACCAGCCGTTACAATCGCACCAAGGCCAATGCTGAGTTCTGCCTGAGAAAACGCGCTGACAATGTGCTGAAGCGTCTGCTGGTATATCGGGCTGGTAACGGTATTGACCCTGGCCGACAAACCGGAGGTAAGCGCAAGATCACTCAGGATCGATGCGGTATGCTGAAGATCCAATGAATGCGCAACGGCGCTGGACTGCTCGGAGCGTGAATCGTTGTTGACATATCGGTTTGCGAACACCGTGCGGAAAGCCCCATAGCGAATGATCAGAGACGAGATATCCGAAAGGATCGAAGAGTACTCCAGACCTACCGCGGTTTTTGACGTCACCACGCGTTCATTTGGATCCTGCGCTGCAGGCGCCCGGGTTGCACTATCGAGACTCTTCCAGTAAAGGAAGTTCTGTCGTTCATCTTCGGCATGGAACAGATTTAACCGCAGCACCGACGAGGGACTGATCGAGTACGAAAGCTTGCCGAAACCAAATCCACGGACGGCCTTATCGAAAGCCCGAAAACCCTCATCGTATCGATACCCCCCGCTGATACTGTAGGACAGATCGCCGACCTTCTGCGCCATTCGAACGTCTGCACCTCCCATGATTGGAATGCCGTCCCTGTATTCCCACTGCGAAAAAGGCTGCCCGGTATACCCCCCAGCGTACATGCGCGCCGATGCTGTAAAGGTCTCCGTCGGCTGCTTGGTCAGTATGCTTACCACTCCACCCAGAGCGCCCGTGCCATAGAGCGCTGATCCAGCGCCCTTGATGACCTCAATGCGCTCGATATCGGCAACGGGCATGACGTCGAACTTGATATCACCGTTATCTCCGGAGATCAGCGGAAACCCGTCCATGAGAACCATCGCCCGGCTGCCAACGCCAAGGGCGAATCCTGACGCACCCCGGATATTGACCTGGTCCCGAGCAATACTGATGCCGCTGACGTAACGCAGTGCTTCGTCCAGCCGAACGATTCCTCGTTGATCGAGATCATCACTCTTGACGATCGAAACGCTGATCGGCACGTCCTGAACCGCTTGGACTCGTTTGTTTGCAGATACGATCACCTCTGCCTGACGTCCGGCAGAAGGTTCAAGTCCGATCGGCGGCAGCTGCATCGGATCCGACGCAGCGGAAAATGACACAACACGTGGCTCATATCCGACAAATGACACGCGCACGGACATTGAGTCCATTCGACGCAGTCTAACGGCAAATGAACCGCTGAGATTGGTCACACCTCCACGATTGGCACCGATCTGTTGGATCGTGGCCCCACGAAGGACCTCGCCGGTGCGGGCATCGCGCACCGTGCCATTCACTCGCAGTAACGATGCATCGGTGACAGGCGTTGTCTGTGCCGGTAGCATGACCACCGAGAGCAAGCACAGCAGCAGTGCCAACGGGAACCTCTCAAGCGTGCGGCTCATGGAAACGGCTGCGGAGGAAGGTTCTTGAAATCTACCCGGAAGTCGAGATCGATTACACCTGCCGAGGGCACAAGCACGCGACCCGGAACAGACGGGTCACCCGTCGGAGCATAGACATCGAGCATGAGCCAGTTCTTGAGAAAGTCCGGTCCGTTTTGCAAGGCAACGACGACGTACTCAAATGATCGGGGCGTTGCAAGCACCTCCAGCACATATGCCGTGGAGTCTTGCAACGTCGGCAGCATCGCGGGGCTAAAGGCCGCCGTCTGCTGGACGATCGCCGCAAGCACATCTTCTGGCACCTGGGGCTTCTTTTCAAAAGCCACCACGCGGAGGTCATAGATCGAGTCAGAAGGCCAGGCCTGCGCGCCCCCTACATAACGAATCGTACCTCGCAAGCCTGAAAATGGACGCACGGCGTCAGGATCGATCCCCCCGCAGCCGGACGATAGGACGGTCAGTGCGACCAAAAGAACAGCGCCGCAGAAATGCAGTTTTTGTGCCGACTTCATGCGGCGAACATACAGCCGTGCGGACGCATCATGCAACCGCCTTTTGACATGGGGCTATATTGACCTCGCATGATTAGCGTATACACACCGGAAGCGTCGCGTCGTCTCGATGCCGAATGCCTGCGCAGCGGTATCATCGAAGCCGATCTTATCGATCAGGCTTCGGCAAGCTGCGCCGGGATCATCCGGCAGATCATCAGTTCGTCGATATCACACAACAAGCCCGCAACTCTCCTAATCGTCTGCGGACCGGGAAACAATGGGGCTGATGGGCTCACCATTGCTCGCATTCTTTCACAGTCCTGCGCCGTCACGGTGGCCATAGCGGTGGACTCAGAAGTCCTCTCAGAGGGTCATCGTCAGGCACGAGCACGTCTGCCCCTTAGCGTTCGATTGGTCCTGCACCACGAGCTCGACGTTCTGCACACGATACAGGCCGATGTTATCATTGATACCATCTTCGGCTCCGGTGCACGCCTGCCGCTTAGTGAGGAGGTCCGTAAGGTTACCAAGGCCATCAACGCTATCGAAGCACTGAAGGTATCGATCGATCTGCCAACCGGACTCGAGGCAACCACTGGCGAGACTGATCCGGACGTTGTGCGCTGCCAGCACACCATTGCCATGGAAGGACTCAAGCCGGGACATCTGCGCGCAAACGGTCCGATGGTCTGCGGCAAGGTTCACGTTGCCCCCATTGGAGCACCGGTGGACATTTCCGCAAGGATATGCGACGGGGCCATACTCGAAGAGATGGATGTGACTGCAATGCTGCCCGGGCGCAGTGGACGATCCTCAAAGTTTGACTACGGTCATGTGCTTGTTATCGGCGGAACACTCGGCATGCGTGGGGCTCCCTCAATGACCGCACACGCCGCGCTGGCCATTGGGGCGGGACTCGTCGACCTAGCCGCCGCCTCGATACACCCACTGACGCCTCGCGAGATCATGACAACGGCCCTGCCACACACAGAAGAGGGTACAATTGCTGCCGAAGCGATCGATCTTCTCGGTCGACGAATGCAAAGAAGCTCGGTCGTTGCCATTGGACCCGGACTCGGATCCGATCACCGCACCATCTCGATGCTTGCCGAACTGATCGAATCAATTCCGGCCGGACGCGTTCTTGTGCTTGATGCCGATGGCATTCGATGTCTTCCGCTTGTGCGCAGCCGTAGCTGCGAACTTATCATCACCCCTCATGTGGGCGAGCTGTCGCGGCTGATCGGCAAGGATCGTCGGCAGATCGAGCTGTCATACGTTGAGCACGCTCAGCGCGCTGCGGCTGAGTACGATTGCATCGTTCATATCAAGCATGTTCCGTCGGCTACCGTCACTGAAGATTATGTCACATACCTTCAGCGCGGGAACCCGGCCATGGCTACGGCCGGATCGGGAGACGTGCTCACCGGCATCATCGCCGGACTCTGCGCTCAGGGCATGCAGGCGTATGATGCGGCACGCTGCGGAGCATGGCTTCATGCCACGGCGGGTGACGAGTGTGCTCAACGCACCGGTAAGGTCAGTCTGATGGCAACGGAAATGATCGACGCAGCCGCACGTGTGCGCGGCCGTCTTAGGGTCGCTCTGACCTGACCTTGTCCTGCAGACTGTCCGAGCGCGTCGGCTGCGGACTGATCACCAGCGGCGCGATCGGTCTCCAGCTGAATGAAGCCAGTGCGATCGCTGCAGCATCTTCGGCCGCTTTGTAGGACGATACCGCGCTGCCATTGCTGATAAACGAAAAGGCAAGGCGCTCCTGGTCCCGAGTGGCAACATAGCCGGAGAGGGAACTGACGTTGCGCAACGTTCCAGTCTTGGCGTGCACGTTCTGCATGGCGGGTGTGCCGATCATCCGGCGGCGGATCGAACCATCGACTCCGGCAATAGCCAGCGAGCTGTGAAACTCCTCACGCCATAACTGCCGGTCGCAGGACCGCAGAAGCTCAACCTGAGTGGTGGCCGATACCGTGTTGCGCCGTGATAGACCGCTACCGTCGTTCAGGACCAGTCCTGCACGCTGGACACCGAGAGAGTCCATCGCACGAGCAATTGCCGAGCGCGCTATGTCAGCGGTCGACGTCGAAGAGCCAGCACGAAGACCGCACATCTTGAAGGCATGTTCGGCCAGATAGTTGTCGCTGCGTTTGTTGATCACACTCGTGAATTCCACAAGAGGCCGTCCCGTAGCGGCCACCAGGGTTGATGTCGACGGGCATGCACGTTCACTTACCGCTGACGAGACCACGACGCCCCCTGAACGCAATCGCTGACTGAGCACTCCGGCAAGGATCAGCGCCGGACGCTGCGCCTGGGCGTAGACAGTAGCAGAGCTGCCAACACTAATGCTGCCTGTTACAACATAGCGCAGAGCCTGACCCTTTAGCGCCGGTGCCAGTTGCACCGACAGTCGAGCCACTGAGTGACGCACACGTCGAGGCGGCTCCGGGGCATCACCGCGACGTCGAACCGATGCGCGACGTCGCGCCGCCGGAGTTGCTCTTCGCCGGGGTGAATGCTGCACCTTCCCTGCACGTTTAGACGAGCGAGCCGAGCGCATCCGCGGGGCAACCACGCGCACGCGCGACTCGATGCTGAAGGCGTCCGAAGCAGGAATCGGCTGCACGTTGGCAATGCCCCCGCGACTGGCGCTTACGAGAAAGGCGATTGAACCACGCTGCACACTTAGCGCCGAGATCGATCCTGTAGCTTCCACATCTTCGTGATCCCCGGAGTAGACCGCTCTGTTAGAGACCGCATCGAAGCGGGAGCCGTCACCGATGACACTGCCGGTGATACGCCGAACGCCGCTGGCAATGATGCGGTCTGCAAGGTCCTCGATATCCGTAACGCTGAGCATGGCATCGCCGCATCCAACGAGATAAAGATTGCCGTTGAGCGTCCCGTCGGACGACAACGACCCGTCGGTTCGTGCTTCGGTCAGCAGCCTGGCTTGAGCGCCCATATAGTGATGCAGTGCCGCCGTTGTGAAGAGCTTTGTCGTCGATGCCGGGGTAAGAGGCAGATCAGGATTCCGCTCATAGAGCACACGGCCAGTCTGCAGCGAGATGACCTTGGCCGAGATCCCCATTGGTCGGTACCCGGGAGAGCTGAAGATCCGGTCCAGACGCTGCTGCAGGGCCGTTAGCGACGCAGCGCTATCGGCCGATGACGCGGCCATGATGATGGGGCTTTCAACGCGTGCAATGGCCGTCCCATGGATGAGTCTAGCCGTGCATACCAGTAGGACCGCCGCCGTGAGCGCCACTCTATTCATCGATCCATTTCCGCAGTAACATCAGTGATCGTATGGCCGAGGCATTTGTTTTCGGGTCCGCCTCCAGCCAGGTGTAGCGCAAATCTCGTCGAAACCACGTTAACTGCCGCTTTGCGTACTGCCATGTGGCTGTTTCGAGCCGATTCTTGGCGATTTCAATCGAGATCGTTCCATCAAGTACATCAGCCGCATCGCGGTATCCGACTGATTGCATCGATTGCGCCTGACGGGAAACTCCGCTCGAGAGGAGGTGATCTACCTCGCCCAGAAGCCCCCTTGACCACATCTCTTCACTGCGGCGGTGAATGCGCTGGCGAAGCTCTTCTCGATCACATCCAACAGCCGCGTGCAGAACGTCATATCGTGTGCTCTGCGGCTTGACGCTCCAAAGCTCCGAGATAGGGCGCCCTGTAGATCGGTGCACTTCCAGAGCACGAAGCACCCTGCGCGGGTTTCTATCGGAGTACAGCTTTGCCGCTACCGGGTCCACACGCTCTAGTTCCTGATACAGGACATCACGGCCCCGTGTTTCGAGTTCATCCTGAAGTTCACGGCGGATCTCGCTGCTAACATCCGTAACAGCAGGGGAGAATCCATCGATAGCAGCTGAGATGTACAGACCCGACCCACCGACGAGCACAGGCACTACATCCGGAGCCATCTGGTCGATAGCGTGATGAACTTGCTCGGCATAGTCAGCGGCAGTGATCTGCTGCATCGGATCGAGAATATCGAAAAGATGATGCCGCACACGTTCGCGGTCCTCGGCAGGGGGCTTAGCAGTGCCGATATCCAGCCCACGGTAGAGCTGCCGCGCATCTGCACAGATGATCTCGCATCGTATGAGATTTGCCAGCTCGAGGGACGTATCGGTCTTGCCGGCGGCAGTCGGTCCGCCGATGACGATCACACGACGCATGATCATCTACCCGCTGTATCGTCCCAGCCAGAGCGGCCGATCAGAGGCACGAACTTGGCCTGACCGAGTTCTTCGGCCTTCCAGGACTGCTCGCCGGTTCGCACCACGCGGTAGAGCGCCTGCTCGGTCATGCTGCCGACGGGGATAACCATACGTCCACCGATCGTGAGCTGGCGCGCAAGAAGCTCCGGAACATCCGGCGCGCCGGCCGTAACGATGATACCATCGTATGGGCCGCCTTCACGATAGCCGATCGTGCCATCACCGACACGGCAGGTGACCGCGTACCCGGCCGCTGCAAGCACCGTGCGTGCGCGCTGGGAAAGGGCTGCATGACGTTCAATTGAGATCACGTGATGCCCCATAGAGGCCAGCACAGCGGCCTGATATCCGCTGCCAGTTCCGATCTCGAGAATTCTGCTCGGTTGGTCAAGCTCCAGCGCCTGCGTCATGATAGCGACGGTATACGGCTGCGAGATCGTCTGTCGATTATCAATCGGCAGTGCAGAATCCTCGTACGCCCGCATGACAAGCGCAGGGGGAACGAACTGCTCGCGCGGAACTGCGGCCATGGCTGCAAGGACGCGGCTGCTTGTCACTCCTCGACCGCGAAGAGAGTCAACAAGTGCCTGGCGCTGCAGTTCAAACGGAGTTGACTGACGTTGTGGTGATGGTTTCATGTTCGATAGCTGTTTTATCGATCCTTAGGTTGAGAGATACGAGCTGATACGCTGCTGAAGGGTGACTCGCAGCAGTGGCATCGGTATGTCGATCTCCAATTCTCCACCGTAGGCAAGCGATACGGTCCCTCGTTCTTCGGATACGATCACCACCACGGCATCGGCCTGCTCCGACAGACCCAGACCGGCGCGATGTCGCGTGCCCAGCGTCCGTGAGCCGACCCTCTGCGTGGTGCTGAGTGGCAGCACGCAGCGCGCGGCTACAAGCATCTGTCCGTCAATGACAACAGCTCCGTCGTGAAGGGGCGAACGGGGATTGAAGATCGAGGAAAGAAGTTCGGCCGAAGCAGTGGCGTTGAGCTTCACACCGGTGTCAACGGCGACCTTGATATGATCGGCACGTGAGAACACGATCAGTGCACCGATGTGAGACGATGTCAAGTCTTCGATCGCGTCAACAACAATGTCAATGACCTCTGTCGATCGCGTACGCAGAAAAAGGCGGAACACACGCCCCCTTGTCAGCAGCAGAACCAGCCGGCGAAGCTCCGGCTGAAACAGAACCACAAAGGCGATAAGACCGATATCACCGAGCCGACGAAGTATCCAGTTCACCGTCTCCAGCCCGAGAGCATCGGTAAAGAAGCTCAGCACCAGCAAGATCGACAACAGAAATAGTACCTGCAGGGCAAGCGTGTCACGCAGGCTGCGATACACGAACCAAAAGGCGACTGCAACGATCGCAATGTCGACCAGATCTAACCATGAGATCGACAGAAAACCAAACTGCATCACCTCGTTCATTGACGGGAAGCAGCCTTTTCGGGACTGGCACTGAGAGCTTCCGATCGTTCATAGGCGGCAACGATCTCGGCCACAAGACGGTGACGCACCACGTCGGCAGTGTCGAAATGCACAAAGTCAATGCCGCGGATGCCTCGGAACAAACGTTCTGCATCTGGCAGTCCGGATTCGTGCTTCTTGGGAAGGTCCGTCTGGGTTACGTCACCGGTTACGATGGCCTTGGAATTCCGTCCGAGACGCGTCAGGAACATCTTCATCTGCGTCCTTGTCGCGTTCTGAGCTTCGTCAAGGATGATGAACGAATTGTTGAGCGTACGCCCGCGCATATAGGCCAGAGGCACGATCTCAACGACACGTTTCTCCAACATGCCTTTGAGCTTGTCGGGACTGACCATGTCGCTAAGTGCGTCAAGGAGGGGGCGAAGGTAGGGGTCGACCTTTTCCGAGATATCGCCCGGCAGGAACCCCAGTGACTCACCGGCTTCGACGGCCGGACGTGACAGAATGATGCGGCTGACCTCATTTGCACGCAGAGCCGCAAGGGCCATGGCTACGGCAAGAAATGTCTTGCCCGTACCGGCCGGGCCGATGCAGAACACCAGGTCATTCGAACGGACCTTCATGTAGTAGTCCATCTGCCGGGGCGTTCGAGCGCGAATCATCTCCCGCTTGCCCCACAGGATCACAGAGTCGAGCTCTTCCTTGCTCATCGAGCTGGGAACCGCTGCGGCTCGATCGCTTTCCACCAGATCCGTGATCATGGAAACGTCGGCCACCTGCAAGCGCCCCGTCCGCTTGAGCGTGTGCATCAGCTCGGAGAAGATCTGTTCGATCTTGCGAACCTCAGCCGGTTCTCCACGCAGGACCACAACGTCGCCTCGGACGGTGATCGACGTGTCAAACTTGTTCTCGATCAGCTGCAAATGCTGTTCGTTCGGCCCGAGTAACTCTACCGGGTCGACATCACCGATCTTGACTTTCTTTTCTACGATGTGCATGGCTGTTGAAAATACAACAAGGGCCGACCACGCAGTGATCGGCCCTTGGTTTCAGGACGAAATGTTCACGTGCTATTACTTCGACGAACCTGCTGAGGCTGGTGCCGTGGTGCCGCTCTCTGGCTGCGCTTCTGCAGCACGCTTCTTGCGCCAGTATGAACGCTCGGCCTTCATCTCCTCGGATGTCTTTGGTCCGGCAGGAGGTACTGTGAGAACCCAACCTGGCTGGATGATGTCAGGATTCTTAATCTGACCCGTGTTTGCCTGCCAGATCTTCGGCCACATGAAAGGATCAGCGTAGATCTCCGTACGGCCGGCGATATTCCACAGACAGTCGCGGTTTTCAGCCCACGTACCGACCGTGTAGCCCTTGACGCGCTTTTCCCGGTAGAGGCCCTTGATGTTTCGGCGCAGAGCCGTTATGCGGTCATAGAACTCGGGGATCATGGCCATTTGCTGGCGTGCGAGTTCGTTGAGTGAACGCTGCAACTCCTTGACGTCGCCCTGACGGTCGGCCAGGACATCGTCGCTCAGGCGCTGCATTTCGCGCACGCGGCCTTCGAGACGACCGATCTTCTCACGGAATGCTGCGATGTCGGCCTCTGAAGCGCCGACCAGCGAATTGATCTGATCGCCACACTTCTTAAGCGCATCGACTGCATTCGCGATGTCGGATTCGAACTTCTTGACGTCGCCCTGCAGGTTGGCGAGCTTCTTCTTCTGCGCATCAAGGTCGCCTTGCAGCTGTTTGATACGGGCATCGGCCTCCTCACAGGTGAGGAGCTCGTCGGCCTTGCTGACCGGAGGTGGTGGTACGTCCTGCGCCAAGGAAGGCACGAAGCAGGCGCACGCGAACAAAATGACGAGTGTCTTCTTCATGGATGTGTCCTTTCTTGACTTATTTCTTCGGTTTGCCGGACGGTGCTGGAGCCGGTGTTGGTTCAACCTCTGGAGCGTTAGGATCCCAGTCACCCCAGATGTTCGGCCACTGCGACTTCTTTTGCTGGATGAACGAAAGCCGGTCATTGCATGTGCGCACTTCTGCCTGGCGTGAGGCCAACTCACCGGAAGCGCGGGCCTTGTCAGACTCCACCTTGGAGATCTCTGCCGCAGTTTCTTTGTCCTGGGTTCGGATCTGCCGGATTTGTGAAAGTTGCTCTTCCTTGATCTTGCACGTGCACGATGCAAGGACGAGTGCAACACCGAGGAGGGCGGCCGGCATGGACAGCCTGAACCTTGTTGTCATGTCGAACTCCTGAATGACGTTCTTCGTGGAATACTTCCTGAATGCTATGATGCTCGTTGTCGGACGGCACAAACGAACATCCGGCAAATATATTAGCGTATGATGTTTTTCGCATCATGCTATTGCGTTACGTATTTACAACCTCGGCCATGATATGGGTTATCTTTGACCCATCAATGCGGCAGTAACCACACTCGAAAACCATGTCCCAAGCACTCGAAAAGACCTACTCTCCATCTGCATCGGAATCGAACTGGTACTCACTCTGGCAGACGAGCGGCATCTACCACTCCGAGCCGTCGGAACGCACTCCGTATTCGGTGTTGATGCCTCCTCCGAACGTCACCGGCATTCTGCATTTCGGACACGTTCTGAACAATACCATTCAGGATATCTACATCCGCTGGGCGCGACTGAACGGACGCGAAACATGCTGGTTCCCGGGGCTTGACCATGCCGGCATTGCAACTCAGACAAAGGTCGAAAAGGAATTGAAAAAGCAGGGCTTACGACGTCACGATCTGGGACGTGAGGCCTTTATCGAACGTGTCTGGGAGTGGAAGAACACCTACGGCGGTATCATCCTTGAACAGCTCCGTACGCTTGGCGTGTCTGCCGATTGGGACCGTACGCTGTTCACGATGGACGAATCGGCAAGTCAGGCTGTTGCCGAGGTATTTGTACGGCTCTTCGACGAAGGCCTCATCTACCGCGGCAAGCGCATCATCAACTGGTCACCGGTAGCCCAGAGCGCACTCTCCGACGAAGAAGTGATCTTCCGGGAGGTCCGTGAACATCTTTATACCCTTCAGTATCATCTTGAAGATGGCTCGGGGATGCTTCTTGTTGCTACTGTGCGTCCGGAGACCATATTCGCCGACGTCGCCGTGGCCGTCAACCCACAGGATGATCGCTATCGCCATCTGATCGGGTCGCGCGTTATTGTGCCGCTCACGGGGCGCAGCGTGCCGATCATAGCCGATGATTATGCCGACCCGGCCTTTGGCACGGGGTGCGTCAAGATCACACCCGCGCACGACCCGAACGACTTCGAGATCGGCCAACGTCACGACTTGCCGATCCTGCAGTGCATTGAGGCCGACGCCACACTGAATGACCTGGCAGGGGAGTTTGCCGGGCTCGACCGATTCGTGGCCCGTAAGAAAGTCGTGGCACGTCTGGAAGAGACGGGGCTACTGGAGAAGAAAGAAGACTACACACACAATGTGGGGTTCAGCGAGCGCGGCGAAGAAGCCGTCGAACCTTACCTGAGTGACCAGTGGTTCGTCAGCATGAAGCCCCTTGCCGAGCCTGCTCTGGAGGCTGTCAGAGGCGGCAGGATCACGTTCTACCCGAATCACTGGGTTCGCACGTATGAACACTGGATGTCGAACGTCCGTGACTGGTGCATCTCACGTCAGCTCTGGTGGGGACATCGCATTCCGGTCTATTATGCCGAAGACGGACGCTTCACGGCGGCGATGTCCGAGCAGGAAGCACGCGGCAAACTCGGTCTTGAGAAGGGGGCTGTCCTGAGGCAGGATCCGGATGTTCTCGACACCTGGTTCTCCTCGTGGCTTTGGCCAATGACGACCATGGGCTGGCGCGGCCCGATCTCCGACGAGTCGGCTCGTGATGAGGCCGCAGAGAAGCTGATGTCGTACTACCTGCCGACAAATCTTCTGGTGACGGGTCCGGATATCATCTTCTTCTGGGTTGCCCGAATGATCATGGCAAGTCTGAAGTTCAAGAATGAAACGCCATTCCGCGATGTGTACTTCACCAGCATCATTCGTGATGCCAAAGGCAGGAAACTCTCCAAATCACTCGGCAATTCGCCTGATCCGCTGAACGTGATCGAAAAGTACGGCTCCGACGCCGTGCGCTTTACCATGATCTATTTGGCGCCGCTTGGCATGGATGTGCGCCTGGATATCGACGAGAAGACCCAGGACATTGCCTCAATGGAGCTGGGGCGAAACTTTGCCAACAAGGTTTGGAATGCCTGCCGATTTCTGCAGATGAAGCGGTTCGAGGTAGCGCCGGGAACATCCCCCGATGCGGCCTACGAGCTCAGCACGGCCGACCGCTGGATCCGTTCGCGGTATGCCTCGACCGTGCATGCGGCAACGAAGGCACTTGATGAATACCGCATCACCGAATACGCGAAGATCCTTTACGACTTCATCTGGCGCGACTTCTGCGACTGGTACGTCGAAGTCGTCAAGGTGCAGCTAACACAAGCCCCTTCCGATTCTCATCGGTTGTCCGTTCTTGACAACGCATTTTCAGTGATCGACGGAACACTGCACCTTCTGCACCCGGTCATGCCCTTCATAACC
>CANHFG010000012.1 GCA_947459875.1 Ignavibacteria bacterium
GAGCCGCATCGCTGCTGCTGGATCATCCACGGCACCTGGGTCAGCACTCCGGCGGTATGGTTCTATCGAGCAAGCCCCTTGACATGTTCACACCCGTGCAGCGCTCGGCCAACGGTGTAGCCGTAGTACAGTTCGACAAGGACGACGTCGAGGCGATGGGGCTGGTGAAGTTCGACGTACTGGGTCTGAGGATGCTGGCCTGCATCAGCGAGTGTCTGGAACTGATCCAGCGTCATACCGGGACCGCTCCAGACGTCGATGATCTGCCGCTGGATGACGCGCAGACCTTTGAGACGATCCGCAGCGGGCGCACGCTGGGGGTGTTCCAGATCGAGTCGCAGGGGCAGATCCACCTGCTGGCCAAGCACCAGCCGGAGCGGTTCTCGGACCTTGTCACCGAGGTCGCACTCTTCCGGCCAGGGCCGCTGCAAGGCGGCATGGTCCACCCCTACATCGCCCGACGTCGGGGTCAGCAGCCGGTAACGTATCCGCATCCCGACCTTGAGCCGATCCTTGCCGACACGCTGGGCATTGTACTGTTTCAGGAACAGGTGCTCGAGATCGCCCATCATTTTGCCGGCATGACGCTGGAAGATGCCGACGACTTTCGCTCGCTGGTGTCGAAGAACCGCAACCGCGATCTGATGGCATCCATGCGCGATCGCTTTGTGCAGGGGGCCTGCCGGCGCGGTGTTGACCTTGCGTCGGCTGAAAAGGTCTATGAAATGGTCTCTCACTTTGTCGGCTACGGATTCTGCCGCTCCCATGCGGCGGCCTTTGCCAAGATCGTCTACCAGAGTGCCTGGCTCAAGACGCACCACACGGCCGCCTACATGGCAGCGTTCATGCAGCATCGGCCGGGGATGTACAACCTCATGACGCTGGAAGAAGAGTGCAGGCGCTGGAATGTGCCGGTGCTGCTGTGCGATGTGATGTGCTCGGGTCTGCGCTACGACATCGAGTATGATGCTGCCGGACGCGCCGCCATCCGCAAGCCCCTTACCGCCATCCGTAGCGTTAGCGAAAGCGTTGCCCGTCAGATCGTCTGGGAGCGCGCACGAGCGCCGTTTACCAGCGTGGAGGACCTTGTGCAGCGCTTGCCCGATGTGCCGCGCGATACGCTGGAATGCATCGCCATTGCCGGAGCCATGCAGGCACTTGAGCCCGATGCACGCCGCGCGGCCTGGATTGTTGGCGTTGTGCGCCAGCGCATGTCGGCTACGGCATCGGCCGAGGAGACGCTCTTTGCGCTGCCGGCACTGCATGCCGATGACATTCCGCCGTTGCCGCCACTGCGTGCCCAGGAGCGTCTGGCCTACGATTATATCATGCAGGGGGCTGCCCGCGTGCACCCCATGACGCTGTACCGACGCTCGATGATGTCGCTTGAGATCCGGACGATCGAAACCATCAGCCGGCTCAGTCCCGATGCCCGCCTGCAGGTCACGGTAGCCGGTATCGTCATCCTGCGTCAGGCTCCTCCAACGGCGCGCGGCATGTTGTTCATTACCCTTGAAGACGAAAGCGGTTTTCTGCAGTGCGCCGTCCCCCCGGCCGTGCGCGAAAGCTTCCGTCAGGAACTTCGCTCGTCGGCCCTCATCCTGCGCGGCACGCTGCACGGCATCGGCTCCTGGCGCAGTATCATGGTGTCGGACGTGCGCATATTAACGCGCGTCATCGGCGGATATCACGGACATCTGTCCTATGCCGGTGGCATGGACACGCTGGAGGTGGGGCAGGATCAGGGCGCAAAACTCCTGCCTTTAGAAGAGATCAACAACAGCCTCTAAGTATGTCGACTAGTCCGAGAGTCTGAGGTCACTTTTTAGAGCACATAGCTTGCAAACAGGTGGGCCCCAACAGATATCACCGACATCCCATCGACATTGAATGAGAACCTATGCGGTGAATCGAAAGGCACGTTATGGGTTATTGAATCAATTGCACTGTAGATACCATACTGACCCCAGGCAAAACATCGAACACCAACTGCAAATGACCTCGTTAGAGCCACGGTCAAACTCGCGTTCAAGGCTGCATCTAAAGTAATGCCGAAGCCGGTGCTTGTAAAGTTTCTGTTTCTGAAAAACGTTCGGGCTCGGTAGTCCACAAACGAGGAGCCGACAGCAAAAGTAGTAGACAGTCCAACCCTATTGAAGCCAACGCTGTCAATTGGCACAGCATTCCAAGTTCCAGTGAGATGCAGTGAATACGAATCAGCGCCAAGAGAGTTCTGCTGACTCGAGTCACCGATCGTCGAAGGCTGGGCGTGTATAACGGCCCGTACACCCAGATCATAGAACTGACTGACGAAAACTGAGTACTCCACGCCGGAAGAAAACACCTTGGGCTGATAACTAAGTTCACTTTCTGAGCTCGTGCCTCCGGCAGATCGGACGACCAGCGCAGTCGGCCGCAACACCGATTCAACGAAACCACCAAATGCTGCAAGCGTCCGGACATTCGATCTCGGAAGGACCATATGTAACGGCGCACCATCTACCTCATCATTGAGAAGATTCGATGCACAGGTTTCAACTTCAGGCGGTACAGATGTCATGTACACTCTGTCGGGACTGATAACCCGGATGGCCGTACGGAATCTACGGACATCTCCCTGCACCACTAACCACCGGGGTGACAACTCGTCAACGTCACTCGTTATGCCGGTGATCAGCGCGACGGGAATGCAGTGGTACCCATCGGATCGCAGATCCGTAAGGGGATCGAAACTGGAACCCTTCGACAAGATGAGCCTTTCATCCGTTGCTGCGAGCGGGACTCCTGTTGTGATCGTTCCGTTGGACAGTTGTACAGATACTCTCGGTACGATCCGGTAATAGTGTTGCTCAGGAGCGACACGGATAAGAATCTTCCGTATCCCAGTATCACCGATAAAGAGGTCTACCTCACTCAAAAGCATTCGCTCATAGTCACGGAGATAGCGTTCCAGTATGGGAACTTCATCAGCGGTGAACTTGACGGAATAGACCAGTGAATCATCGCGCATGCCTACCAGTGTTACCCCAACATCATTGATCACCAGAATGGAGTCGACGTCGATGCCATTGCGCGCCAGGCCAAAGTACTTGCTCTCGTTGACAGATATACGGCTTCCGACGCGAACTAGTTGAGACCGTGCCGCGAGCGCAGACATGGTCAACAGCAAGGTCAACACTAGGACACGTCGCGAGAGCTTGCTCACGGCGCCACTTTAACATATTGATGAACTGGTCCATACACCTGGGTTAGCTCGATTCCATCACTGAACAGGAAGGAGCCATGAGTGACTTTCTGTCTCTGAACCTCAACAACGATTTCCGGATCATCGGCGATCTTACTCTCAAAATCCGATGGACTCATCACCTTCAGTGACGACGTGCCCCCACCTTTGAACACCCGTGTTGCAACAAGACCAAACAAACCAAACAACTTATAGACGTGCACTTCGATCGTCTCTGAATCTCTTATCGGAGGATCCACATGTATTGAAAGTCCGTCTTCTTTTGAAGCACGGCATGACAGCTTAAAGCTTTTAGGCGGATCAAGATAAATATCTACACCGGTGTCTAGCTGTTCGGGGCTGATATACCGAATCGATAGCACCGGCATGGCGCTCCCTAGCCGAAGTTCATCCCGATTGAACGGGAACCCTTTGTTTAGGTCGTAACTCTTCCCATTAACAATGAATGTGGCACCTGTGATGGAGTCGAGCTTGGGGCCATTTCTCCACTTGCGAGCCTGCATGGTTACGTTGTAAGCGGAACTCGGATTATTGGATTCGGCACGGATTGCCAGGAATGCCCTTCTCAAGGTGTCAGCTCTTCGATCTGGCGTCACAACCGGATCTGACAAACCGACGTAGTGACCACAGGAAATGCTGGACATCATAAGTACTACCAAGCTGAATCGAAACACGAGAGCCTGCGTCCTTTCGCCTGCCTTGCGCATTGAGACATCGTTTCGTAGGGTTCTCATCTCATTTCACCTGTACTACGTTATAGTGAATAGCTAACGAAAAGTTGAGCTCCGAAGAACGCCGCAGACTGTTGAGAGACAATAAACAGTACTTCCCACGGCATCTGATTTGGTCTTTCATCTACAATGCTCTCGATGGAATTGCTCAGACCGTGCTGATACATCGAATACCCTCGCAAGCCAACAGTGAAGGACTTAGATATCCACACCTGCATATTCACACTCAAAGCAAAGTCAAGAGCAAGACCACTGCCAGACGTGGTCAGGTTAACTGCATCGCGATAGGTGCGAGCTCTGTATGAGAGAATTGACGGCCCTACACCAAGAGTTGCCGATACCCCGACCGTATTAAATCCGATAGCGTCCAGTGGAGTAATATGCCACGTACCCAACAGGTGAAACGAATACGCATCCATCCCGAGGGAGTTTTGCACCGTAGAATCTTGAACAGTGGGAGGCTGTGCCACCAGCATGGCGCGGAATCCAATGTCATGCAGTTCGCTGACGTACATGGACGCTTCGACGCCAGACGTGAATGACACTGGCTGATAATCCAGGGAGGGACGTCGAAACCTACTCCCGAAAGGCAACTCAGCAAAGGCATCCGGTCGCATAACCGAAGCAACGACCCCACTAAACGCGGTCACATACGCATCAGCAGATCGCGGGCAAACCTTAGAAACATCAGCATATTTAAGTTCATTATCTGTGACAGGATTAATGCATGCCTCGAACTCGGGGGGGAAGCTCTGCATGTATGCGAAGGTTATACCGGAAAGTCGCACTGCCGTGTTAAAGTATGTATGATCACCCCGCACTTTGAACCATCTCGGAGATATAGCGCCAACGTCAGGAGTAAGGTCCTCAATGAGTGTTACCGGAATACAGGTAAACTTCTGTTGCGGTAGATCCACAGCAGGATCATATGCCTCACCTTCCGCAATAAGCAAGTTGTCTTGTGTTGCAACCATAGGAACGCCTGTCTTGACTGAACCACTTGATAGTCGGACAGAGACCCGTAGGACATTTATGTCGGCGAACTGGCGTGGAGCAACACGACCAAGAATCCTGCGCATACCGGTATCACTGACGAAAAGGTCGGTCTTACTGGCCAAGAGCTTTTCGTAGTCACGCAGGTATCGTTCAAGAGTGGGTACCTCATCGGCTGAGAAAACGACGGAATCAACGATGGAGTCCCGACGCATTCCCAGGAACGTCACTCCAGACCCTTTGACGACCTTCATCGAATCGTGGTTTCCACTGCGTCGCCCAATGCCGAAATACATCTTCGTATTGTTTGAAATCGTTGCACCTAAGCGTGGCAGCTGGGCTACGGCGGTCACAGCCGATACTAGCGTCACAGTAAGAAGCACGAGTATTTTATTCATGGCTTGACAGTCACATATTGAAAGACACTCCCTTGGCTCTGTGATAACTCGATGCCATCGCTGAAGAGAACGTTACGAAATGTCACCCTCTTTCGGTCCAACTCAACAGTCATTTCCCCGTCAGATTGAATCTGGGCGGCAAAATCGGTCGCGGCGACATTCAGAGTGGATAGTCCAAGACCCTGAAACACGCGTGACGCTATACGCTTAAAAGTGCCGACCGATCGATACACAGTTAGTTCGACAATCTCATCTTGGCCCAGCGCAGGCGAAATCGTGACCACAAGTCCGGATGTCCTCGAAGCAGAAAAGGTGCGCTTATACGAAAGACGGGGTGCAAGGGCGAACCGCGCTCTCTCTACCGGCCTACCGGGGCCTTGGAATCCAATCTCTAACTCTGAAGTGCCAATCGGTAAGACTATGGGTGTAGATGATAGCTGATATGGAAATCCATATTGTAATCCACGCTTGACGCCGTTGATATAGAGATAGGATCTCCGAAGAGATTCAACCACTGGTCCATCACGGCCATGACGCGCATCCATCGTCACGGCATACTCATCCAAAGGATACATGACTTCCGCGCGGATCGCCAGAAAGACAGACCTATCTGCACCCATATCGTCATCAGCCGCAACCGACGGATCCGCCTCACTTACATAATGGCTACACGACTGGCTCAGGAATATCAGGACGAGTATGCCACATAGAAATGCGTGTTTCATAAGAACCCCATACGAGTAGACATCTAACTTCGGAAAACAAATCTACCACAGGCAGAAGGAATGAACCGTCACACGGTGGGCTTACATCTCGAACAATTGCCCATCGATGATACTTTTGCCTGATGCCGCGACTTCGACTGCTGATTGCGTACGATGGAACCAACTATGTTGGCTGGCAGCGCCAGACCAACGGCGTGTCTGTGCAGCAGCGAATCGAAGAAGCGCTGACGGTGGCCTACGGCGTGCCATGCATCATCCATGGAGCCGGCAGAACCGATGCCGGCGTGCATGCCAGCGGGCAGTGCGCGCACGTGGAGCTGCCGGAGGGGGCTCATCAGATCCCGATCAACAAGGTGGCGGTGGCCATCAATACACGTCTGCCGAAAGACATCCGCATACTGAGCGCCGAGCGTGTGCACGATTCGTTCCATGCACGCTTCGATGCGGTCTGGAGAGAGTACGTCTATAGCATCGCGCTCAAACCAAGTGTGTTTACAAGACTGACGTCGTGGGATCCGGAAGCCCCCTTCGACCGGGACCTTTTCGAACAAGCCCTGCAGGTCATGCGCGGGCGGCACGACTTTACGGCGTTCTCGAAGTCCAACCCCGATACGTCCAGCTATGTGTGCAATCTGCAGACCTGCCAGGCAACGATAAACGGTGATGTGCTCGAGGTCAGATTACGCGCAGACCGGTTCGTGTACGGAATGTGCCGGGCCATCATTGGTGCATGCATGTCCGTTGCACGACAACGATTTACGCTCGATCAGCTAACCTCCATGCGCGACTCCGCATCGCGTTCCGTAGCTCCTCTTCTTGCTCCGGCACATGGCCTGTGCCTGACGGCAATTGGCTACCCGGAGGTGTCGACGGCCGACCCTAGCTAAGCCACGGTGGTGTTTCTTCGAGGGCCATCGTGCAGGCCCTCCAAAGGATGCGAAACGCCTCGGCCGCATTCTCATGCTCGCATGCAAAGGTCATCTCCCCTACCTGTTCAACGCCGTCATAGGCAAAGGCCTTCTGAGCCTGCTCCCTGCGATACGTATCGACCTCGAAGCGGGTACGCCCCGTGACCGAACGATGCCAGCACGAGCGATCGGCAATGGCCTGGCTAGCCCCTTTGCGCAGGAGCTCTCCGGTAGCCGTTGGCGTTAGACAGATCGCCGCGGTCGGTCCAAGGGTCTGCTTTGTGCAGACGAACACCGACGAAGTGTTCCACGCACGGATCTCTGCCTGAAGCTCACTGTTACCGCTGACCATGGCCAGCGGGATGCCTAAGCTTGCCAGCACGGCAGCATTGACTTCGACCTCGCCGGCGGCGCGTCCGTTAAGTCGTAGCTCACGAATGAGCGAGCCGATGTAGGTATGCGCCAGCAGACCACCGGGCGTTCCGGCCATGCTATGGTAGCCGACGCAAAAGGCCACGTCGGCACCGAACTGTACGCCCTCTAGCTGACAAAGGGGCTTATTGGAAGGCTTAGCCGAACCAACGACGAGTCGGGCCGACGGATGAAGCTGGTCGAGCAGGACGTTGCGCATGATTCCGTGGCCGTCACCGACAACGACCTCGGCCTGCGGCTCCACCAACAGCACCCCCTCGATAACGGCATTGACGTCGGCCGTGAGCAGTTTCTGCGCTGCGGCATATCCTCTGCCGTCAGGCATGAGCTGATCGTGATGGACCACGCCCGTGGCCCCCTCCATGTCGACGGCGATGAAGACTCTCATGTCTTGACCTGTTCGGCTAGTGACGGTTGTTCAATGCTCGTTTCATCCAACACCTCGGCTCTTAGAGCGGCACCATCCTCGCAGACAAGCCGCACGCTGATGGGACGCTTCTGCATCTCCGGCTCACCCGGCAGACGAACGGCAACATGATTCTCCGTCCACCCGGTCCAGCATCCATACTCGGCCTCGTATCCCTCGGGAAGAAATGTCCGCACATGACCGATGTTCGCCCGATGGAACTCGATCGTACGCTGCTGACTCATCTGCCGCAGACGTCGCGTACGCTCGCGTCGCGTGGCAACATCCACGCTGCCGCCCATTAGCGTTGCATCGGTATCGGCGCGCTCGGAGTACGTAAACACGTGTAGGTATGCCCATGGAAGATCGGCTAGGAACTGTTCTGTCTGGCGCGCGTGATGGTCTGTCTCGCCCGGGAAACCCGTGATCACGTCGATACCGACAGCTGCATCAGGTATCCGACCGATGATCTTCTCCACCACCGACCGGTACATCGTCGAGTTGTACCTCCGGCGCATGCGTCGCAGTATTTCATCCGAACCGCTTTGCAGCGGTATGTGAAAGTGAGGCACGATCGTGCGAGACGATGCAAGGAACTCGATGATACCGTCGCTAATGGTATTCGGTTCGATCGAACCCAATCTTACCCGGTACGGCAGATCCATGGCCTCGATCATATGCAGTAGATCGATCATGCGCGATCCGCCTGCATCGGCGTACTCACCGAGATTGATCCCCGAGACAACGCACTCATGAAACCCCTCACGGGCAATGGCCGTAAGCTCCTGACGCACGTCTGAGAGCGTCATCACGCGTGATGGGCCGCGCGCCTTGGGTATTGTGCAGAATGAGCAGGAGTAATCACATCCGTCCTGCACCTTCAGAAATGCACGCGTACGAGTGTTCACCCGCGATGAGCGTGCCGGTGCGAACAGCGTCTGGCCGTTAAGGGGCGGAACCATCCGCAGGGGCACCGGTGACTGCATGATCGTGTCGGCCATCTCCGGGATGCTGATCTTCGAGGCCGTGCCGACCACGGCGCTGACACCGTCGATCGACAGAACCGCATCGGGTTTGAGCTGAGCATAACATCCGGTAACGACCACGCGGGCTTCTGGCGCTGCACGAAGCCCCTTACGTACGACCTTCCGGCACTCCACATCGGCGGCTTCGGTAACGGTGCAGGTGTTGACAACCAGCAGGTCCGCCGGCTGACCATATTCCACGATCTCGTGCCCCATCGCGGCAAAGCGCCGCTCGATGGCCGACGTCTCCGTGGCATTTAACTTGCAGCCCAACGTGGTCAGTGCAACGCGCATGGCTGCAAAGTTATGTCCTTCTACGGCCAAGAGTAAGGAACACCCATGAGACCGGAAGTTGCATCGTCAATTGCGCACATCGACATCGTGGTCACACCGGAGATGGTTGCCCGTCTCGGCGATGAGGTCCTGCATCCGGTGTACTCAACGTTCTGGCTCTGCTACCACGCCGAGGTGGCCGCCCGCCGCGCCATTGAACCCTACTTCGAGGGTGATGATAACGCCTGCGGTACCGCGCTGAGTATGTCCCACAAGGCCATGGCGGCCGTCGGCGCCAGCGTGCGCATCACGGCACGGGTTGTAAGCGTCATCGGCAATCGCATCACGTGCGACATCCAGGCATGCATCAGCGGAACGGACATTGTCCTTGCTACAGGAGAGCAGCAGCAGGCCGTGCTCCCAACAACAAGGCTCGCCGACCTAGCCGCCTCGGCGCACCGCTGACGTCATCGGTCATCCTATTTCAGAATGTGTCCGGTCTGGGCACACCAGAAGAGCAGATCGATCTCGTCCATGTCAATTCCGATGCCCTTGCAATAGCTCTCAAATGCTGCTTCAACCTCGCGGTATCGATCATCAGAGTTCACCGCAGGGGGCTCATCGTACACGCCGCAGGCAATGAGATTTGTCAGTAGATGCCGGTCAATGATCGCAAGTCCGCGATGTCCGATGTTGCGCAGGTAGTGACTTGCCTCTTTCATTCCGAAGCCGTTGACCTCGTGACGCAAACGATCACGACGCTCTCGTGCGCCGAGCCCCCTATCGAGCAGAATGGCTTCGATGCTCGGCCATTGCTCGCGTGCCAGATGCAGGCGCTTATGCTTGGTGTTGTGGAATCGGATGTACGTGGCTGGATCGCGAAGAAGATGCACCACATCCTGCCCATGCTGAAAGAACTTGATTCGCTCGAGCTCCAGCTGCACTGCATGCGCGTGTACAGCGCTCGACTGTGGCGTCATAAGGCAGAAGCAGAGTTCGTAGAACCACTTCTGCGGAGCAACGCGTGAAAATTCTTGCAGCCTCTGTCCGATCTCCTTGCGGCGCTCCTTATACAGGTCGGCAAGATGCGACGGCAGCCGACGTGACATTACACAAGACCCCGTCTCTTGCGCAGGAACCACTCAAGGGCAAAGGCCGTCAGGGCTACAGCTACGATCCACGGCAGGTGCTGTAGCGCGAGTTCCCTCTCGCTGGTGCGAACCACGGGGCGAAGCCGCGGATCGCGCAGCAGCGCATCCAGAACACTGTCAAGCGAATCCACAGCTCCAAAGCGGCCGCCGGCACGTTGTGTCAGCACGCGGAGCAGCGAAGCATTCATGGTCGTTGTCTGCTCCTCCAGACCGATCTCACTTACGCTGAAGGTGCCCTGGTCACGTCCAACGGTCACGCCACGCGAAGTCGCCACACCGGTGAACGTGTAGCGTCCGGGTGGCAGACTGCCGACCACGGCCGCGTATTGTCCGCCGCCCTTGGGCGCCAGCTCTATGGTGCGGCTCGCCCCCTGAGCATCGATGACCACACGCACCTCGGCGTCATCAACGGCAGAGTAGGTCTGATCAAAGACCGAGCCGACAAAGGCGACGCTCTCACCCACCATGTAGGCTTCGTGCGTGCTACGGATCTGCACGCGCCGCTCATCATCGCGCACGCTTAGCCACTTCATCGTGTTCATAGTAAAGCTCTGCAGCACATCCGTCGTCGTAGCGCCGCGGGCCTGCGCCGGCCCCTGCCCCAGTAGCCGCCAGCGGTAGAGTCCGTGGCCAAGAATTGCCAGCGAGCGCATCTGACCGATATCGCGCTTGATGATAAGGGGCTCATCGATCGGTGTCGAGCCGACCTTGAACCGTGCCAGCACGACCGACCCCGGCGTTGGTTCGGCAAACAGCTCCGTGCGATAGATCGGTGGTAGACTGTTCCACACTCCGGCGTCGGCGTCGCTGCCCGAGATCCGCATGAGCGGATCTGCCGTGGCTACAGCCGCCACATCGGCCGTGATGCTGACCTCGACCGGACGATTGGAGGCAACACGGAAAGGAAGGAACTCCGAGAGCGCTCCAAGCTTGCCATAGTCGGTAGTTGCCGAGGCAACAAAGAGCAACGACGCGCCGCGCCGACACCTGGCGGCAATGTCGTCAATGACGGACTTCGGCGTGTAGGCCGTCGGAAAGCCGATCAGGACGATCGACGTTGCATCATTCAGTGCACCGGCTCCGGGACTGCCTTCGTAGAACGCTGCGCCTTCGCGATGGATGTACGTCGCAAGTTGGAGCGTCGGATCCTGTTCAACGGATGAGCGTACAAAGGAAACGTCCGGACTTGGCCCGCCGGCAAAAAGCACGACGCGCTTCTTGTTCTTGCGCACACGCACCGAGGTTTGTGCAGCGTTATTCTTCTGGGTAAACTCCGAGCCGGCATCGACGATGCGTGCCGTCAGCAGATGCACTCCTTCACTCGATGGTGTCCACTGATGCGTGATCTGGTAACGAGGCGTATTCTGCCTCAGCGGCAGCGCCAGACGGGCCACGTCCGTGCCGTTATCGTTCAGAATGACCGTGGCCGTTCGGTCCGTGATATAGGCCTGCTCGACATCGATCGTGACCGGCATCACCTCGTTGACCACGCCAACACCTGCCGAGGTCACCGATACAAGCCGCACGTCGGACGGTGGCACGCTATCGCCAATACCGATGGCATACACCGCCATGCCACTGCGCTCGGCCGAATAGATAGGCTGCTCACCGCTGTTGTGATTACCATCGCTCACGATCAGCATCGCGCCGTAATCCACCTCCGCAGAAACGTTGGCGAGCTTGCGAATTGCAGCCCCGATGTCCGACCGAAAGCCCTTGAGCGGCAACGTGTCGATATCGCCGGTGAGAGTACGAACACTCTCGTCGAACACGTAGACATCGGCCGCATCTGACAGGCGGTCGGTGACTCGTTCAACGACACTGCGCAGATCCGACGCCCGATCACGGGAGCGGTCTCGCATGCCCATCGAGCGCGACACATCAACGGCGACTGCAATGCGCGGCTCGACGGTCTCACTGCGACGGAAGCGCAAAAGGGGCTCATAGAGCATGAGGATCAGGGCCATAAGGCCGATCGACCGTAGGCCGATGAGCACCAGACGCATACGCCGATCGATCGGCGGAATGGTCACGCGATAGAGATAGGCCGAAGCAGCGATGGCAACGATCGCAAAGACCGCGTAGACGTACCATGGCCCGCCGGCAAGATCGAAACGAAGACTTTCCATGTCCGGTGTTGTCTTGCTCTTCTCTAACGAAGTGATGAAGGAACGAACAGCAAAATGCTCTGAGCAACAAGCAGACTTGTCAGGTAAAAGAATGCGGCTTCCTCCCACGGAAGGATGCCGGCAAACTTGAATCCTGTGATCTGATGCTCGTCAAAAAACCAGATGCCACGCCGAACGGCCCATACGTCGGCCGCAGTCAGCAGACTTCCGATGGTTAGCGTCGCCACCACGATAACATCAAGCCGCGGCAAGAGGATCGTCCAGCCAAAAGCCCACTGCGCCGCAATCAGCGGAACGAACCACACGCCCAGATGCCAGGCATAGGTTAGGTGCGGCCGCCGTGACCGGAAGCTTCGGGTGAACACGTGTGTCAGCAGAGCAACCAGGATCACACTGCCGGCAACAGCAGCCTCGGCCATGGTTGGCACGGCATCACGAGCAGGCGCTGCGGGGAACCATCGCACGAGTGCGAGTGTGAGGAACGACACCTGCAGGGTCTGAAGAATGAAGAAGGCGACCTCTTCATATGGCAGCACACCCAGCCTGCCGAGCAGCCGGTCTTCCGGAAAGTCCCATACGCCGCGCCGCACAGCCCAGGAGTCCCATGGAAACGTGAACACCACAACGATCACACACAATGCACCAATGGCCACGATCGCCTCCATTGAACTGGCAGCAACGAGCCAGCACAGAAGGCACGCTGCAAGCAGCGGTAGCGTCATCCGAGCATGGAATCCGCGGTACGTCATTGGGGGTTCTGTTATTGAATTGGGATTACAAGACTCAGTCGGTGCATAACAGCTGCCGCGCCGAGAGCACTGTAGGCATAATCGAATGAAAAACTCGTCAGCCGCAGTCCGACGCCGGCACTCAACCCAGAGAGCTGCGATGCGATGTTCACGCCGGAGGTATTGCGCAGTCGGTTGTCGTACGACAAACGCGCCTGAAGAACCTTTCCGAGGTAGAGCTCGCCCCCTACCGAAAAGTTCTGCAGACGATCCAGGAGGTTATCGGTCTGATCCGTCAGGTGATTCAGCGAAAAGTTCACCATGAGCGGAAGTCCGCGCAGGCGGTGGCTGAGGCCAAGACGCATGTCCAATGGCAAACGGTCTGTCACGCCATCGTACGTGCTGAGCTGCGTACCCACGTTCAGAATGCTCAGGCCGATATTCAGGCGACGTGCCGGCATGCGGTAGAGAATGCCGGCATCGAGCGCAATGGCCGTCGACGACATATCCGGTATGGTTGAGTGCAGCAGCTTGGCCGTCACACCATAGCTGATGAGCGAATCGAACTCGTTGGCGAGCGAGACCGATACGGCCAGATCATTGGCAGCGAACGATCCCGTCCGGTCGCCATTGACGGACGTTCTGGAAAAGCTGCCGTAGTTGAGGTAACCGACTGTGAATCCCATATCACCAACGCCCTCGACACTGCGGTTGTAGGTAGCATACCCGGCGTTGATGTCCAACACGTGCTTGATGAACGTCGCAGTCACGGTAGACGAATCGACCGTCGCCAGCACGGCAGGGTTGATGACCACATTGGCCGGATCATCCGTTACGGCAACCGTTGCGCCGCCCAGCCCGGCCATGCGGGCGCTGATGGTACTGCGCAGAAAGTTGAAGATGAACGTCTGCTGGGCCGGTAGACTCGGAGCCATGCAGGCGCATCCCACCAAAATGACAGCCAAATGCACACGGATGCTGTGACGCGATCGATTCACGACTGTTCTCCGACCACATTGAGGAAAAACTCCGGGGGACGCGTCGGCCTGAAGGTCTCCGAACGCACGAACGTGTGACGAGTCCATCCACGCACGAGTGTAGCATCATCGCGCACGATCTCATAGCTGATCGTCAGCCGCATACCGTCAAGGGGCTCAACCACCGTGCGGATCTCGAGCAAATCGTCGTATCGCGCCGGAAGAAGGAAGTCGCACTTTGCCTCAAGCACCGGCAGCATGTACCCTAACTGTTCCATCTGGCTGTAGGGCAGCCCCCGGTGACGTAGATACTCGGTTCGACCTATCTCGAACAACCGCAGGTAGTTGCCGTGGTAGACCACACCCATCTTGTCGGTGTCGCTATAGCGCACCCTGTAGTGCGTTGCATGATGCGCCGCAGGCTGACTCATCGCGAGCCGCCCTGCTGCGTAGGAGCCGACATCATCATGTCCAGCAACCGCTCAAGTTCTTCGAGTGAAAAGAATTCAATCTCAATTGCGCCGGCCTCGTCATTCTTCATGCGCACGCGCACCTGCGTGGCAAAGACGTGTCGCAGCGAGTCCTCGATGGCCTGGAGGGACTTGTCGGGCTGGCTGGATTCTGCGCGCTGCGTCGCCTTTGACGAACGCGCACGGATCTCCCCTGTGCGGGTAACTTCCTTACGGCCGAGCTCAAGATCCTTGACCAGGGCCTCGGTCTTGCGGACCGACATTTCGCGGTTGACGATCTCACGCAACACCGAGAGCATGCGGCCCTCAGAGGAAAGTGCAAGCAATGCCCGCGCATGCCCCATGGATATTCGACGGTTTCGAAGAGCTGCCTGGATATCAGGCGGAAGCTTGAGAAGCCGCAGCGAATTGGCAACCGTGCTGCGGTCCTTGCCGACCTTCACCGCCACATCGTCCTGCTTAAGATTACAGTCGTCGATCAGACGCTGATAACCCTGCGCCACTTCCAGTGGATCAAGGTCTTCGCGCTGCAGATTCTCCACGAGTGCGATCTCAAGCATCTGTGCGTCTGAGCCCACCTCGATGACATGCGCCGGTATCACCGTCAGTCCGGCCATCTGCGCTGCTCGGAACCGACGCTCTCCGCTGATGAGCTCGTAGCCATCAAAATGCCTGCGCACCGTGATCGGCGTGATCACGCCGTGCACGGCGATCGACTGCGCCAGCTCCTCGAGCGCCTTCTGGTCGAAGTGATGACGGGGCTGAACGGGATTGGTCGATATCCTCGATATCTCAATGGCCGTCACTCCCAAAGGCTGCGCATCGGCCACAATGGGCTGCTGTGCGGTCGTTTCGGGTCGCAAAAGTTCCTTCGGGATGAGAGCTCCGATGCCCTTTCCGAGTCCGAGTCCTTGCTTCACGTGGTTTTTCTCCGTCCTTAGCCGACCAGCGCGCCGGCGGTTGTGGCGTTCTTTTCGAGTATTTCCGTGGCCAGTGCCAGGTAGTTCTGTGCGCCGATGCTGGAGGCGTCATAGAGCAGAACCGGTTTGCCGTGACTTGGCGCTTCAGACAGACGGACATTGCGGGCGATCACCGTGCGGCAGGCCTTGTCTTCGAAGTGCCGACGCACTTCGTCGACAACCTGGTTGCTCAGGCGCAGACGTGAATCATACATCGTGAGCAGCACACCCTCGATCTCGAGCGCCGGATTGGACGTACGGCGTACGATCGAGATCGTGTTAAGAAGCTGCCCCAGACCCTCAAGAGCGTAGAACTCACATTGCACCGGTATCAGCACCGAGTCGGCAGCCGTCAATGAGTTAAGCGTCAGCAGACCGAGCGACGGTGGACAGTCGATGACGATGTAGTCGTACTTATCCTTGATCGACGAGAGGATGCTCTTGAGCAGCTGCTCGCGCTGCGGGACATCGATGAGTTCGATCTCGGCGCCGACGAGATTGATGTGCGACGGAACAAGGTCCAGAAACGGCATCGCCGTTGTGACGACAACGGTTTCGATCGGCAGTCTGTTAACAAGGACTTCGTAAACTGTCTTATCAAGCGCTGTTGTGTCGACCCCGTACCCGTGCGAGGCATTTGCCTGAGGGTCGATGTCAACAAGCAGCGTGCGTTGCTCGGTTGCGGCCAGCGATGCAGCAAGGTTTACGGCGGTGGTAGTCTTGCCTACCCCACCCTTCTGGTTCGCAACGGCAATGATCTTTCCCATTGATTCAACGACTCCATGGCCGTGACAAGCGTCACGATGATGTAAGAATGCGAATGCCGCCTACGGTCTACTTTCAGCGGAGACAGCGACAAAGGTACGAAGCAGTGCGTACTCCGTAAAAACCTTGTTTCATGCACGTTTCACGCTATCGGCCGCCTGAGATCGACAGTCGGATATCAACCCCGACCTGGGTTGTGCTGAAACCCGGATTGGCCGCCCCCTCGCTGAAATTTCCCTCGTACTTGAAGAAGGCAGAGGCGGTAACGCGCTCGCTGAGCGTGTAGCGGGCACGGGGCTCGATGACGATCTGTGTGGTACCGTCCACCACGGCGCCTCCGGGCTTGTAGTTCAGCACATCGTACTGACCGCGACGGTTGCGGCGGACCTGCGTATTGAAGGTTAACTCGAGATCGTTGTTAAGATCCATCCCGAGCAGTTTCAACGGCACATTGCGGCGCAGATACGATGCCTGGATCTGAAACTCATGTGACGTCTCCTGAGAAATCGTCGCCCGGGCAGAAGCATTGAATCCATGGGTTGTGGTGACGTTGTACCGTGCCGTGGCCGTGAGCAGACCGTTGAGTTTTCTCTCGTCAAAACTCAGATTAAGGCCCACCAGCGGGGTGAAGCCTGACTTGATCTGCTGGATCTCGATGAAACGACCGTTATCGTTCGTGCGGGCATTCTCGGTGTAGTTCGACTGATAGGCGTGCTCGAGAAACACGCGCTGAGCAAGCCCCTTGAACAGAGGCAGCTTTTCGATACCGTCCCAGCGCAGGGTCCAGTTCAGTGCCGGAATAGCGCGGGCGATCTCGCCGCTGAAGAACTGCCACGATTCGAAACCTTCGCGGAATGACTCTGCCAGCGCATTCAGCAGCTGTGAATTACGATTCGTTGTGTCAGGATTTGCCAGAATGACGGCCTTGCGCTCGTTGTAGAGACGTACGACGTTTTCGACGTTATCATCCGACAGACCAAAGGGCATGTCGGGGAAGCTGATAAACGTCCGGTCGAGCGTCTGACGCTTGACCACATTGGTGAATGTCGGTATCCCGGCAGCATCGGTTTCGACGCGCTGATTGCGCGTGTAACCAATATCGGTTCGCATCGTCAGATCGAGCGTTGCACCGGGCCAGAGCGGACGGCTGGTCTGCACCTGGAGGGTATTCTTCTGCGAATAGTCGTCCTGCATTACGGCATCCGGCGGACGCACGCCCGGGGCACTCGCAAGGCGGAAGAATGGGAAGGTCGACGATGGCTCGATCGAGACCTCTCCGTGCGGATTGGAAACCAAGCCCATCTGATAGGCCGTACTGGGTCC
Organism: Ignavibacteria bacterium; assembly: GCA_947459875.1. Lineage (GTDB taxonomy): Bacteria > Bacteroidota > Ignavibacteria > Kapaibacteriales > Kapaibacteriaceae > UBA10438. The sequence goes on from CANHFG010000012.1 coordinate 17,638, forward strand.
AAGCGACGGATCATTGTCGCGGAACAGCACCGTACGAGTCCAGAAATTGCCAAATCCCGACTGGCCAAGGACGCCCTTATTGATGGCATTCGTTCCCTGATTAAATGTCGTCGTGATATTCTCGAAACCGAAAAAGAGTTCCTGAATGAAGCGGCCCACGCCGCCCCCTTCCTTTGGCACGGGACCAAAGATCTCGGCACCCAGCTGGCGCCAGCGCAGCACCGGGCTTAGCCGGAACGTAGCCGCATAGCGGGCCTCACGAACAACGTCACGCAGCGTGGTGTCGGCCTGAAGAGGATCGAAAAGTGTGAAGTTGGACGTGTACGAACTCGTCGTCTCAAGGAAGCGATTCAGCCCCCCGATGTCCGGCAGGCGAGGCCTGAGAGAGATCGTGACGTTCTGATTGTAGTTACTGATGCTACCAAGATTGAGTACACTACCCTGCCCGCCGAAGATCTGCGAGGTCAGCTGCGAAGCCGTGCGCTGGCGGCCGTTTTCATCGAGCTCAAAGGGCACGAGCGTCGACATGGACATGACCTTGTAGTCGAGCGTCGGGCTCAGGAAGCCATTCTCGACAAATCGCCAGTTAAAGCCAAGAGACTTCTCGGCGATGAATTCGCGGATAATGGGGCTTGCCTGCACCAGAAAGCGCGACTGTTCGGTCACACGTGCGCGCGTCATGTTCATACTGGCATTGAGCGACTGCGGCAGGAAGTTGATCTTCGCATCCTTGTAGGCCTTAAGCGCCCAGATATCCGTGAGGAACTTCAACGGAGAGACCGACAGCTTAGGGGCAATATTCACGGCATAGTCGACCTTGAAACGCCATCGCCAGTCGAACCGCTGCTGCACCACCTGGGACCGCTCAAACTCCTGACTGTAGGAGAAGTTGAACGTAAGCTTATTGAAGATGTCATCAACGTACCAGGCCTTGACGGGAATGCCCAGCCGAAGTCCGTTGAGTGCCCACTGATCCTGCACGCGAACTCGTTGCGAGCGGCGTCGGACCTCTTCGGCAACCTGCTGGGCGACCTCTTCGCTGGCCCCCTTGCGGGCCGTGTCACGCGCGGCAGCCTGTGCAGCTGTCTCAAGGACGACGTCGTTCTGCGCCTGGAACTGCGGTGTCTCGGTGATCTCGGCATGAGTGTAGCTGATGGGGATCTTTGTCTCGCGCAGACTCTTTGGTAGCAGGCGTTCAAGGCCCAGCTGCACTGTTGTTGTCCACGTTGTAGAGTTCAAACGATTACCGAACCGTTCCTCAAGCCGGTGGAAGTTCGGCGTAGAGGTGTTGACCGCCGTGGTGATGTCACCGATATCGGCCAGTTTCAGCGTGGCATTCCCGATCGCCGCCCAATCGTTGTCGGCCGTAGGATCAACGGCTCGAAGTTCGTTCACCCACATGGCGGTGGAGAGCTCGTTGGGATAGCGTTCGGCCGGGTTGGCTACGCCGAACCCGAAGAACGCAATACGCGTCATGATGGGATTACCCTTGATGGCATAGATGCCCTGCGGATCACCCGGCACCGGAAACTCCTGCCGGTGATCGACACGAGACTTATCGCGGATCTCCTTGATCGCCGTCAGGTCCTCGATACGAATGCGAAGGTCCTGCCAGCCCCGTATCATCGGACGTCGGTATTCGTAATAGTTCGCCGAATCGATACCAAAACGAATGAAGCAGTACGCCGTTGGCGTCGAACCCTGCGCCACAGCCGACGGCATCGTGTTATCGCCGTGGATGAAGAAAGCAAGCTCTTTGTAGAAGAACAGATCCCACGGACGGAAGATGCGCGCCGTAAATCGCTCTTCGCCGGCGCGAAGATTCCGTGTGCGCACCACGAGAGACTGTTCGTTGAGGTACAACAGCTGATACGGGTCGGGGTTCTGAAGCTGCTGCGGCGCTCTCACACCCGGCGGCATGGTATAAAAGTCCGGCGCATCCTGATTTTCTTCGCGGTTGACGTAGGCAACCTGCACCACCGTGTCGGTCTGATCAATGCCGGACTGAAACTGATGGTTGCGCAGCCAGAAGGATCCCACTACGCCCCAGTCGGCAATTGAGACCTTCACGCTACCGCCCTGAAAGTGAATGCGGGCATACTGGATGTTGGTGAACAGAGGATTGCCGACGATCGAGTCCGGACGGCGCACGGGAATACGGAACTGATACCATCCGCTCGACGGGTTACCACCGACGATCTGCGGATTCAGCGACGGGTTCGGTATGAGTTTGACCTCGTAGCGGAAATAGCTGTTGTCGAGCGAGATGGTCTGACCGTTATTGCGGTTGAGTACCTCCGTGTCGGGGAACTGACCGAACTCCGACTGCGTGGCATTGCCCTCGTAGTTGTTGTAGCGGCGGAACTGATCCTCGGCCTGGTTATCTCGATTGCTTTGGAAATCGAAGAAGTAGTTATCCCGCGCCGGATCAGATTCCTGACTCAACGGGGCTGGATAGGCCAACTTCTCCTGCTCGTCGGTCAGCCCGTCGATGCCGGTGTCTTCACCGAGGTCCACAAGGTTGTTCGCCGGCGGACGGTCTTCGGTATTGAGTCCCTGGTTAGGAATGATGTCTTCACTGATCTGCCCCAGATCGATGAACATCCGTGAGCCGGGCTCATAGCCTTCAATGCGCATCATGACTTCAATGAAGTCGATGTTCTCGTTGTCGAAGTTTGTGTTGAACGGAGAAAGCAGACGCGTTAGTCCGCCCCATACTCGCGGGCGGTTGTCGCTTTGAAACTGTGCGGCTCTCTGACGCACGGCCAGACTGTCCGGACCGTTCCATTCGGGGTTTTGCGCGTCTATGAACTCCGGATTGGCATTATGAATGCCCCGTTCATCGGGCACAAACACGATGCGCAGAGGATTGATGTTGTTGCGGCCCTGCACCTGAGCGCGATTCGGATAAACGTCCACCTGCGGCACGTCGGGCACAAACTTCTGGAACCAGAAGACCTTCCCACGGTACTTCTGCGCTGTTGTGTCACTGTCCCACAGTGTTGAATCCTTCGATGCACTGGAGTGCTGCCAGGTCGTTGGCGTGAGGCCAAAACCCAGGTATCGCCGGGCCGACTCGAAGTCATCGACGTAGGCAACGGCCTTGCCGTTGTCGCTTGAGACCGTCGAGAACCGCTTGTTCGGCGTCGGATCAACCATGGCCCACTCACCGTTGAAGGCAAAGGTGGACTTCTCCTTGGTGTCGACGCCCGGAATGAAGTTCAATGCGTCCGTCAGCCACGGAAGTTCGGCATTGAACTTCGCGTCAAGTCCGAACATGAAATTGGCATTCGGCTCCTGCCCCGGCAGCACGCGGTCTACAATGGCCGCCTGATCGTAGTTCATCATCGTCATGCCGATCGATCCGTTCATCCGGCGCTTGGTGAACAGTCGCATATCGGCACGCATGCCAAGAAGTGTCCGCGTTGTCAGATTGAACAGATCGTTCTTTTCAAATTCGATATTGAGATTGGCATTCGGCAGCTGAGCACGCGGATTCAGGAGCGACAACGAGCCGCTGTTATAGTCAACCATGAAGTCCACGCCCTCGCGCAGGGCCACACCGTCAAGTGTCACACGCACGCTACCAGGGGCCAGCTGATAGGCAAGCGGTATGCGGCTGCCCATCTGGGTGCCCGTGGCTTCGCCAACGATCAGAAAGCGGTCCTTGGCCGAAACAAGACGGGCAGCGATATCGGTGGTATCGTACACTTCGTTAAAGACATACTGCTCGGCCAGCTGAGCGTTGCCCTTTGCTGCGAAGTACTCGCGCAGGCCTTCACGGAACGGCTCCAGACTCGGGAAGGTGATCTCTCCTCGCTGTGAGTTAAAGATCGGGGGGCGTGGGTCGAATACGCCGTCAGGGGGCTCAACACCGGTACCATTATTCACCTGGTCGACACGGAAGATCGTCACGATCTTGTCCTGAGCGCCATCGATCACATCGGCCGAGTCATTCGTCGACCGGTAGTACCACATGCCCAGACGTGCATCCTGCGGATTGATATTCGGCACTCCGATCGTGTAGCGGTTACGCATCATCCTCTTCCAGATCGAGCGGAAGCCCGGTTGCATCTGCGGGCGGGCGATCAGTTTCAGCAGGATGGTGTCTCGCTCGTTGGCATTGCGAGACAGCGTACCGACGTACTGATCGTCGGCGTCGGAAGTTGTCGGCCCCTCCACGCGATACGACACCGCGTAGTAGCGGTCATTACGCAAGTTCAGCACCGAGACCGTGCCTAGGTTAAGATCAACATCATAACGGCGCTTATCCAGAAGCACAAAGCGCCCCCTCTCAACAATACCGGCTTTGATCTCGGCCTGTGTAAGATTTGCCGGATACACTTCGCCGGAAGCAAACCGTATCGACGGCAGTTCGGCGTAGGCAACAGCCTCGTTGGCCTGAACCTCACGCAGGTCGGTCGTGGATTCCCACACTTCGATTTCTTTGACGACAACATCAGCACCGACCTTGGACAGGGCCGGTGTAGCCGTGCGGAAGTAGTCCTTCCAGACGGCGAAATATGCCGTATCGATGAAAAAGTGATTCTTGGCGTAGTCGTAGGCGCGTATCGTAAACTGCTGCCGCGACGAGCCACCTCTGGCATTGATGAACTGTCGCTCTCCGCGACGCTGCGAGGCAATGGTCTTGATAAACAAAGGGCCAAACTGGAAATCGGCTCTCACACCAAAGAGTGTCTGTCCGCCGCCGATGAGCGCACTCTGTGATTCCAGATTTACGTTGCCGAACTCGACACGCTTGATGATATCGTCGTCGTTACCTTCAAAACCGATTCGAAACCGGTTGTTGAACTCAAACTGGTTCAGCGTATTCCAGTCAACGTTCATACGGAGCTTATCACCGATGCGCCCGCTAACGTTAACCTGGATGTTCTGGTTGAAGATCGGGGCCGACTGATTCTGTCCGGCAATCGATGCCGTGCCCAGCGACTGAGCGTCCCAGCGCCAACCGGCCTGGATGTTGACCTCTCCGTTGACGTTGATCGAGATCTCGGGCTTGCCGAAGATGCCAAAGAGAGGATTTTGCGGCAGCGGGATCGTGATGTTCGTTGCCTGATCAATGAGCTTGGTAAGCTCGGCCGCAGAAAGTGGCTTCTTCATCTCGTACTTCAGCAGCGCAGAATCACGGGCCCTGCGCAGAAGCTGCTCACGCCGCTGAAGAAGGTATGCGTCAAGCGAAAGGGGCGTCATGGTTCCCACATCTGCCCCCTCGGCCATCTCATAGAGCTTGACAACCTCGGCAGTTGTGTCCAGTCCACCACGCTGAGTATATCCCTTTGGAGCGCGGATATACCGGTACGACCTCTGAGGAGGTGTCAGCCCAAACCGATTGATGAACACGTCCGGGAAGTATCCGGGAATTTCTTTATTGGTCGGGTCGCCAATTCCTTCAGGACCCTTGGCCAGAGAGTCTCGCCGGGTTGTATCCTGCGGCATCATGCCTAGCATCGAACCGAGCAGCGTTGTCGTCAGCTGCACCGCACCGATATGCAGTGGCTCGCTTTCGGCAAGCCACGGCAGTAAGGACGTTTCGGCCAGAGCACACTCCGGCACTGTTGCCATGGCGCTCAGCGCACAAAGCAACGCAGTCCACGTTCGTCGGGATATCGCGAACACGGTCGGCAGCTCACCTTTGGTTGTTCAACAAAACTGACGACCAACCCCCCTGGAGGTCGGCAACATGACGTAACAAATGGCGAGGATATCCCGACTCCGTGTTTCTGCGTGATGGACAAAGATAACCGACACGTTACTTTTGCACGGCAGTCGCGGGGGGTATTCTTTTTGTCCTTTGCGACTCGGCAACCGGCTTGGTTGCACGATTCATGCCGCATCCTATTGCATCACGCCATGACCTATCTACAGCGCACTTCTGAGACCGTGCACCGAACTGTTGTCCTCCTGCTGGCGACCCTGCTCGCGGCCGGCACGCTCCAGGCGTCTATCACGGTGCGGCAATCAGCCCCCTTTCTTGACAGCGAAACCCGCAAAGTCTTCGATCTGGCCGGTCAATGGCAACGTATTGAAGATGGAGCAGTTGTCAGTTCCGTTACGGTTCCCGGTGATCTCGGAGGCAATGAATCGGCAAAGCTTCGCAAGACACTAAGGATCGACAGTTCAACGCTACTGCGAAACACCTGGCATCTGCAGTTTTTCGGCATGGTCGACGCTGTCGAGCTCTCTGTGAATGGACGGTTCATCATGCGCTATCCGGGTGGAATGTCGCCGTTCTCGATCCGCATCCGGGAAGGTATTCTGCGTGTAGGCTCGAACACCATCGAGCTGAACGTTATCCCGATGAGCACCCTGGCTCTGAACGTGCAGCGCAATGGTCGTGCAGCACCGAAGCAATATCTCGGGATCCTGCGCGAGGTCTTTCTTGTCGGCACACCGCATGTATGGACTGAGAGCGTTCAGATGCGCACGTCGATCGACGCTGGAATGGGGCGCGTGGAGGTGTCGGCGCGGATCATGAGCGGCATGATCGAACGTGTGCGCTCGCTCAGCAGCACCTCGGACGTTCTCTCGAACTCTAACCTCAACTTCGGAGTCGAGGCACGCATTATTGATCCGGGAACCGGGGTTGTGATCAGCAGCACGGGCGTTCAGCCTTCGACCATCGGACGTGCGCGCGAGATCACGCCGAAGATGAACCTCAGCGTTGTCGGCGCCAGGCTCTGGAGTCCTGCCGATCCTCATCTTTACGAGGTCGAAATTCGTCTCACTGCCGATGGTGGTGTTGTCGACACCTATCGGCAGCCCTTCGGTTTCCGCACGGCTAAGGTCGCCAGCATCGATGGTGCACGCAAGCTTCTTTTGAACGACACCGTGCTCGATCTGCATGCTATCGATTACATCGAGGACGCTCCGGGCCGCGGGCCGGCACTGAGTGTAAGCCAGATGCAGTATGACGTGTCGCTGATGAAGACGCTTGGCGTCAACGCCGTACGGATCGTTCACGGCAGCCCCCATCCGGTGTTTCTGACGCTTTGTGATCGCTATGGAATTCTCGTGCTGGCAGACCTGCCGTGCGCCGATATTCCGTCGAGCGTTCTGGGCGAACCCGAGCTTGCAACACGGATCCGAAACATGGCCGAGCGCTCACTGATTTACCTCGATCCGCACCCGTCGGTTCTGGGCATTGGCCTCAGCGACGGACTCGACGAAACGGCGTCGGAGGTGACCAAGTACCATGAACAGATGGGCAGGTACACCCGGCGCATGTCCTCCAAGCTGATCTACAAGATCGTCGCCTCCCGCCAGCTGAGTCAGACAAGTGAAGGGGGCTTCGATTTTATCGTGGTCGACCTGACCTCACTGGCCGACAGTACGGCGATGATGCAGCTGCGACGGCGCGAGCAGCCCCTTTTCACATCAGCCGCCATTGTTGCGCATTTCGGTGGACGTGTTTCGCCGTCGAACACCAACGGCTTCAGTGACCCACTCTCGAATGAAGCACAGGCGCTGCTGATCAGCAAGTTTTTCAGCTGGGCCATCTCATCACAGATCGCCGGCGTCATGGTCTGGTCCTTTAACGACTACCGCCTCGAGCGTCCGACCATGCTTGCCGATCATTACGATCCGTACACATGCACTTCGGGCCTTGTCGATGCCTACCGTCAGCGGCGTGTGTCGTTTGAGATGTACAAGGCATTGATCAATGACGAAAAGCTTCCGCTGCTGCAGGCCCGTGAGAGCGGATTCTCTACGCCGATCGTCTTTATCATCGCCGGTATTCTTCTGGCGATCCTGCTGGCGCTGATTGCAAATCAATCGCGGCGCTTTCGGGAGTACATGGTTCGTGCGCTCATTCGTCCGTATAATTTCTACGCCGACATTCGTGACCAGCGCATCCTGTCGACCGCGCAGACAGGTATGCTGGCAATGGTCATTTCCGGAGGCGTCGGACTGGTGGTTGCATCGTTTCTCTACTTCGTCCGTGTGAACTCGGACGTTGAGAACACTCTGCATATTCTGATCCCGAATGATACGCTCTACGAAACGCTGCGTTTTGTTGCCTGGCATCCGGAACTCGCCACCCTTGCCTGGTCGGCGGGTGTTCTGCTTGTTCTTGGACTTCTGAGTCTGATGCTCAGGCTCGGAGCGGCCTTCGTGCGCAGCCGTATCAGCCTGCGCGATACGTTCACCATCGTCACGTGGTCAAGTCTTCCCTTTCTGATCATGCTGCCCATTGGAATTGTCCTCTACCAGGCACTGTCGGACAATGAGCTTTCACTCGTTGTGCCACTGGCCGTTCTGGGGGTCTCGATCTGGGTTCTGCTTCGCATTCTGCGGGCCACGAGCGTGGTCTTCGACGTGCGGCCTGCGATCGTGTATGCGATCGGCTTCGGTCTTCTGTTCGGAGCAATTGTAGGCCTCGTCGTATCGCTCGACTTTACGCATCACGGGTTTGCCTTCCTGTCACACTACGTGCACATAGGCTGACGCAGGAATGATCACGCCTGGACATTTCATCACGCCCGCTCACCGTGAGCTGAACGAGCGCGAGCGCACTATCCTTCAGGCCGTTGTCCACCTTTACATACTCGGTGGCACGCCCGTAGGCTCGCGGATGCTATCAACGTTTCTGGCTCGAACCATGCCGCTGAGTCCGGCGACCATCCGGAACACCATGGCCGACCTCGAACTGATGGGCTACATCACTCACCCGCACACGTCGGCCGGCAGAATGCCCACCGATCTTGGGTATCGGTTCTATGTCGATTCGCTGATCACTGCTCAGCCCCCTGACCTGAACCGTGGCCTGCAGGGTGCCGATGCTGCCGTGGCCGATTTGCTGAATGTCCCCCGCGAGAGCGTCGTGCGCGACGCCTCGCGCATTCTCGGCTCGTTAAGCAAGCATCTGGCCGTCGTGCAGATACCCACCGTGCGCGAGGCCCGCGTTCGAAGGGTCGAGATCGTTGCGTTGAGCAGCGAACGTTTCGTGGTGATCATCGACCTCGACAGTGAGCGCGTGCGCACCGTTAGCTTGGAAACCCGCTCGGCGGTCGCTGCGGATTCGGTACAGGAGATCGCCCGCTATCTCAACGAACGCCTCTATGGTCGGCCGCTGTCGGACATCTTTGACCTGCCGGCCGAGACATCTGCGGTGCACCTTGTCGAACCGTCGCTGCTGAGACTATTCGTCGATCAGATCGGCGGAATCGGCAATGCCGATGAGGGGGCTACTGTTCACGTGTCCGGCGCTACGAACCTCATAGCCCAGCCCGATGCCGATTCTCCGGAGAGACTGCGCAGCATCATCGAACTGATCGAGAACGAGGACGTCATCGTTCACCTTCTCGGCTCGTCGAGCACTGCCGACGGGGTGAGCATCCGCATCGGCAATGAGATCCCAAATGTTGAGCTGCATGACTACTCGCTGGTCACCTCCACGTACCGTGCCGGCACGGCACGCGGAACGCTCGGCGTGATCGGGCCGCGTCGAATGGACTACGGCCGAATGATCAACATCGTTCAGCTGATGGCCGGCGTCCTTAGCAGAACCTTCGGGCATCACACACCATAGCATTGAACTATTCGTCATCTGGCCGGTTCAATCGACTTTTAACAAGGAAACATCGATCATGACGATGCAGGAACAGGACGCAAATCAACCTGATCAACAACCGGAACTTCCAACCGAAGTAGAACAGCTTCAACGAGAACTCGATCAGTGGAAGGATCTGGCAGCGCGGCGGCTTGCCGACCTGGAGAACATGCGACGCCGCACGGCCCTGGAAAAGCAGGAGCTGCACCTGCGCGCAGCAGAGCATGTCATCACCAAGATGCTGCCTGTGCTGGATGACCTGCACGCTGCCGCAGAAGCAGCGGCAACAACGCAGGACGCAGCTGCACTCAAGACTGGCATCGATATGATCTTCGCCAAGGCGCGTCAGATCTTCGAGGAAGCCGGCGTGCGGATTGTCGAAGCCGAGCCGGGTCAGCCGTTCAACGTCGACATGCACGAGTCACTCATGCACGCCCCTTCGGAAGAACATCCCGAGGGACACATCATTCAACCGGTCATGCGCGGCTACCAGCTGAACGAACGCGTTCTACGCCACGCCAAGGTCATCACCTCGGCAGGTCTGCCGCCACATAGCCAGACGGAAGCATAATGGCACAGCGCGACTACTACGACATTCTCGGCGTCAACCGCGGCGCATCGGCCGACGAGATCAAATCGGCCTATCGCAAGCTGGCAATGAAGTATCATCCGGATCGCAATCCGGATGATGCCGATGCTGAAACACGATTCAAAGAGGCCGCACAGGCGTATGATGTCCTGAGCGATCCGGACAAGCGGGCACGCTACGACCAGTTCGGCGAGGCCGGCCTGGGCGGACAGGGCGGTGGCGCATACAGCAACGTCAATGACATCTTCAGTGCTTTCGGCGACATCTTTGGTCAGTCCATGTTCGGCGATTTGTTCGGAGGCGGACGCTCGCGCGGACGTCGCTCCCGCAAGGAGCCGGGCGCTGATCTGCGGGTACGCCTGGAGCTTACGCTGGAAGAGATCGCCAGCGGAGTAGACAAGACCATCAAGATCCGACACTACAAGTCGTGCACGAGCTGCAGTGGATCCGGTGCCGGCTCGGATGCCGGATATACCACCTGTTCGGCCTGCCAGGGCTCGGGCGAGGTGCGTCAGGTCTCGCGCAGCGTCTTTGGACAGTTCATCAATATCGCCCCCTGCGCCCAGTGCTCCGGTAGCGGCGAGATCCTTCGAGACCGATGCACAAGCTGCGACGGCGAGGGACGCGTCGAGGGCGAAACCTCTGTCAAGGTCACGATTCCTGCCGGAGTTCGCACAGGGAATTACCTGTCGGTCACTGGCAAGGGGCATGCAGGACGTCGAGGCGGAGAAGCCGGCGATGCGATCGTGGTCATCGAGGAAGCCGAACACGAACATTTTGTGCGCTACGAGGATGATGTAACCTATCCGCTGCTGATCGACGTGCTGACGGCAACGCTAGGAGGGTCGGTACATGTGCCGACGCTCACCGGCAGTGCCGAGATCGACATCGATCCGGGCACGCAGCCGGGTTCGACGCTACGCATGAAAGGCAAGGGTATCCCTCATCTTAACAGCCGCGGTAGCGGCGATCAGCTCGTAGAAATCAACGTATCGATTCCGACCAAGCTCACCGGCGAAGAACGCAGAACTCTCGAAGCTCTGCGCTCTTCCAAGAACTTCCGCAGTCCGGATGAGCGCCGCGGATCGAGTCTCTTCTCCAAGTTCAAAGAGGCGCTCTCGTAGTATCGACCGTCGCCTCTGGAAAGGTCTTCCATGCGACGGTTTATCCATCTCATCCAGACGCACCTTCACGTCACGCGCAATGAAGCACTCTTCGTTTCGGTGCTTGCCGGCATCGTCGTAACAGGTTCCCTTGGATCTCGTCTGATCCCTCTTCGGGCATCTGACGCCCTGCATGACCATACGTCTGTGGATCATCTGCTGGGCTTGCTGGACTCGCTTGCTGCAGACGAAGGCGCGATCGCTTCGTCCGCTGGCTTCGCTCCCGCGAGCTCGTCGGACGACTCCTTGGCCGTGAGCTCCGGCAAACGCCCTGCGACCCCTAAATCATCCGCACCGCTTCGTCCGGTTGCTATCAACAGTGCCACGGCCGCCGAGCTTGAGCAGCTGCCCGGCATCGGCCCGGCAATGGCGCAGCGCATCCTTGAGCGTCGACGCACCAGACGGTTCACTTCGGCCGAGGACCTGCTGGACGTCAAGGGAATCGGACCAAAGACCCTCGAGAAGCTACGCCCGTTCATCAGCGTGCCGTAAATTGTGCGCGATGTTGTCTTCCACGGTCTACCTTCATCCACGGCGCACCCTCACGGCAACGTGGGACCTTGAGCCTGACGTTCCCCGTCTAGTGGACTACCGCGAGCATGACCCAGCCACGGAGCTCGATCTGCTGCTTCCGGAGGATCATCCAGCTTCGGTGGTTGTGGGCTGCGACCATTGGTTCGTGCATGCATACCCGTCGTCGTCGGCCTCGAACGCCATGCGCCGCACATTCGAACTCGAGGAAGTCTGCGGTTTGGATGCGTCCATCGGCGCCGAGCTCGAGTGCCATCATGAATCGCCATCGGGCCTGACGTGGAACTCTCTGGTTGTTGTTGCGCCTGATCGTCTTGACCTGCGAGGCCAAGACCTTCCATCGGCAAGCGGCCCCATGTCGGACCTTTCGGTCGATATACGACTGGCCCTGCTAAGCACACCACCGCAGAGTCATGCATGGGTTCTGTGTGGCAGGCGCGGTTCAAGATTCATTGCCGTGGTGATCAGCCCTGATCACGCGCCTTTGGTGATTCTGGCCCAAGAGCGCGGCCAGGACGCCCCCTTCGAGCGCAGTATCGTGTCGGCACTCGAATCCATCCGGGCACGCTTCGACCTGGACGTCCGACATGTAATGCTCTTCGGCGATTACCTGACGGTGCCGATGATCGACGATCTTAAAGTCGCCCTGCGTGGATCGGGCATCAAGTCCACCCGGCTTCAGCCTTTCCGCGCTGTTGATTCAGCGCTCGACTCTACCACGGCAGGCAAGATCCTCTCGAGAGCACACGTGATCGCTCCGATCATGTCTGCCGCTATTCCCCGATTGATGTTCTAGACCATGCGCATCATCGGCGGCACCCTGCGGCGCACGGTCATTCCCTCCCCACCCGGCAATCAGACACGGCCCACCATGGACAGTCTGAGGGAGTCGGTCTTTGACGTTCTGGAGCGCCATCGCGGTTTCGGCGGTGCACGCGTTCTAGACCTTTATGCCGGCAGCGGGATCCTGACCTGGGAGGCCCTGAGCCGCGGAGCCGAGCGGGCCGTGATGGTCGACATGTCCACCGAGATCTGCCGTCACCTGCGCGCGGTGGCCACAACACTCGGCGTCGGCCACCGCGTAGAGATCATCCGCACCGACGCGCTCGCTGCGATCGAAACGATGCAGCTGCCGGTATTCGACTGCGTGTTTGCCGACCCACCATATGCGCGGCGCGACGGTAACCGTGCGCTTCGGGCGCTTGCAGCCACGTCTCTTGTGTCAGACGGAGGCATGGTGGTGATCGAACACGGCGATCAGGAATACCTGCTACCTACATCCGGTTTCGAGCCACTCTGGCAGGGGGCTCGCAGCTCCTGTGTTGTGGACGTACTGCGGTGTGTCCGAGCGAACCCGTAGTTTTGCATCCTATGGGCAAGCACGCCATCTATCCCGGGTCGTTCGATCCGATCACCCTTGGTCACGTCGACGTGATCGAGCGTGCCTCGCAGATGTTTGACCGCGTGACGGTGGTCATTGCCCGCAACAGCAAGAAGACGCCCCTTTTCGACGAGCAGGAACGTCTCGAAATGGCCACCGAATCACTGCGTCTGCTGAACAACGTCAGCGTCGTGGTTCACTCGGGTCTGATCGTGGACTTCGCCCGTGACCACGGGGCCAGCGTTATCGTGCGCGGCATACGCGCCGTTACGGACTTCGAGTATGAGTTTCAGATCGCCCTCATGAACCGCAAACTGCAGCCGCAGGTCAGCACGATCTTTCTCATGCCGCACGAGAAGTACACCTATCTCAACTCCAGCATCATCCGGGAACTGAGCCGGTATCACCAGAATCTGAGCGAGTTCGTTCCGCCGATCGTTGCCGAACGCATCGCCAAGAAGTTTGCATGAAGGTCCATATCCTCACCCTCGGGTGCAGTAAGAACACCGTCGACAGCGAAACCCTCGCCGGACATCTCAAAGCCAATGCCATGGAGCTGGCGGCAGATCTCGATGATGCCGACACGCTGGTGATCAACACCTGCGGGTTCATCGATCAGGCCAAGGAAGAAAGCGTCAACGCCATCCTGGAGGCAGCCCGTCTGCGCAGCGAAGGCAAGCTCAAGCAGCTGGTCGTGGCCGGTTGCCTCAGCGAACGCTACGGCGATGACCTGCGACGCGAGATCCCCGAAGTCGACCACTACTTTGGTACCGAGGCGTACGAACAGATCATCAAGGCCATCTCTCCTGACCTCAAGTATGCGCTGCTGGGCGAGCGCATCCTGACAAGCCCGGTTCCCTATGCCTATCTGAAGATCTCCGAAGGTTGCGACCACCCGTGTTCGTTCTGCGCCATCCCCGTCATGCGCGGCAATCACCGAAGCATCGATGCCGACAGACTCGTGCAAACGTCACGGTCACTTGTTGCTCAGGGGGCGAAGGAGATCGTTCTTGTGGCACAGGACCTGACCTATTACGGCATGGACACGGTCGGCTCGCGCACGTTGGCAACGCTGCTCGAGCGCATTGCCGGCGAAAGCGGTGCCGAATGGATACGGTGCATGTATGCCTATCCGTCGCACTTCCCCAAGGACGTGCTGCGCGTGATCCGCGATACGCCAAACATCTGCACCTATCTGGACATGCCCCTTCAGCATGCCTCGAGCAATGTCCTCAAGAACATGCGCCGCGGCATCACGCGTCGTGCCACGGAAGAACTGCTGGATGAGATCCGCCAGAGCGTTCCGGAGATCGTTCTGCGTAGCACGTTTATCGTGGGCTATCCTTCGGAGACCGAGGCCGACGTTGACGAGCTGGAAGAGTTCATCACGGCTCAGCGCTTCCATCGACTGGGCGTGTTTACCTACTCCCAGGAAGACGACACCTATGCGTACATTCTCGGCGACCCTATCTCTGCCGAGGTCAAGGAACAACGTCGTGCCCGCATCATGGACGCGCAGCGCGTGATCTCGCAGGAGATGAATCAGCAACGGATCGGCCAAACCCTTCGTGTGCTGATCGAAGAGGAGATCTCGGGTGAGTACAGGGGGCGAACCGAGGCCGATGCACCGGAGGTTGACAACGATGTTTACGTACGGTCAGCCAGGCCCCTTGCCGTGGGCTCGTTCGTAAACGTGGAGATCGAGGATTCTGCCGAATTTGATCTGTTCGGCAGCGTGCAATCGTAATGCAGGCTCAGTGCCTGTAGGTGCGTGCCAGTAAGACCGAGACAACTACACTTACACCAGCCATCACCGAGAGCAGCACAGCGATTCCGAGTCGGTCGGGCTCACCGTCGGCAACGTGCATCCACTGCAACGCCGAGCGCCAGAGGAACGTCAGACTGAAGATCACAGCCGCAGAAACGCTCGCCGGAAGCGTCCACATGCGTCCCAGACGGTGAAGCACCCCAAGCATGACAAGCAGAGAACCGAAGAAGCTACCGTTAAAAAGAGCAGATGTGCTGTGTTCCTGCGTGATGCGGTAGCCGATAAAGCCGGTCAGCAGAAGGAAAAGTCCATAGCCGATCAGGACGCGGCTGACGTGACGTGTGCTTAGCATTCGGAGAGCGTTCCGTCGATCATGGACATGTGTACATCGGCCAACGCCGCGAGCTCGGCACTGTGCGTGGCAATGATGCAGGCAGAGCCTTCTTCTCGCACAAGCTGGATGAGCAGATGACTGACCTGATCGGCATTGGCAGAATCAAGATTTCCTGTCGGCTCGTCCGCCAGAACGATCCTGGGTCGGTTCATCAGCGAGCGCGCAACCGCCACACGCTGCTGTTCTCCTCCGGAGAGCTCGGCAGGAAGATGTTCGGCCCGGGCCGAGAGTCCGACGCGATCCAGAAGCTCCATGGCACGCGTCCGGGCAGCCCCCTTTGCAACTCCAATGATGCGCGCCGGCATCATGACGTTCTCAACGGCTGTAAACTCCGGTAGCAGATGATGAAACTGATAGACGATGCCGATCGACTTGGCCCGGAGCTCGGCCAGAACGGCCTGCGAGGCATTCGAAAGACTCACCCACCGGTCGTTGACGTACAGCTCAACAGTGCCCTCGTCGGCTGTGTCGAGTGAGCCAAGGACATGCAGAAGCGTGCTCTTTCCAGCTCCGCTCGGACCCATGATCGACATGATCTGTCCGGCGTTGATCGATAGATCGACTCGGCGCAGCACATGCGTCGGCACCGATCCGACGCCGTGATAGGACTTGCTAAGGCCGCGTACCCGCAGGATCATGGGGCGAACTGTCCGATCACGCGGACGTCGTTTTCATACAGCAGGCGGATGTCATCGATACCGGTGAGCATCAGCACGACACGTTCGACGCCAAAGCCAAAAGCAAAGCCCGAGTATTCATCCGGGTCGATACCGCAGGCGCGCAGCACGTTCGGGTGCACCATGCCGGCACCACAGATCTCCAGCCATCCGGAGTGCTTGCAGATACGACAGCCGTTGCCTTTACAAAGGAAGCACGACATGTCGATCTCACAACTGGGCTCTGTGAACGGGAAGTACGACGTCCGGAAGCGGAACTCGGCATTAGCGTCATAGAACCGCCGCGCAAAGGCCATGATCGTCCCTTTAAGGTCGGCCATGCTCACACCGCGGTCGATATACAATCCTTCGATCTGATGAAACTCTGCCAGCGAGCGCGCACTGACGGCTTCGTTTCGGTAGACGCGTCCGGGCATGATGCAGCGGATCGGGGGCTTCATATTCTGCATCACGCGCACCTGAACGGATGACGTATGCGTACGAAGCAGCACATCGTCACGTCCGGGCGCATCAACAAAGAACGTATCCTGCATATCACGAGCCGGATGATCCGGTGCGAAGTTCAGGTGCTCGAAATTGTGGGCGTCGTCTTCCACGTCCGGACCTTCGGCAACGTCGAATCCCATCGACGTGAAGATCTCGACCAGCCGGTCCACGGTCTGCGTGATCGGATGGATCGCACCGGCGGATGCTCCCCTACCCGGGAGCGTCACATCCAACCGCTCGACACTCGCCGAGCGCGAGAAACGGTCGCGGGAGCGCTCCAGCGCCTGTTCGGCCAGATCGCGGACCTGGTTGAGCAGTTTGCCTACAACGGGCTTGTCTTCCTTCGGAACCGAGCGCATCTGTTCGACGCATGCCTGGATCGTGCCCTTCTTGACAAGGTGTCGGAGGCGGAATGCTTCGGCCTCGTCGGCAGAAGTGATCTGCTCGGCTTCGCGGGCGATCACCTGGTGCAGTTGCTGGAGTTGTTCGATCAGCGTCATGGTACAAATTAGTCACATACGACAACGGCGATGGCGGAAATTCTTCGCGCCGTCGCCGTCATCAGGTCGTTCGTTGTCGGTAGCTGACCCGCAGGGTCAGCGGTGCTTACAGTGACTGAACAAGAGTCGTAAACACACTCGGATGATTCATCGCGATATCGGCCAGTACCTTGCGGTTGATGCCAATGTTCTTCTGCTTCAGACCGTGCATCAGGCGCGAATACGTTGTGCCATTGGCACGGGCGGCCGCATTGATACGAACGATCCACAGTGAACGGAATGTACGCTTCTTGTTGCGGCGATCACGGTAGGCATACTGAAGCCCCTTTTCAACGTGATGCTTTGCGATGGTCCATACCTTGGACCGGGCGCCCCAGTAGCCCTTGGCGAGCTTGAAGTATTTCTTCTTCCGCTGGTGCGCCGCTACTTTATTGACACTGCGTGGCATGTCAAAACTCCTTGAAGGTTGTCGTCAGGAGAACGGCATGTCCCTGAACGACGGTGAAAGAAAACGTCGACTGATCAGCGAAGCGCCAGGCAGTGCAGCACATTGTTCATGTTGCTGGGGTCAACCAGCGTGTCCTGCCGCAGGTTGCGCTTGCGCTTACGCGTCTTGCTTGTCAAAATGTGGCTACGGTTGGCCTTCTGACGCTTGATGGCACCTGAACCGGTGATCTTGAAGCGCTTCTTGGCACCCGAATTGGTCTTCATCTTTGGCATTGCGTTTTACTCCTTTACACTCGATTGTTCTGCTGCTGTTGCTGCCGGCTCTGTCGCTGGTGCCTGGGCCCCATCGCCTGCCGGCGTGTCAATCTTCTTCTTTGCCGTCTTCTTCGACTCCGGTGCAAGGAGCACTCCAAGGAAGCGCCCTTCCATCTTCATCGGCTGGTCGATCTTCGAGACATCGGCAAGCGCGTCGATGAAGCGCTGCAGAAGGACTTCGCCCAGTTCCTTGTGAAGGATCTCGCGACCCTTGAACATGACAGTGGCTTTGACCTTGTGTCCCTCAACCAGGAACTGGTGCGCATGACGTGTCTTGAAGTCAAAATCATGCGTGTCGGTTCCGGCCTTGAATCGAACCTCCTTGAGCGTTGTCTGTGTCTGGGTCTTCTTCTGCTGCTTCTCACGCTTCTGCTGTTCGTAAACGAACTTGCCGTAATCGATGATCTTGCAGACTGGAGGGTTAGCCTGAGGGGCGATCTCCACGAGGTCCAACTCGCGCTCGGCAGCAATGCGCAGCGCTTCACGCCGCGGCAAAATGCCGAGAGGAGCGCCTGTTGAATCGACGACACGAAGCTCGGGAGCTCCGATCTCGTCGTTGATTTTGTGCTTACGCTGTGATTCGACACGCGGACCCTGGAGGGGTAAACTCGGACGCCTCAAACAAACCTTCTGGTAAAGTGGACATAGACTTCAGTCAAGAAAGCAAAGATAGGTCTTTCTTGGGGTTACGACCAAACCCGGTGAACTATGAAGTGCGTGGAGTTGTAATTTTCGCCCCCTTTCCACGTCAATCCCGCCCATGAACGACCAATCCGACGTCCTCGATTCGATCGAACAGGCCGACCGCCGCAGCAACCCCTCACTTGAGAAGCTGCCGGTGTTGCCCCTTCGTGACATAGTGATCTACCCCCACATGATCTTCCCCGTCCTGATCGGACGGGCATCCTCGCTCAAGGCCGTGGCCGAGGCGATGGAGCGCGAGAAGTTCATTCTTGTGGTCTCCCAGCGCAATCCGGCAACGGAAGATGCAACGATCGATGATGTGCATTCGGTGGGCACGGTGGCCAAGATCCTGCAGGTTATGCGGCTGCCGAATAATCTCCTCAAGGTGCTCGTCGAGGGCACGGTTCCGGCTCGAATCACGCGCTCGGTGCGCACCGAGCCGTACATGGAGGTAGAGATCGAAACGCTTCCGGCTCATGCGGACGTCAACGATCGCAATCTGTCGGCCCTGGTGCGTCATGCTACCGAGCTCTTCGAGGAATTCGTCAAGAGCAACCGCAACCTTCCTCCGGAGGTACTGGGTGCGTTTCAGAACCTGGAGGACCCTGTGCGCAAGCTGTACTATGCGGCAGCAAACATTCCTCAGAAGGTCGACGTCAAGCAACGCATCCTTGATGCGCCGGACGTGCGCGCCCAGTATTACGAGCTCGTTCAACTGCTGAGTGCCGAGATCGAGATGCTGCGCCTGGAAGTGGAGATCGACAGCAAGGTTCAGGACCAGATCCAGAAATCACAACGCAAGTACTTCATTCAGGAACAAATCCGAGCCCTTCAGTCCGAGCTTGGCGAAGAAGACGACGGAGGCCCGGAACTGTCCAAGCTCTCAGAGCAGCTTTCATCGGTGGTTCTGCCCGAGACCGTTCGCACAAAGGTCAGCGAAGAGTTTGACCGCCTCAAGCGCACTCCGTCAATGTCGCCCGAATACGGCGTCAACCGCACCTGGCTTGAGTGGATCGCCTCGGTACCGTGGGATGGTCGCACGGTCGACAATCTGCGCCTGGAACACGTGCGAACGATCCTTGATGAAGACCACTACGACCTGAAGAAGCCCAAGGAGCGCATTCTCGAATACATCTCGGTGCTTAATCTCGTTGGTGCCGTGCGCGGACAGATCCTGTGCCTGGTTGGCCCTCCGGGTGTGGGCAAAACATCGCTGGCCAAGTCCATTGCCCGTGCGCTTGGGCGCAACTTTGTGCGCCTTTCATTAGGGGGCGTGCGCGACGAAGCCGAGATCCGCGGACACCGTCGCACCTACATTGGCGCCATGCCGGGCAAGATCATTCAGTCAATGAAGCGTGCCGGAAGCAACAACCCGGTGATCCTGCTTGATGAGATCGACAAGATGTCCATGGACTTCCGTGGCGACCCGAGCGCCGCGCTGTTGGAGGTGCTGGACCCTGAGCAGAATGCGACGTTCAGTGATCATTATCTGGAGGTCGACTACGACCTGTCGAACGTTCTTTTCATTGCCACTGCCAATGTCAAATACGACATTCCGGGTCCGCTGCTCGACAGGCTTGAGGTGATTGAGCTCAACAGCTATCTCGAGCCCGACAAGATCCAGATCGCCCAACGGTACATCGTTCCGAAGCTTCTGGAAAAGCACGGCCTGCAGGGGCTGGATATCTCCTTCACCGACGGCGCCCTGAGCCGGTTGGTACGCGAGTACACTCGCGAGGCCGGCGTGCGAAACCTTGAGCGCGAGGTCGCAAGCATCCTTCGCAAGCTCGCCGTCGAGATCGTCGACACCGTAGGTAAGCGCTCGAAGACGGCCTTTGAGGGCGACGTCCGCGCATCGCGAACCTTCCAGTCGATTGCGCGCAACAAGCGCTGGGTCATCGACGAGCGCGCGGTCGAGACATTCCTCCGTGCACCAAAGTTCAAGGTCAAACCCGAAGAACTCAGCAACAAGGTCGGCGTGGCCATGGGGCTTGCCTGGACGTCCATGGGCGGCGACACGCTGCCGGTAGAGGTCACGATCATGCCCGGCTCCGAGCGGCTGACGCTTACCGGCAAGCTTGGCGAGGTCATGAAAGAGTCGGCCATGGCTGCCCTGTCCTACCTGCGCAGTAACTATGCCCGGTTCGGGCTCGACGAGATGTTCGCCAAGGATCGCCAGATACACGTCCACGTTCCTGAAGGGGCGATCCCGAAGGACGGACCTTCGGCGGGCATCACCATGACGATGGCTCTTCTCTCAGCGGCCACCGGGCGCCCCCTTCGCGGAGACGTTGCAATGACCGGTGAGGTGACCCTCCGCGGAAACGTGCTTGCCATCGGAGGTCTGAACGAGAAGCTTCTGGCGGCCAAACGCGCCGGCATGACAACCGTGCTTGTGCCGTCAGAAAACCGTAAGGACATCGACGAGCTCCAGCCGGAGGTGACCAAGGGGCTGAAGATCATCTTCGTTTCCCACGCCGATGAGGCCGTCAAGATCGCGTTTGTGGACCCTCCCAAGCCACCCAAGGCTGGTCGGCCATCCTTGGGTGCTGCTCACACGGCTGCCAATTGAGCTCGTGGTCAGGACGTTTGGAATTACCTCGGCAAGACCGTAACTTTGTAGCTATCCCAATCACAATGAACGACATACCACCGTCCGAAACATCGGCGGTGGCACACCAGGAGATCGACAATGGCAAAGAAGGGCGCACGCGTGATCATCACGCTCGAATGCACGGAAGCGAAGAAGGAAGGCAAGCCAGCCTCACGCTACACGACGATGAAGAACAAGCAGACCACCACCGAACGTCTCGAACTCAAGAAGTATAACCCCTTCTTGCGTCGCCACACGGTGCACCGCGAGATCCGCTAAGAGCGTCCCGCCCCCTCTTCACACTGCACGTTATTCCTAACGGCACTGGTCTTCGATCAGTGCCGTTTTTTCGTTGTGGTTGGGGGCGACCACGGGCGACCACGTCGTTCAGATGGGCGACCACGTAGGGTCGCTACGCGCAGCCGGGCGCGAATTTCGTCACAATCGTAACTCAGGACCGTGCTTCGCTCTTCGGCACCATAGAGAACAGTCGAATGCTACTGAATGATGCAGGCAAGATGGTGTTGAAATGGTACTTCGAGCTGGAACGGAAGTTTCCATGCGTAAAGTGTGATGTCGTAGTGTGCATGCCGGATCACATTCACCTCCTGATCTTCATCGTGGATGATAGCAGCGAATGCTGGCCTACGGAATCCTTGGCTCATGTGACAAACGACGACATTGACCACCGCGATCTGCATCTGGGCGACCATGCAGCGTCGCCCATACGACCATCCCGGCCAAACCTTGGCGACATCATTGGCTGGTTCAAAACGATGACGACGAACGAATACATTCGCGGGGTTAGACAATCCAAATGGCCTGCCTTCAACCGTCGTCTGTGGCAACGTAATTATCACGACCGTAAAGTTCGGACCGCAGAAGCATTGGCAAACATCCGTCAATACATTGAGGACAACCCCCGTAGGGGCGACCCTACGTGGTCGCCCATTGCGACCCATGCGGCCCATCGCTGATCGTCACGCGTACGTTGCCCAGGTGGTCGGTGAGTTCGTAGCGCTTGGTGCCGGCATGACGGTGTTGCTCGGATTCGAGCCATGCAAAGGAGCTGGTGGAATACGTGATGTTGCGCTGCTCAATGCCGATGCGTGAACTTCCG
Organism: Ignavibacteria bacterium; assembly: GCA_947459875.1. Classification (GTDB taxonomy): domain Bacteria; phylum Bacteroidota; class Ignavibacteria; order Kapaibacteriales; family Kapaibacteriaceae; genus UBA10438. The sequence goes on from CANHFG010000012.1 coordinate 39,857, forward strand.
TAGATGTGCACCTCGGTCTGCTTGACTGCGACTTCCATCTTGGTCGAAGACAATAGCAATCTCACCGATGTAACCCTTGGGAATGAGCACTGTCTCAGGTTCCGACCGACGCAGGCAGCCAGCTGAAACGAAGAACAACAACGTACATAGGACTGCTAAAATCACGATTGAATTGCGTAAGCCGACCATTCACTTCTCCGGTTGTGTGATCAGATCTGCCCCCTCTGGCTGAGCTGTTGGTTTCTTCGATGGAGAGGTTGGGAACGTACTGCAAGACCGCCGATGCGGCAGAATTACGTGTTTTCGGAACGGCCAGCGTAGTTACAAGCGGTCTTCCTTCGTAATCGAGTACTGTCTGCTGCACCAGCACGTCAGCCGTGGTGGTGACAGGCGTCTGCACCTGCAGAGGTTGCAGCAGCCGCGAAGCATATGTGATTCCTTCGGCTATCCCTACCCGCCCGCCTCCATCTTCTACAAAGGTTCGCTTGAATGTCCAGTTCTTGTCGCGATCGAACTGACGATAGAAGAAGAATGGCTTGTTCGTACCATACTGGTTTGTCTGTTGAATGTCCATATCCGACAGCCCCACGAAGCGGATCTCTGCCTCTTGCGCCGGCGCCATAGACCAGCAGCCCCAGTTACGTTCATTGGCTATACCTCCGGGATGGTAGTTTCCAATGGGGCGAACCCGCCAGACATAGTATCCGGTACCCTCGGCCAGGGTGAACTCTATGGATGTAGCCGGACCGTAGGTTAGGAACCGCTGAGCTTGCCGCCAGTCGACCACGGACCGCGTCTTGGTCTCCGAATCTCGCATATTCGGGTCGACGTTATACAACCTCAACACCTCCACCTCAAACGTCGGATACAGATCCGGACAGGGCGTCTGTCCATCGGCAACACGCCAGCTGAGCTTCACAGGATGCACGGTGTCGGCAATCACGGGTGCCTTCACATACACGTCCGTCGCACAGTTAAGGGTAGCCCCCTCATAGGGCAGGATGCGGTATTCCTGAACGAGCTCTGCAGTCAGCACAAGCGAATCAACCATTTCGGCTGTGAGGCCCTCGGTGTCGATGGCATTAATCGTGACGACGATGTCGTTCGATGTGGCTGCGCCGGCGGTGCACGCCAAGTCGGAGTATTCCGTGACGTCGAGACTCCAGACGCTCATTGGCCGCACTGACTCAGTAGTGCCATCCAGACGCAGCATAGGTTGCGCAACATGTGTCCACAATGGAACACCATCTGTTTGTCCGGATACTGCAAGTTCGATTTCAGTATCGAATGCAATTCTGCCATGAACATATCGACCAGATCCACCTACAACTCCGTACGACAGTACCAGTATTGCGCGATTCATGCAGCGACGACCGCACATGGACGGGGACGGCATTGAGGTGTAGGACACCGTAATTGCCTGCCCAACCGCAAGTGCACCACCGCGCAGTGTATCAGAGTGGCGGCGTTCAAGTCGTGGGTTGAATTGCACGACCTCCTCGGTACCTATCTTTTGGGACCAGGACTCCGAAATCGACACGATACAGATGGCGACTAGCAGAAACGCGATTTTCATAGGTGTTCCATCCAGTTACGCAGGCGTTCAACAACATCAGCGATACCTTACCAGCCTCATTCCTGCACCATTCGATACTAGACCGGCCGTGCGAACCATTGGGGCGTCTGATATGCTAACTTCTCCAATGAGGGATGCATAATTTCTACCGCGAACGATGATCGAGTCCCCGCGAAAGCCGCCCCAAGGATTGGACACTGGATCCGACGTGTACGGAACGTGAGATTCAAAGCAGGCCTCGTGGGCATTCCCCAGCACATCGTAGAATCCCCACGGATTTGGCAGTTTCCCACCAATGGGCTGAACGCTACGAGTGCCATTCGGAATAATACTGGTAGCCCAGTACCAAGCGATCGGATCGACGACAGAGTTGGGCGCCTTTCCATCGTTGACCCCGGCATATGTATTGTCCTTCACACCAGCGCGGGCGAAGTATTCCCACTCCGCACTCGTTGGAAGACGGTAGCCATTGGCTTCTCGGTCCCAGGTGATATCAGTACCGTCAATGGCATACGCCAAGGTAAGACCTTCCAACTCAGAGAGTTTGTTGCAATAGTTTACCATCTCTGTAAGTGTAAGATTGGTGACAGGTTTGTTGTCACCTTTTGATTGCGATGGGTTCACACCCATAAGCCCTTCATACTGTCTTTGTGTGACTTCGTACTTGCCTACCCACATGCCACGTGTTATCGACACGGAGTGCTGTGGGCGGTACGTCGGATTCGCGCGCTGTCCCTCGATCGCCCCCATCATAAACGTCCCCGGGTTTATCGCCACCATCTCCGGGAGTTCGTACGCGCGTGCCTTCGTGGCTACAAAGTCCGCAGCAACGGCATTTGCACCGTTTACTGTTACCGAGTGTGTGAGCGGCTCAAACGTCAGGCCTGTCATTGCAGGTGAAACCACATACGTACCATTGGCAAGTCCGGTAAACGCATACGC
>CANHFG010000013.1 GCA_947459875.1 Ignavibacteria bacterium
CACTACCCTTCGGTATCCTGAAGTTTCTGGGTCGCCTTTCCAAGCGCTTCAACTACGTGGCCCATATCGTCGAGGCCCTGAATAACTACCCGGAAAAGTTCGCCGGCAAGCGCGCATGGCAGGAGCTGGGCGAGCCGCAGATCAGTCTCATGGACTACATCAGACGCATTGAGTGACAAGTGACGTCAGATCTGGTCGACAAACAAGCGCTGGACGATCGCGTTCGGAAGGCGAACGGTCTTGTGCGTAGAGGACACGTCGATCATGATGTAGGATGATGCGGTCTTTAGCACTGTGCAGGTTGTGCCGATCGTGATACCTTTCGACGAGAGAAAGACCAAGGCGTCGCGCTGTGAACTGTCCACTCGGCGGATCGTGACGGTGGCTGGGGCAGGAACGTCCAACAGGCACGGCCAAGGGGTGGGCGGCAGAACGCCATCCCGACCCGGAATCGGGTCGCCATGCGGATCATACAGAGGGTTTCCCAGCATCGATGCTATACGGTCCTCGAACTCTTCGCTGATGTAATGCTCAAGCCGATCGGCCTCCTCATGTACATCTGCCCAGTCGTATCCGAGTGCCGTTGAAAGGTAGGTCTCAAGAAGTCGATGATGACGGATCATTTCAAGCGCCGCAGTGCGCCCGCTTTCTGTCAGGGCAACGCCATGGTAGGACTGATGATCTACCAGATGACAGTCGGCGAGCTTCTTGATCATGGATGTCACGGAAGCCGGCTGAACATTGAGCGTCTGCGCGATCCGGGTTGTTGGTACACGCGTATGATCAGCCGTAAGCATGAAGATGGTCTTCAGGTAGTCTTGCATTGAATGTGTCAGGTTCACTGCCATGTCACCCCCATTGAGCAGGAAACGGTGCGTGGACGCAGGGGACCGTAGAAGTACGCGGCATCGCGCTGCGACCCGCGCTCGAGATCACGCTGGTAAGCATTAAGGATGTTTACGATGCCCAGCCCCAATGTCACGCCCACGGTGCCGAGTCGAGTAGCATAGGTTCCCTGTATTCCAAGGTCGGCAAACCAGGGCGTACGTATACGTTCGATCAGACGCTCGTTGACCACCCACATGGGGCCCGTCAGTACGCACGAAGCATCGAAGGTTAGGGCACTTGTAGGCGTCCACGTGGCAATGGCGGATGCGTACACGTCCGGTGTGCGAAGAATGCTCTGCGTTGTTACCACAGCCCCCTGGTCTGATTCAGCCATAACCTGTGCGGTTGTGTACCTGGCGTATTGCAGGGTGAGCGATGTTGTGAGCTCAAAGGTCCGAGCAAACGCATAGCGCAATTCCAGATTTGTGCCCGCCACGTATGATGCGTCGCCATTGGTCTTGCGAGCGATCGAGGCATTGCTGCCCGGCAGTGAGTCCGACGTCAGAGCGGTGACGAATGGCGACGTCAGCATCGTTGCAAACAGGTCCGCTGTGATACCCAATGCCGTCGTTGGTGTGGCCATCGTTCCATCCATTGACAGTGTGATGCTGTGCGATAGTTCTGGCCGAAGGCCGGGATCAAGGCGGATAAGTCTGGCAGCCCCCTGCAAGGTGGAGATATGCAGATCTTCATCAAATGCCTGCGGTCCGCGAAAGCCCGAAGCATAGGTCGTGCGTAGCTGCCAGTCATCATTGATACGTCCGATGACGGAGATCCGGGGATTCAGAACGAAGAACGACGTGTTGACCGATTCACTGCTGAGACTGTCGAACCTGTACCGACCGTCGATGCGAAGAGCATCGGCTCGCAGCCCCAGTGCAACGGAAATGCTCGAGCCGGGTGCGATCTGAACCTGCGCATAGGATCCGACATCGTTGATGCGCTGTTCGATGCGCCGTGCGTACCCGGGCATGGCGTCGTCAACATCCGCATGCTGGACCTCAATGCCTCCGATAACGAGAAGGGGAATCGTGCCGAGGGACCATGACCGGGTGGTTACCTGCACGCCGGCTACGCCGATCTCATCGTCGGTGGTGCCAAAGAAGCGTGCTGCCTCGGATGCCATTGCGGGATCTCCACCAGTGCCACCGTAGTAGCTTGCACGCCGGGTCGATCGGGCCGACACATACAGATGAAGTCGCGACGCCCGATCGTCGAATGCATGTTCATAGGAGACGGCACCACCGGCGATGGCATGATCGATCTGCTCTGCGATGTCGGCCTCATAGGGAGGTCTGTCAAAGAGATTCCCACCTCTGCGGAACTCGCGGATCCAGTGCGCATCAAGCGTCAGCCGATCACGCTCGGAGAACTCGTGCACAGCACGCATTCCGCCGGATGTTGTCCTGGTCAGCGGCACCTCACTATAGGTGTCCCCATTGTGATCGTACGCCGAGCGGCTACGAGTAACGCCAAAGACGGAGACGCCGGTGCTCAGATCGGCCGATGCCCAGGTGCCACGCAGCGACGTCATCGCGTCGGGAGTCCGACCGTTCAGCCACGAGCCGGTGGATGAGGCAGATAGCGACGTGGTCGTCGGATCACGCGGAATCACATTGACGGTTCCGGCCACAGCTCCTGCGCCATACAGTGCACTGCCCGCGCCACGCACCACCTCGATCCGGTCGATCATTTCAATCGGGATGTGCTCAAGACCATATACGCCGGCAAGCGACGAGAATACCGGTCGCGAGTCGATGAGGATCTGTGTGTACGGACCCTGCAGACCGTTGAGGCGCACCTGCGTGAAGCCGCAGTTCTGACAGTTGTTCTCCAGACGCAGGCCCGGCTGGAAGGACAGACCCTCGGCCATGGACAGCGCCTGGACGGCGCGAAGTGCGTCACGATCGGTCAGCGACACCAGTATCGGTGATTCGTCACGGGGCTGGGCAGTTCGCGCTCCCGTGACCGTGATCTGCGCCGCATCGAACGAACGCGGTTCAAGGTACAGCGTCAGCGTGTCACCAACGCTCCCGATGACAACGGTGTCCACCCGAGGATCGTACCCCGCCATTGTGGTTCTAACAACAACGGTATCAGTGCATTCTCTCAAGATTGCCACACCACGGAAATCCGTGATCGCCCCGCTCGTGACATTTCGCACGGTTGCGCCTCGAATGGTACGGCGCGTATCGGCGTCTCGAACCGTTATCGGAAGGTCCGTCAGTAAGCCCACATACATAAGGCCAATGATGATCATGTGCATGCACAAATTTAGGTATCTCTAAAACTGTGCCGCCGGCCACACCTCACACTTCACACCTCACATCAACGCACAACATAGATGAAGCGCTCCATGCTGCCATCCTTTCGGGTGATACGCACGTCGTACGTTGCAGTGCGTACATTGCTGATCCGCAGTTCGGTTGTGCCGTCCTGATGCGATACCCATTGTCTGGCTGCATCGATAGGTTTACCATCAGCTGTGTGAATGGAAACGTTCTGCCATGGACTGTTGCCGCTGGAAAGGTCGACGACAGCCGTTCTGTCCGGCTGCAGCCACGAGGACTGAACGGGGAGGATGGTAGACGGATACCCATCAACAGGAAGCTTCTGGAGGAGGATGCTGTCGGCATCGTACCAGAGCAGTATGTTGCCCCGACTTGAGCTAACGCGGATTGCAATCAAAGCGTTGCTTGGCCTTCGGCCATCGACGCGCTCAACGTCGTACAGTAGCTCACCGTCAGCCTTTGTAACGCGAACAGGCGAAGGTGAAGGGGCGGTGCAGACAATATTGCGCAGGTCCCCGCCAGCACACGTGATCGATAGGCATGTCTCGGTTTTACCGGCACTATCGGCTGACACCACGCGATCACCCGAGCCGATGATCGAAAGAATGGTTTCAATGGCATTTATGTCGATTGCGAGTCGCTGCTGCACCTCCCGACTAGCAATGACGACTGGAAGCGGCATGAAGGAGGACGGCATGCTGGCAGTGAAGCGTCGTTTGATCGCTGACGCGGCGACGGTCCGATGCGGCGTGGCGAGTTTGGCCACGGTTACAGACGCGTGGGCATCGGCCAGCCGGGCATTCGCAGATGTAGACGGCACATACGAGTGATCATGCGACGGCGGTTCGGTATGCATGTACGTGCGGACCAGTATCGCAATGGTCATGGCCGACAACAGACCCAGCGCAAGCATCGTGCGGCGTGCTTTGCTATTGCGCGTTTCGAGCGCATCTGCTCGAAGCAGAGACTGTTCCAGCGAAATGTCGACCTTTTCATTGCGTAATGAACGAAGTAGATCCAAGTGCTCGCTACTCATGTTGACCTCGCATTGCTTCTTTGCGTAGCGCCTCTCTGGCGCGCAGTAGACGGGCTTTCAGGCCGCCAACGGTTCCCCCGTGAATCTCAACAACCTCGGCAGGTGTCCACCCCAGCACGTCAATCATGACAAGGCACTCACGGTATTGCGCCGGTAGCCGCTGCAGCATAGCCCGCACCAGAGATGCATCCGTATGCACATCGGGCTGTGGATCCGATGCTACAATGTCCAAATCCTTTGGCCACGGATGGAAGAGTCGTCGGCGCAGCTGCTGGCGCATATACACTCGGTGTGCGGTACGGAACAGGTACGTACGGAATGCCTGGGGATCACGCACCGAGTTCCATGACTCGAGAGTCTTCAAGATGGTCTCCGCGACGAGGTCCTGAGCATCGTCACGTGATCGCGTTAGCGATCGCGCAAAGCGAGCAAGGTCGTCGTGGTGCAGCGACAGTGCTTCGAGAAACGCCGGGTCATCGCGGAGACCGATCTTCATTGATACGTCAGTTTAGAGCTGTGCCGTAGGTTGGAATCTCAATATCATCAGATTCCTTACCATCGCTTGAAGTGAATCGCAACATACTCTGAAAGCGCCCGGATTTCGTTGGAGTATAGACAAGCGTTACCTGGCGCTGCTCCTTCGGTGCAAGGACGATCGCCTCGGGGATATCCACCGTCATGCCATCGTCCGCACGAACATTCGAAACGGCTACCGGCACCATACCCGGGTTCACAATCGTAATGGTGGTCTTGGCCGGCGATCCAACCCTGGCGTCGTTGATCGCAGCAAAACCGGCAGGCGCGATCGACACCAGGCGCTGAATGTCAACCTTGAGCGTAACGCTCTGCTGGGATGTATCCGAACCATGCACGCTGCGCACGGCAACATTGCGCTGCAACGGTCCATTCTGGGAAGCGTTGATGTTTAGCTTCACACGAACCACAGTTTCCTCACCGGGAGCAAGAACCTTCTGTCCGAGTTCGGCCGTCGTGCAGCCGCATCCGGGCTTGACATCCAAGATCTCCAGTGGGCCCTGCTCAGCCCCATTCCTGAATCGTATCTCGGCCGTGAGATAGCCGCTTTTGGGTGCACGAACCGTGCCCCAGTCATACACTTCCGTTAGCTCAAGGGCAGGACGCGTCCCACCCGTCGTCATCGCCGGAGACTGCAGTGCCAGCCCCGTTATCAGAATGCTTGCGCAGATGAATCGAATCATTGTTGCGCCTTTCTCGTTGGTGAAAAAACTGGCACATTAGTGCCCATGGGAGAAAGGAGACACGAGGCCGAAAAAAGATACGGTAGGAAGCTAGGAGGGATGACGGCACCACACCCCACACCTCAAACCTCACACCCATTTCCGTATCTTTGGAATCAGTCCAAATAAGCACATGAAGCAGCTAGATACATGTCCCGTCGGGACGCGGTGCAGGATCCTTGCCGTAGCAGGCGAGGAGTCGTGTGTGCGGCGTGCAAGGGAGCTGGGACTGGTCGAAGGGGTGTGCTGCTCTGTGGAACGGAAAGCCCCTTTCCATGGACCCGTAGAGATCTCCACAGGACAGTCGCGGCTGGGCGTACGGCTCGGAAAAGAGCTGTCAATCATCGTCGAGGTGATCGATGCGGCACATCAGCAGCTGATGGGGCGGACGCCACACGGTGTACATGCCGGCTGAGGCGGGGATGCGCGTAGCGGTTGTCGGGACGCCCAACGTCGGCAAGTCGACGTTGTTCAATGAGCTCACCGGGCTGGCCCAGCGTGTGGGCAACTTCCCGGGCGTGACGGTTGAGCCCCTTCTCGGACGCATATCTGACGGCACTGCAACGGTCGAATTGATCGATCTGCCGGGTATCTATGGCATGTCTGCGGCATCGGAAGACGAACGCATGACGATCGATGTGCTTGCCGGACGCCATCCGGCGATCCCCGCACCCGATGCAATTCTGCTGGTGATCAATGCCTCGGCGCCCGATAAGTGTCTGGTGCTTTTTAGTCAACTGGCTGAGCTCGGCCTGCCGATGCTCATCGCCGCAACGATGGTCGATTCGGTCAAGGGGCGAGGTGGTGTCTTCGACGATATCGCCCTCGGGCATGCGCTTGGCGTGCCTGTGCATGGCGTTGTGGGACGCAAAGGCATCGGCATTGGTGACCTGCGCGATGGGCTGATGTGCGCCGAATGGCAGGTTCCCAAGGCCGCTGTGGACCCTGCCGCTGACATCAGCGCGCGCTTTGCGTGGTCGCGGTCGGTGTCCGAATCTGTTCTTACCGAGGGCGCTGCCGATGTTGTCAGCACCCGCCTTGATGCCGTGCTTCTGCATCCGGTGTGGGGCACACTGTCGTTCCTCATCGTCATGGGGCTCTTTTTCCAGTCGATCTTTACCTGGGCCCAGCCACTGATGGATCTCATCGACGGGGGAGTGGGCGCTCTGCAGGCAGTGGCCGAGCAGTGGATCACGAATCCGCTCCTGGCCTCGTTCGTAACAAAGGGTATTATCGGTGGTGTTGGGTCGGTGGTGGTCTTTCTTCCGCAGATCCTGCTTCTGAACCTACTGGTGACGTTTCTGGAAGAGTGTGGTTACCTGGCGAGGGCGGCATTTCTGGTGGATCGTGCCATGGGGCTGTTCGGACTGCAGGGACGGTCCTTCATTCCACTGCTGGGATCGTTTGCCTGTGCCATCCCGGGCATCATGTCGGCCCGCATCATTCCATCCTATCGCGATCGTATGGCAACCATCATGGCCACACCGCTCATGACGTGCTCGGCGCGTCTGCCGGTGTATCTGCTGCTGATCGGCGCCATGATCCCGGCCACAACGGTACTGGGAGTCTTCTCGCTGCAGGCCGTGGTGATGGCTGCGCTTTATGCGGCAGGTGCGCTCAGTGGACTGCTCATAGCGCTCCTACTCAAGCGGACGATGTTCCGTGGCGGCGTAGTGCCGTTTCTGATCGAGTTCCCGCCATACCGTCTGCCGTCGGCCAAGAGTCTCGGGGTGACGATGGTCAACCGCAGCAAGGATTTTCTGAAGACTGCCGGTACTGTCATCCTTGGCTTCAGCATTGCCCTATGGATCCTTACCGAACTGCCGCGCGCCGATGTGTCGGGTGCGGCATCGCCCGTGGAAGCATCCCGCATCCAGATCGAGCAGTCGTATGCGGCCGACCTTGGCCGAGCTATCCAGCCGGTGTTTGAGCCCCTTGGCTTTGACTGGCGCGTCACTCTTGGTATCATCAGTTCGTACGCTGCACGAGAGACCTTTGTTGCCGCCATGGGGCAGATCTACGCCGCCGATGTTCAGGAAAATGATGTGCAGCTGCGCGACGTGCTGAGCTCGCGATATTCGCTATCGGTTGGTCTCTCCCTTCTGGCCTTCTATGTGTTTGCACTGCAGTGCATCAGTACCATGGCAATCATGAAGCGCGAGACCGGTTCATGGAAATGGCCCGCTCTGGCCTTTGTCATCACGTTCGTTTTGGCCTATGTTTCGGCCTGGATCGTTGGCATCCTGAGTCGATAACTCTGCATAGGTTCGACCATGCGTACAGACAGACCAAATCTTGATCGAGCACGCGAGGTTACCCGTCGCGTCGGCCCCGTGTCCATGGCCACCGGCGTCGTTACCATCGCGCTTTCTTTGGCTGTTCTCGGCACGCCGCTGGCACATGCTCAGCCCCTTGCCCTTGGTCTTGTGATGGTCCTCTTCGGATGGGCCGCCTATGCGCGTACGGAGAGTCCTGCGGGACGTCTTGCCCAGTGGGGTGTGACGCTGACCTTCGCCTCAGGGGGCGTGTGGAGTCTGCTGCAATGGGTGCCCATCATCTGGGGCTCGCATCATGCCAGCGCGGGAGATAACCTGCAGCTGATCGCGATCTGGCTGACCATGGGGCCGGCTCTGTTCGTGCCCGGCTTGCTGGCCGCCATCCGACCCGGGTGGACGCCGCTGATCGTGATCCCAGCGATCGTTTCACTGGCCTTCGCCGCTACAGCCGGTTTTGCCCTGGCAGCCATCGGAGGTCTGCCGGGCGTTGGACCCTTCAGCACGGTAGAAACGATCATCGCCGCCAGCCTGTCGGCCGTCCATGGCGCGTTTCTGGCTACAGCAGCACGCCACGCAAGAGCAGCGTGGCAATCGTAAAGTAAATGATGATCCCCGTCACGTCACTGAACGTGGCAACGAACGGCGCGCTCGATGCTGCAGGGTCAAAACCAAGACGTTTCATCAGCAGTGGAAGCATCGAGCCGGCCAGCGTACCGGCCATGACGATGCCCACGAGGGAGATGGCGATCACCGTAGCGATAAGGGGCGTGGTGGACGGGTTGTACGTGCCATCCATAGACTGACCGATCATGATCCGGGCAAAGCCAAGTACGCCTAGGATCACACCCAGAACGAACCCTGCCGCAAGCTCACGACGCATGATCTGCCACCAGTCAGAGAGTGTCACCTCGCCGAGCGCCAGAGCACGCACAATAAGCGTAGCGGCCTGAGAACCGGAGTTGCCGCCGGAGGAGATGATAAGAGGCAGAAACAGCGCGAGGATCACGGCACTGTCGATGGTCGACTCAAAGGCCGACATCGCCGTGGCGGTAAGGAAGCCCCCTACAAAGAGCACGACAAGCCACGTGGCGCGCTTGCGGATGAGTTCGCCCAGAGGCACGTCGATGTAGGTGTCATCAAGCGCCTGCACGGCACCGAACTTCTGCATCTCTTCCGTGGCCTGCTCTTCGGCAATATCCAGAACGTCGTCAAGCGTCACAATGCCGAGCAGCTTGTTGTCGATGTCCACTACGGGCAGCGCAAAGCGGTCCGTACGCTTGAACTCCGTCACGGCCGACTCCTGATCGTCCGTTGCCAGGAGCGACTCAAACCGATGGTCCATGATCTCGGCGATCTTCCTATCGGCCGGAGCCAGCAGCACTTCACGGATGTGAATGTCGTCGAGCAGTGTTCCGTGCTCGGTCACATAGACGTAGTTGAGCGTCTCGGAATCCTTGCCGTAGTTGCGGATGTGATCAAGTGCCTGCTGCACGGACCAGTGCTTTTTTACGATCACGTAATCCGGCGTCATCAGACGTCCGACAGAGTCCTCGGGCCAGTTCAGCAGCGCCAGTGCAACGGCACGCTCCTCAACGCTCAGCGAGTTGATGAGCTCCGACACGACGTTGCCCGGCAGGTCTTCGAAGAGCTGTGTTCGGTCGTCGGGCGACATTTCATTGAGCAGCGCGCCGACTTCTTCGCGGGCCATATCATGCAGCAGTTCCTGCTGCGTATCGAAATCGCAATAGGAGAAGGTCTCGGCCGCTACGTGCTTGGGCAGCAGGCGGAACACCACCACGCGACTTTCCTCGCGTAGCCCCGCGACAAGGTCAGCAAGTTCAACCGCATCCCACTCGATGCACACCTCGCGAATGGTCGCAAAATCGCGCGCGGCCACAAGCTGTTCTATCTCGGGTGCAAGGAGTGTACCAACCATGCGGCAAGTTACGAGTGCCGCCTCTTACTCGTACCGCAGCGCCTCGATAGGGTCGAGATTTGCTGCACGCCACGCCGGATAGGTCCCGAAGGCCAGACCGATTACGGTGCAGATAATGACGCTGAAGATCACCGTCGTGGTCGGGAACACGTACGCTATAGCCGGGCTGCTGGCACGCAGAAGCTCGGTTACGCCCCATGATGCGGCCAGGCCGCCAAGCACGCCGATGATGCCACCGAATTGACAGAGTGTAATGCTCTCAATCAGGAATTGGCGAATGATCCAGCGCCTACGCGCTCCGAGTGCCTTGCGCACGCCGATCTCACGCGTGCGTTCCTTCACGCTAACAAGCATCATGTTCATGATGCCGATGCCGGCCGCGATCAATGCTCCAAGGCCACTGATCCAGGCCACGACGAGCAGCGCGGTGGAGAACCCTGAAAACTGTCCCGTGAGAGCATCGTTGGCATCGATCTCAAAGTTGTTCTGCTCCCACGGCTTTACACCTCGCAGGGCGCGCATGATGCCGGTGGCCTCATCCATGGTCTCGGCCAGCATGGGCTTGTTGATGGCCTTCACCGAGATGTCGACGCTGGCGTCCCACTCCCACGTGTAATACTTGTTAAAGACGCTGATCGGGATCAGCACACGGTTGTCCTGACTCTGTCCCATGACGCCCCCTTTACGTGTCAGGACACCGATGACCTGAAAGGTCTGGTTCTTGAGCGTGATCAGCTTGCCGACGGGGTTGCCCCTTGGAAAGAGCGAACCAACAACGTCTTCTCCGATGATGGCCACGGGACGGGAGGTGGCGACCTCTGACTCCGTGATGGGACGTCCGGAGGATACCGAGACAGCGTTGACTGTGAAATACATGTCGTCGATGCCAATGAGCGTCACGTCGGGATTGGTCGATTGCTCGCCAGCCTTGACTGTGAAGCCGGGATTCTCGTTGCTGATGGTGATCATATGCGTTGTGGCCATCCGCTCCCGAAACTCCTTGGCCTGCATGTACGTGATGTTCTTGCGTCGACGCATCTTCGCCCAGTTCGTACCGAAGTTTATCGAAGGCGTCCGCTGAATAAGCAGGGAGTTCTCTCCGAGGTCGGCCAGCTGACTCGTCACGGCGCGCTCGAGCGTTTGCATGATCGAGGTTGCCGCAATGATGGCAAACACCCCGATGGCGATACTCAGCAGCGTCAGCCCTGATCGCAACTTCTGAGAGCGGACGGCATCAACGGCAATGGAGACCGATTCAAGGGCGTTCATTGCTCGTACCTCAAGGCTTCGACAGGGTCGAGTCGCGAGGCCTTGATCGCCGGAAGCAGGCCGGCCAGCAGACCAACAACGATCGACACGCCGACGGCGATCATCAGCAGATCAAGCGGGATCAGGGGGCTGACCACCGACGCCCAGTCCTGCTCAAGCAGGTCCACGGCAATGTAGCGTGCTGAGCCGACGATCAGCTGGGCAAACGGAAAGGCGATCAGTGCGCCGATGACACACAGCAGCGACGACTCGATGAGGAACTGCAACAGGATAGAGTTGCGACGAGCGCCGATGGCCTTGCGCACGCCGATCTCCTTCGTGCGTTCGGTAACCGACACATACATGATGTTCATGATGCCGATCGAGCCCACGATAAAGGCCAGGATCGTAAGACCCATTCCAACGATCCAGATGCCGATACGGATGTTCTTTACCTGCTCGTCAAAGGCCTGAGTTTCATTGATCGAAAAATCATCGACCGCCCCGGGAGGCACGCTACGGATGGCGCGCATGTGTCCAATGGCCTCCGTGCGGACAATGTCGAGCATGCGCTCGCTCCCGGACTTGATTCCCACCGAAACGCTGCGTTCGAAAAGTCCCACCGTGGAGCGAAACGACTCCAGCGGGATGACCACCTGATTATCGACAAAGTCCATGAACAGAAACCCGCGCTTGGCGATCACGCCAATGATGCGATAGGGTTCAGAGATGATCTTGATGGTCTGTCCGATAGGATCTTCACCGGGGAAAAGCCCCTTTGCGACGCCCTCTCCCAGCACGACAACCTTGGCGCCATGGTAATCTTCGATCGATGTGAAGAAGCGTCCACTGCTGAGCTCGGCCGAAGAGGTCTGACCGTACTCGTTGGTGGTACCCAGGATGCCGCAGCGCAGACTTGTGTTGTTACGTACCACGGAACCACTCCAGAGACGCACCACGGGCATGACGCATTCGGCAGACTCCATGCGTGAAGCCAGTAGCTGCGCCTGCTGCAGGGTAATATCCTTGCGGGCTTCCATCAGCCGCCAGTTGCCGCCGCCGCTCCAGCTCCACTTGTCTATGTAGAGCATGTCCTTACCCATGATCGAGATCGCCTGCTCCCACACAGCGTCCAGTCCACCAATGGTCCAGCCCATCACAACAACAAGCACGACACCGACGACCACTCCGGATGTCGTCAGGATGGAGCGCAGAAGGTTCATGCGCAGCGACTCAATGGCGATGCGGATCGATTCGGCGATCTCCGTAGACCTACGCATCAGGGTTCACCGTGTCGGATTCAATACGTCCGTCGCGCAGCCGGATGATGCGCCTGGCGTGACGCGCGACATCCTCTTCGTGCGTAACGAGGATCACCGTGTTTCCTGCTTCCCAGAGATGCCGGAACAGCGCCATGATGTCGTGTCCGGTCTTCGTATCCAGATTACCGGTTGGCTCATCGGCAAGGATAATGGAGGGGGCTGTGACGATCGCGCGCGCAATCGCTACGCGCTGACGCTGTCCGCCCGAGAGTTCGTTGGGCTTATGCGTCATACGATCGGTCAGATTCACCTGTTCGAGTGCGCGTGTTGCGCGATCATGACGTTCAGTTTTGCTCACACCACTGTAGACAAGCGGTAACTCCACGTTCTGCAGAGCTGTTGCACGAGGCAGGAGATTAAAGGTCTGAAACACAAAACCGATCTCGCGATTGCGGATCTCAGCCAGATCGTCATCGGTCATCTCACGCACGTCTTCGCCGTTGAAGTAGTAGGTGCCGGAGGTTGGCGTATCAAGACATCCCAGCATATTCATCAGCGTCGACTTACCCGAACCGCTCGGCCCCATGATCGCTACGTACTCATTCGACCCGATCGTGACCGACACATCGCGAAGTGCGTACACTTCCTCGCCACCCATCTCATAGCACTTTACGAGGTTGGATATCTCGATAATGGGGTGACTCATTGATCCTGCCTCATCGAGCGGTAGCGCTCACGTCGTGCTGCAGGATCTTCGACCGTGACCTTGGCGCCCGGCGTGAGGATCTTGCTGATTGCCTCGTAAGGGCTGCTTACGACGCGGTCGCCAACCTTCAGTCCGTCGATGACCTCAATGTACCCTTCATCGCTGATGCCCGTCGTAACGGTGCGGGCCGCTACCGTGCCGCCATTCACCACCCAGACGATGCTCTGTGGACGCTTGGACTTTGCAGCAACCGGCTTACGCTCGGTCTTGCGATAGTCCTCCTCGGCAGGCGCGGCCGTCATGGCATCCTGCTGCATCGTCACCGATTGGATCGGCACGGCCATCACATTCGTTTTCGTATCGGTCTCAATGTCCACCGAACAGGACATGCCCGGACGCATCCGATGCTCCGGGTCGATGATGCGGATTCGTACCTGGAAGTTGACGACTTCTTCCTGCGTGCCTTGACCCGATACAAGCGGCGAGTGAGAGATCTCATAGACAAGGCCGCGAAGCTCGATGTTTGGAAGCGCGTCGACCTTGATCCGTGCCGTATCGCCGATCTTGATCTGTGCCACGTCGTTCTCGTCGACCTGGACCCAGGCATTCATCGTTGACAGATCGGCGATGCGCAGGATCTCTGTACCCTGCATCTGGGCCGTGCCGACGACCTTTTCGCCGAGTTCGACGCCCAGATACGTAACAATGCCAGACATCGGAGCCGTGATCGTGGTGCGTTCGACGTTGACCTGTGTTTCCCGCAGAGCCCCCTTGGCGCGCTCGTAATCGGCCTGCGTCTGCGCCAGACGTCCTGCAGCGGTCTGAAATGCGGCACTGGCTCGGTCAAAGTCTTCGCGTGACGAGAATTGTTTCTTGTAAAGTTCGGTGATGCGCTTAAGATCGGCCTCCGAACGGTCATACTCGGCCTTTGCCATGGTAATGGCCATGCGGGATGCTTCGGCTGCGGCACGCGTCTGCACGAGCATGGACTGCATCATGTCCGGTCGGATGCGCACAAGGACCTGGCCGTTCCTGACGGTGTCGCCATCACGTACGCCGAGATAGACGATCTCGCCACTGGCCTCAGAGGACATCTTCACCATGACCTCGGGCTGCAGTTTGCCGATGGCGCTGACGCTTTGCGTGATCGAGCGCGTGGCCACCGGTTCGACGCTGACGAGCGTTGGATCCTCCGTGCGGTTGGAGATCGTCCAGACCATCGCACCGATGAAGGCCAGCAGAATGATGATGATGACGATGAGCAGACGTCTGCGGGATTTCTTGGCCATGGTCACTTTCCTCCTGACGTGCCGGTTGCAAACTCGACGGCTGCAACGGCGGAATGATAGGCGTACACGGACGTAACGCGGTTGATCTGTGCCGTGATAAGCTGGTTGTTGGCGTTTTGCATTTCGATGAGTGTTGCCGCGCCCGCGTTAAATCGGTCGCGAGCGGCGTTGGCATTGTTGGTGGCAAACTTCACGGCCCTCGACGAAATGTCGACGCCTCGTTCGGCAAGCTCCAGCTGCGCAAATGCATTGCGCATATCCGTGCGGATCTGGTTTCGTACGCGCTCGGTCTCTAGCTCGTTCTGCGCTCGGGCCAGCTCGGCATCCGCCACTCGTGCCTGCGTCACAAACCTGTCGAAGAGCGGTACCTGAATGAAGAGTCCGGCAAAGACCTGACCCTGGCGGTCGAAGTCAGCGATCACGAAGTTTCTCCAGGTATATCCGCCGGATGCCGAGATCGTCGGGTAGTACCCCGAGCGCGCTCCGATGATCCCCTCGGCTGCGGCACGGGTACGCTCAATGGCCGACTGAAGATCGGCACGACGTGACATGGTAGCCTCGGCAAGGTCCGACTCGGAGCCAAGCCTACGGCGGTACCCGGCAATGTCCGACTCTGAAACATCGGATGGAACCGATGATTCCTCGATATCGATCTCCTGCATAGCGTCGATATTCATCACATTCAGCAGCTGTGCGCGTCCTGCGATGACGTCGTTCTCGGCCTGTACCAGAGCCACGTCAATGTTGCTGAGTTCGGTTTCCTGCGAGGTCACATCCTGCGAGCGCCCCACACCGACGTCAAAAAGTGCCCGCACTCGTTCGAGGGTGGCGGCGGCCATGGCACGGCTTTCGCGACGTGCATTCAGGATCTGCTTGCGGCGCAGCAGTTCGATGTACTGCCGGGTGATGGAAAAACGCGTCGCTGCCTTACTGAAGGTAATGTCGCTGGCCGTAGCATTCATCGTCAGCTTTGCTGCATCGAAGTCCGCCTCGCGCTGGAAGCCGTTGAACAGCGTCATGTTCATCGAGCCATTCAGTCCGTAGGTGTTGGGAAGGGGCTGTCCGGTCACAGGAACACCGTTGACGATCGAGAACTGCGGACGCAGGTTCGTTAGCTGGCGGTTGTAGTTCGCGTTCACGTCAACCGCAGGCAGGTATGCCCCGAAGGCAGCCGTGAGGCGCGATGCTGCCTGACTGGCAGAGGCCTGGGCACGCCGGACGTCGATACTGCGTTCCAGGCCGATCTCGATGCACTCCTGCAGCGTCAGACGTCGCCCCGTGCTCATTCCCTGTGCCACGAGTGCGGCATGCAAAGACGCCAGAATGACAAGCACGGCGGCAGTTCGACAAAACAGACGATAGTATTTCATGGGCAGACCAGGGTGATCAATGGCGAACACGACGGTTTTGACACGGGAAAGAGATTAGGGTTTCACCGTGCGGTCAGCGATTCCTTGGTCGTGCGCTCTTTTTCTTCTTGAGAGGGGGCGTGCTTACCGGCTCGGTACTCGCGGCAAGGCGCCAGCGCCGTGCGGGTTCCGGCGAGCGGAGCTCCAGCAGACTCATCGTCGACGTGACGTGATGTCGGCCTTCGGTGTTGCGGGACTGACCCGATTGGAGCCGGAAACGAACCTGCTGGATGACCGAACTCGAAAGGGGAATCTCCAGCCCCCTGTCCATAACAAGTCGACCATACTCAGCGATCGAGCCAACGCTGGTAACGTTCAGGGTGGTATCTGGCACGTCCACACCACCAAATCCGGTAAGTGTATACTGGATCCATGAGGCCTTGCGTCCAAGCGTATCAAGCAGATCGCCCACGCGCCACAATGCATGCTGTCGGATCTCCGGAGCCGGAATGCCGTTCTCCGGAACCACGATCGTATCATTCGATATCCAGCTCTGCTGCTGGCGTCCACACGACGTGTCGATGATCGGCAACCGAAGCGCCTGGTAGAGGCCGCCCGGACTGGCCATGGCCCGCGACGCGTCATCGATGCGGGCCGAAAGGCGTCTGCCGAGACTATCGATACTCAGCCGCATGACCCTGCGCATCCATGGGTGCGATGTCCGCTCTGACGAGTCGGTGCCACGCCATTGACGTTCACGGAATGCTTCGATACGAAGCGTAAGATGATAGATGTCTCCGCTGACCGAGTCACAGACTATGCGCAGACCCTCAATGCGCCACTTCTCCATCGGATCGAAGCCGGGCACGATAATACTGTCGCGCGATTCGATCCGATACAGGAGCGTATCTGCCGCGGCAAACCGATATCGGTAGCAGATCGTGTCCTTGCCCAGGATGATCGGCTTACCACCCGGGCGAATCTGCATTTGCCCCTTGAGGCCGATGAGCGAGCCCGCCAGCAGGATCAGCACAAGAACGAATCGTTGCATGGTCATCATCGCCGTGGTCGTTGCATGATGACAACTCGCATCCGGGCGTTGCTCGGCACCGCCAGTTCATCGGGGCCTCCGGCTGCTCTGAGGATCATCGAGTTGTGGAGTTCCACCTCGCTGCGAACCGGAAGGCCGGTCCGCGAATCGATCAACGCTCGGGTCTTCATGGTTCCATCGCCGGAGACGTCGATGTTCATTCCCGACACAGCAAGGCCGCCGCGAATGCGCATCGAAGATGACGTCCCTTCGACAACCCAGCATGAGTAACCAAGCGAGTCGACGATCGACATGAAGCGTTCTTCGAGTTCTATTGTCGTAACGATCGATCCTTCGCCCTGCGGAGCCGGCATCGTATCGATCATCTCCGAGATCCATCGGTCACCGGGCCGCACGCGCTCCTTCGGAAACTGCATCACAATGCGGTCGAACACGCGCATGCCGCTGAGAATGGCAAGGTCGGCACCGTCGTTTCTATCGGAGAAGTTCAGTACCCTACCCGTTGGATCGCAGGTGACGGTAACGGTGAGCCCCTTGCCGGCGTTGCTGCGAAGAGCCGAATCCATGATCGGCATTCGCTCGTCCTGCCGCGTGGACGTACGTAGTCCACCATTTTCCGAGGTGAATCGCAACGTGCTGCGTCCCAGGGTAACGTCCGTCACGGCGATGGACAGATCAAGGTCGCTCTTCACGGAGTTCGTCGACGTGCCGCCACCGACATCAACATCCTGTTCAAGGATGGAGCTGACGCTGTAGCGGTAGGTAGAGTTCGGTTTCAGCGACAGTCTCATCAGAACGTCATCATCCTGCACCGCGGCCTGAAGTCCAAGCAGGGGGCCGGCACAGACAAAAACGATGATCGTGGGAACGATGACGTGCATAAGCACTTACTCTAACGATGCTGCTTCGCGTTTCTTGGCTCGTTGACGCATTGTTGTGTCGAGAATCTTCTTTCTCAGTCGCACCGAGACCGGTGTGCACTCCAGAAGCTCGTCATCCTCGAGGAACTCGATGCACTGCTCCAGGGAAAGCTGACGCGGGGCTTCCAGGCGGACAAGACCATCGGAGCCGCTCGAACGCATGTTGGTCAGATGCTTCATGCGGCAGGCGTTGACGCTGAGATCTTCCTCGCGGGCGTTCTCACCGATGATCATCCCTTCATAGACGGGCTGTCCGGGTTCGATAAAGAGCACGCCGCGCTCCTGCACCATTTCCAGGGCATAGGCCGTGGACTGGCCGGTCTCCATCGACACGAGGGCGCCACGAAGACGTCCGGCAATTGCCCCCTTGTAAGACTGATAGGAATCAAACGTATGGTGAATGATGCCCTGGCCGCGGGTTGACGTCAGAAACTCCGTTCGAAAGCCGATGAGCCCCCTGGCAGGAACCAGAAACTCACATCGCACGCTGTCGTTGCTCGGTGTCATGGCCGTCATTTCGCCCTTGCGTCGCCCCAGACTTTCGATCACCGTGCCGACGTGATCCTGCGGAACATCAACGGTTACGTGCTCGATCGGCTCGAGCATTTTGCCCTCGGCATCGCGGCGGAAGAGCACTTCCGGACGTGATGCGGCAAACTCATAGCCCTCGCGGCGCATGGTCTCAATAAGGATCGCCAGCTGGAGTTCGCCCCGACCCGACACCTTGAACACATCCGGCGAGTCCGTGTCTTCCACACGCAGTGATACGTTGTTGCGCAGCTCTCGGTAGAGACGTTCGCGGATCTTTGGCGTCGTGACGAACTTTCCTTCACGTCCGGCAAGGGGCGAGGTGTTGACCATGAAATACATGGCAATGGTCGGCTCTTCGATATTCACGTACGACAGCGGCTCGGTACGGGAGCTGTGCGCGATCGTCTCGCCGATATAAACATTCTCAAAGCCCGACAGAGCAATGATCTCTCCGGCCGAAGCAGTTGTCGTTTCGTTGCGAGCGATACCCTCATGCACATACATCTTTGTGATGCGTGATGACTCACGCGCTCCATCAGGCTTGATGAGGTTGACGTTGTCGCCAACGCTCAGGGACCCTTCGATGATCCGCCCGATGGCGATTCGACCAACGTAGTCGGACCAGTCAAGGGCCGAGATGACCATTGCAAAGGGCGTTTCAACGTCAACCGTCGGCGGCGGGATATGCTTGATGACAGCATCAAAGAGCGCTTCGAGCGAATCAGCCTCCTCCGTCAGCGAGTTCTTGGCAATCCCCTGCTTTCCGATCGCATACACGATCGGGAAATCGAGCTGCTCGTACGAGGCACCGAGGTTAATGAAGAGCTCCATCACCTCATCCAGCACCTCCTGAGGGCGCGCATCACCGCGGTCGATCTTATTGATCACCACGATCGGCTTGATGCCCATGTCCAGGGCCTTCCGCAGTACGAACCGCGTCTGCGGCAGGGGGCCTTCGGCTGCATCCACAAGAAGCAGAACACCGTCAACCATCGACAGAACGCGTTCTACCTCGCCACCGAAATCGGAGTGGCCCGGCGTGTCGACGATGTTGATCTTGACGTCCTTCCACCGCACGGCGGCGTTCTTGGCCATGATCGTGATGCCGCGCTCGCGCTCAAGGTCGTTTGAGTCCATGACCCGGTCTGCAACGACCTGGTTCTCCCGGAACATCCCGCTTTGCCGCAGCATGTGGTCTACCAGGGTGGTTTTGCCATGGTCAACGTGGGCAATGATGGCGATGTTGCGGAAATCTGAGCGCTGCTGAAGGGCCATGAAGCGGTTTCTTGGATTTTGGATAGCTACAAAGCTACGCAGGTTTCGGGTTTCAGGTTTCGGGTTTCGGGTTTCAGGTTTCAGATCAAGCGGCCCATCATTGTGCGCGCCTTCTGATGTGCTGGTAGCAATGATGAGGCGGTCCAAATAATAGTCATTAGGCCAAGTGAGTTACATGCTCGCCCGTCATGCCTCACGAAACCTGAAACCCGAAACCCGAAACCTGAAACCTGAAACCTGAAACCCGAAACCTAAAACCTAGAAATAATTCGATTCATCTCTCCAGCGCACGATCTTCCAGGGGTCGGAGATGGTGGGGCGTTCGACGAGGAGGTTCACGCGACCCTGAGCGCGGAGGACATCGGCGGGGTTGAACGTGATGGTGAGGTTAAAGCCGCGGGAGATGTTCTTCGTAAGACTGTCTCCGTCGGCAAGGATGACGTCGTTCCAGACCAGGTCGAGCTGCTGGGCGGCCATGAAGAGACCGTTGGTGGCGAGCATGTCTTCGTCCCGACCCCAAGTGACATCGACGCCCTGGTCGTAGTTGCGGTAGACGAAGGTGAAGTTGCGTGCCAGAAGCCGTCCGTACGTAAGTGTATCGCGGAACAGGTAGGCGTATCGAAAGTTCTGGAATAGCCCTTCTATTGTGCGCTGGTCCCCGAGAACGTTATCGCCCCCTGACTCATCGAGAGAGGGGGCGAAGGGGTTAACGCAGGATGTGCCGATAACAATAAGCACGGTCATCATCGCTGCCACGACGAGAGCTCGTGACGAAGATGAGAGGTGCCGCATCATACGTATGGCCAGTACGTCGACTTAGAACAGTCGCAGTCCGAGGAACATCAGGATGCTCGTGAAGAAGGCAATGCCGCCGGCCCAGCCGAGAATGGCAGCGCCGGACGGACGGCGCACGCTTGTGCCGAGAGCGCCAAAGAACATGCCGAGGAAGCCCGTGATGATCCCGCCCACCACATCGTGCCATCCCATGGCGCGCTGCAGAGAGACGGAAACGAGCACCACAAGCACGCCCACGGCTATGCCCATGAGTCGCGTTGGCAGCGTGTCGTTAACGTGATCGGGCTCGTGGACGTGATCGTGATCGTGTCCGTGTGTTGCGTCGTGTGACATGGTCGTACTCCGAATGAACTCATTGACGTGCAATGGTGCGAAGATACTCACCAGGAATGCAATTCATGTGACTCTTACCGAAGACATCTCGCGTCAGGACACGCATGGTAGATAGCGCATCGAAAGGGGCACATCTTCATAGCCGTGGGGTCAGTTAGAGAGCTGACCTTTCAGAAGCGACCAGGTCGACTCGACGGTGTCACCTGGTCGTTTCGCATCGCGCCAGCGAGAGATGCTCCAGAGTCCGCTCTTTTCCGGCGTCACGGTGAGCGCCATTGTACCGGTAAGCAGAGATGGCAGAGCAGTTATGTTCAGGCGCACCGTCAGCTCGTAATCGCTTACCCACACAAGCGAGTCGGGCGATGAGAAGGCCACCTGTGTATTTGCAAACACCAGCGTTGGACGCTGATCGACTGGCAACCTGCTGATCATGCTCAGAAAACTCTGCCGCTCGCGGTCGACGCTCCATGATGCGAACACAGCCTGGTAACGGGCACCGACCTCGGCCGAGGGCTCGAAGGCATAGGTAGTGCTGCTGCGCGAAGGATCGGCAAGGCAGAGCGTAAAGTTCTGCGTGTTCTTTTCAATGACGGCATTGCGAAGATTGTCGACAACGATCTGGGGGCTTGTCGGAGGCTCATACGTGCCGCGATCGCCCGAGGGTTCTTCCGGTGTGCGTGTTGCGCAGCCCCCTAACAAGGCTGTCAGCAGCAAGAGCAGCAGTGCCGTCCGCATTACGACGAGACCTTTTCGGCGATGAGAATGACACGTTCGGAGTTCTCCGGCTCGAAAGGCTCACCGTGATACGAACCGAAGGCCCGCACAACGCGCAGTCCACTTTCGTGCATCATGACGCGCAGATCCTCCGGAGAGTAAAGCCAGACGCGCTCCTCGAATGTGTGCTCGGCCGAGCATGGATCGTTGATGGTGATCCTCTTGCGCACATAGGGTTCTTCTATCCATCGCTCCTGGATGACGCTGGTCTGACCGATCATGGTCATCGACTCGGGAACGAGCGTTCGACGCAGCCTGTCGGCGTTAAAGAAGTCCATCACAAAACGTCCATCATGCGCCAAGTGGTCATGCACGGCCCTGAGTGCGGCCAGATGCTCTTCATGCCTGTCGAAGTATCCGAAACTTGTAAACAGGTTGGCGATCAGAGCATAGGACGTCGAAGGGTACGGGCCTCGGATGTCACCTACGACGTAACGAGCGTTTTCATGCGCATTGTACCTGCGCGCATGGTCGATCAGATAGGTCGAGTAATCCAGTCCTGTAGTGAGATAGCCCCGCTCGGCAAGGGCAACCGTATGACGTCCGAAGCCGCAGCACAGGTCAAGAATCTGCGAGCCGTGCGGAATGTGCAGGGTGTGATCGATCAGCTGCACCACCAGACGTGCTTCCTTGTCACCGCGGTGACGGTATAGTTCCATGTACCATGGCGATTCAAACCACGTGGCATACCAAGGGGAGGTTGATTTTTCGGCTGCAGGGATCATACCGGCGTACGCCCCTCAAATGCGCGGGCAAGCGTGGCGTCATCGGCAAACTCAAGGTCCGATCCCATGGGAACGCCACGGGCAATGCGCGTGACGCGAATGGAAAGGGGCGAGGCCAGCTTGGCGATATACTGTGTTGTGACCTCACCTTCGACCGTCGGGTTGAGGGCGAGAATGAGCTCGTCGACCTCAGCGCCGAGGCGGGCAATGAGCTCCTTCAGGCGCAGGTCTTCCGGACCAATTCCGTCGAGCGGACTGAGCGTACCGTGCAGCACATGATAGCGCCCACGAAAGTCGCCCGTGCGCTCGATGGCCATTACGTCCGAGGGTTGCTCGACAACGCAGATGACCGACGGCGAGCGCTTTTCCGAGGCGCAGATGCCGCACAGCTCCGTGTCGGTGAACGTGTGGCACTGCGCACACTCGCGCACGCGCAAGCGCATCTCCACAAGGGCCGCAGCAAAACTGTCGACGTCATTCGCAGACTGACGAAGAAGATGAAAGGCCAGCCGGCGAGCCGTCTTCTTACCGATGGTGGGCAGGGAGGCGAAGAGTTCGACGACGCGTTCAATCGATTCTGACGGGAGCATGATGCAAAAATACCATCGGGTCAGCCCCCTGACTGCCGTAATTTCGCGAAACAAAACGCGGCGTCGACCGTCCGAACGCCGCGTATAACAGCTGACTCACGCTAGGACTTCTCATGGGAATCTTTTCTCGTATCGCCGACCTGTTCCGCGCAGGTGCTAATGACGCTCTGGACCGTGCCGAGGATCCGGAGAAGATGCTCAAGCAGGCCGTGCTGGACATGGAGGAATCGGTCAACAAGACGACGCTCGCCGTTGCCAATGCGATCGCCAATGAGCGCAGCCTCGAAAAGCGGATAACTGCGCAGAAGGCTGAAAGCGCGAGCTGGCAGGAGAAGGCCATGCAGGCACTGAATGCCGGACGGGAAGACCTGGCTCGTGCAGCGCTGGAAAAGAAGGCTATTGCCGACAAGAACGTGGCCGAGCTGATGCCGACGCACGAGCAGGCCCGGGTGACCACGGCGAAGATCCGAGAGCAGCTCGACGGCATCAAGCGGAAGCTCGATGAAGCACGTTCGCGTCAGAGCACGCTCATAGCCCGCTCCCAAGCCGCCAAGGCTCAGGCACAGATCGCAAAGTCGGCAGCCGGCATCGGACAGGATGCCTTCGGCAAGTTTGACAAGTACGAGGCTAAGATCGAAAAGCTCGAAGCCGAGGCTTCCGCATTCGAGCAGCTTGCCGGCGAGAACACGCAGCTCGACGAAGAATTCCGCAAGCTTTCCTCTTCCGGCAAGGTTGATCAGGATCTGCTCGAGCTCAAACGTCAGATGGGACTTCTCGAGCCTCCGAAAGAGGGCTGATCACTTCACGCGAATGCGGATGCTCCGATTCAGGAAGCGTCCCTGCGGAGTGTCATCGCTAAATGGCGACGCCAGAGAGGTGGTCGCAAACGTGAACTTCTTGGTCGACACCGAGCGGATGTAGGACTCCGTATTTGCCGCTCGGCTGTTCGAGAGCTGCCGGTTGCGCTCCTGGGAGCCGAGAATATCTGCGCTGCCTTCGATCACGATGGTCGCACCTTCCGGAAGCTGTTCAGTTAGCTGGCGCAGGAGTGTCTTGACGTCATCCAGAAGCTCTGCACTGTTATAGTCAAACCGAAGCACGGCCTCAAAGCCATCGGTGCTCAGGGCGATGCGCCGACGTGTGAGCTTCTCCGTCGGGACCGTGAGCTTCATCTCTGCATACTGGCCACCGGCCGAAGAAGACGTTTCCATGCTGGCAGGGGGCTGACCGGAGTTATCGAGTCGCACCGTGATCGGCGTTGTGACGGTCGCATCAAGTGAGGCAATGACCGTGTCGCGTCCATTGATCGTGATGGTCTGTTCTGCCGGCTGAGACTCGAGCGGACCACCCTGAAAGCGCGAGCTGACCGAGGCAATGCCGCGCAGCTCGGCAAACTCTTCTGTCAAGACAAACCTCTGCAGGGGCGCATTCTGCACGATAATGTCCACCCGGCGGTTCTCTGCACGTCCACCCGGCAGGTCCGCATTCGAGGCAATTCGCGGCGTGACCAACGGATTGATCCCGATCGACGATGACGGCACACCCAGAGCGACGAGCGCGCTGCGCACAGCCTCGGCGCGGCGACGGGCCAGCGCAGACCCTTCCGGTTCCGTGGACGGACCGCTGGTAGCCCCTTCGAGAACGATACGTGCCGACGGGTTCGCCGCGACGATCGCCGCAATGCGTGGCAGGATCCAGTCGTGAGCCGCAACGGCGTCGCCGCTCATCGTGCCGAGGTTGGCTGTCTGCCGGTACGACGCCGGTACGTCAGCGCGCGAACTGTCAAAGAAAACGGCATTGACGATCGGCGTGAGTGCACGCAGTTGATTGCCTGTGACGATCTCGCCGGTGAACGATCGCGGTTGAAGCTCGAGACGCGGCGGAGCAAACGTCGGCTGAGGCATGGGCTGTTCGACGACGATCGCCGGAGGTGGGGGCGGAGCGAACTGCGGCGCACGTGTCAGCGAGAGTCGCAGTGCCACATCAAGCCGTATGGTAAGGGGCTTCCAGGGCGCATCGGTAAGCACGTCATTCAGTGCGTAGTCGAGGCTGACGCGGGGCACAAGGCTGAGGCGCTCAGACAATGGGACAAAGGACTCAAGGGCCGACGAGAACATCACCAGCAGTGATGAACGAGTCTGCAAAGCCCCCTGCCGGATAACGCGTTCCTGAACCGGAATGCCGTTTTCGATGAAGACGGCCGTTTCGGGACTCACAACCGATTCGCGCTGAACATACGAGGCGGTCATCGGCAGGGCAAGGCGCGGACCAATGCTGAGTCCAAGAGTGCGCTTAGTGAGTGTTCCAATAAGCGGCAGTTGCAGCTGGGCCGAAATGTCAAGATTTGACAGCGTCGTGCTTAGCTGATAATCTGTGGTCATCGTCACCTCAGCGCCCGTGGCACTGTCACGTAGAGGATAGGTGTTTGTGCGCGAGAAGTCACCGCTGCGATTGCTCAGGCCCACTTCAAGACCGAATGCGCCCCATGAGGTCATGGGAATCTCCATGGCAAGGTAGCCGCCCGGCCCCATCCCGCTGCCAGAGGTGAGCAGTCCACAGTCGACGATGCCGCCGGCATTGCTCAGGGTTGCAGAGTGTGTGGTGCTGGCAAAGCCACCACCAAGACGCACGGCGAGGGTCTCGATGCGCTGATACTGCGCATGCAGAACGGACGTTCCGATCAGAAGCCCGACGGCGATCAGGTGAAGCATGGGCAAAGATAGGGGGCGCTGTTTTACCATGTCATTGTAAGCCCGAGGGCGATCTGCTGCGAGCGCGTCGGGCCCAGATTCAGGCTGAGTTTTTCGCCAGTATCGAAGGAGTAAAGTTCCGCGCCGACGTAGGCGTCCACCGCTGCCAGTGCATAGGTGATCAGAAACACCACGGCCGACAGATCGCGGTTATCACGAAACACCTCACGCCGCCTCAGTAACAGGTTCACCGTGGCGGCGCTTGAACCGTCTTTCAGCGCCGTATCGTAAGCATCCGATGCAGTTGAGAACTCGGCGTTGTTGCGAAAGAACATCACGGCCGAAACAGCCGCAGTGCCGGCAAACAGTGGTACCTTCCAGTAGTTCTCGGTGTAGACCTGACCCGCCCCCGGAAAGATCAGCGAGTACATGATGGCCGTCGAGGTGGATTTCGTCGCACGCGGATCATTCGCTTCGTCGCTTTTCAACGAATCAAGGGTCATGCCGGCCACCGACGCGGTCGCCGCAGCCATGACGAGAAGGATAACTGCGCCGTGCGTCAGGGAACGCATGCGATGACCTCGATCTCCACACGGGCGTCCTTGGGAAGACGCGCCACTTCCACCGCAGAACGTGCCGGGCGGTGCTGACCCATCTGTTCGGCATACACAGCGTTCATCTCGGCAAAGTCACCCATGTTCTTCAGGAACACCGTCGTCTTGACGATCGACGAAACATCAGCCCCCTGAGAGGCAAGGATGGTGCGAATGTTCTCAAAGACCTGATGCGTCTCTTCGGTGATCGTGCCGGAGACCATGCTGCCATCGGCGCGAAGCGGAATCTGCCCGCTGAGAAAAAGCATCCGGCCCTGGCACTCAACGCCGTGTGAGTACGGTCCGATAGGAGGGGCGGCCTGCGCTGCGCTAAAGGGGCGAACAGTTGTTGTCTTCATGGTGGTACAGGAGATGATGAAAAAAGTGCAAATGCCCGACAGTCCGAGCATCGCGAGCAGACGGGCGCTGCGCGTCATGGCGTTGCCGAATCGCGATTGATGATGAACACTTCTTCGTTGGGCCGGATGTAACCGTAGCGCTCGCGGGCAAGACGTTCGATCTCCGTACTGTCGGTCTCTAAAATGCGGATCTGCCGCCGCAGGCTGTCGGATGTGGATCGCAGAAGACCAAGGTGACCTTCCAGTTCCTGGGTCTCGGACATGAGCGTTAGCCGTGTCATCAGGCCGTAGTTGGAAAACAGCGCAAACGCCAGAACGCCTGCCGAGAGGAGGACTATCGTGATGAGGCGCTTGCGCGTCATCAAACTCTTCTGCAGCGTGTTTGCCTTTGAGGTTGTCTTTGCCATCAGGATCTCAAGCGTTGACCATCAGCGAAGGATCAGTCGCCGCTTTACGGTAGCATCGGCGCGATGACCGATCAGGACATAGAGTCCGGATTGGAATCCGGACATATCAAGTTCAAGGGGGCGAGCCTGAGCGTCGTTGATGCTCATAAGCCGACGTCCGTGCGCATCGAAGAGCTCCGCGCCGATGATGTCACGTCCGAGGTCGATGCGTGCGCCGTCTCCGGAGATGAACAGTCCACCGTGCTGGTCGTCACCCGATGAAGATTCATCCACTGCGGTCAGATCGTTCAGGTCGAACGCATAGATACCGGACGTATCCTTCCTGCCCTGAGTGATGTTCAGCGCCGCAACAGCCCATCCCGACTCAATGGCCATGATGGAGTGGCTGGCCGATGCCTGCTGACAGGGCAGTGGCAGACCCCACCGTACCCACGTGTTGTCTGCTCGATCAAGACGGAACATGCGATACGATGAGTCAGCCGTGACGGCATAGAGCTGGCCCACGTGCGAGTCGACATCGAGCGTGGCAGGGGGCTGACCAGATGCCACATCCCAGTTGCCGACCTGCTCGAGCTTGCCGTCAGAAACATTGAGGCTGGCGATGCCCCTGCCGGTGGAGGCATAAACCTGGTCATTCATCACATGCAGTTGTCCGAGACCTTCAGCTGGGAGTGTGGACCATGAAGCCCCCTTGTCCGTTGAGAAGGCCATAGCTCGGCCGGCAACATTCGCCACCATGGCAGTGGAGGTCAGGACAAGCTGGCGGATCGGTTCGCTGGATGGTCCTTTGATGATCGTGGTCGTCTCACCGATACGATGGATAACCGATCCGTTCTCACTTGCCATGTACCAGTCGAATCCCGAGGCCACGCCTGAGGTTGGCCGGGCCACGTCAAGGATTGAGTCGACCTTCGACCAAGAACTGCCCCCTTGTGAGAAGAATACCTTGGCCTTGCGTTCCGAGGACTCGTAGGTGATGGCAAAGCTGATGCCCTGCGAAAAATCGAAGAAGTCGCACGGCTCGCCCTCAAGGTCGCGGATGGAGTCAAGCGTCGCCCCGTGATCGATCGATCTCCACGCAGTCTTGTCGAAGATCATCAGCGCACCGGCAGCGGCAGTGACCTTCGGCGTGCTGCCGGGAAGTCGTGAATTCCGATAGCTCCACGGCCGGTTCTGCGCAACGGCACAGAATGAGCTGGCCAGCAGCATTATCGTCACGACGCAGACCCACAAGCCAGTCTGGCCATTCCGTGATGTTCGACGAGGTGTACGTGCGGCGCTAATCATCATATCCTAAGGTCCTCAGTAGCCATTGGCAGGGCGGACAATCTACGGACTTGCAGATTAAGGATTTTCGGGCCAATCGTGCTTTGGATAGCGACCTTTCATCTCTTTTCGTACCGCTTGGTATGATCCGCTCCAGAATCCGGCAAGATCGCGGGTCTTCTGAATGGGCCTTTCGGCCGGGGAGAGCAGCTCGATGGTGAGCGGAACATTCCCATTGGCTACCGTCGGCGTTCGCTTCACGCCGAGCATGAACTGCAGGCGTACGGCGGCAAGGGGCTGATCGGGATTGGAGTAATCGATGACAACTTCGCGTCCTTTGGGTGGCTTGTACAGCTCGGGTGCGCACCGATCGACAAGGGTCTTCTGCTCCCGTGAGAGCATCTCCCTCAAGGGACGCATCAGGTCCAGCTTCTGCAGGTCGGCCAGTGAGCGCAGTCCCACGAGGTGGGGCGCAAGCCACTCCTCAACGGTATTTGAGAGTAATTCGTCGGAAAGATCGGGGAGCTCGGCGCCCGTATGCTGACGTGTGAAGGTCACCCGATTGCGCAGGCGCTCAGCCCCCTCACTCCAGGGCAGATTCTCAATACCGCGCCGGGCAAGCTCCCGGGCAAAGGCGGCAGCCAGTTCCCGCGGATCTGCATTGGCATTGGCCTTTGTGTCAATGACAATGGATCCGAGCATGGTTGCCGTACGCGCTACGATGCGTCCGTCCCGGTCGTTCCAGCCGGTCTCCACAAGCGACGTAAGATCACTGGCAAAGACAATGCGCACACTTGCCAGGCTGACCGGCGCGGCGATGGCGATGCGTGGCTCGGAGGCAGATCCGTCCAGGTCGGCCACGGCAAGCCACTCGGAGCGGGCCAGTGGGTCGGCCTGCATGATCGACACCGTGCGTCCGTTGCGCAGCAGGTAGCGTCCATCACCCTTGCTCCGTGCAAGGCGCTCGGGGTAGGCAAGGGCGATGAGAACTCCCTCGACATCTTCATCGGAGATGGTGTGTCCTACGCTGGATGCGTCATGGGGCTTGCGCAGCGCCTGCTGACGTTTGCGCGCATGCATGATGGCCGCTCGGTCGGCATGCGGATCACTCGCCCCCTGCAAGGCATCAAGACGCCGGCGCACATCACTCATGCGCTCGCCTTTGAGCAGGTCTCGCTCGCCAATGATGGCCGCAATACCCGATGCGCGATTCCAGTCGATGCCAAACTCTCTCGAGCGCACAAGCATGTGAGCGATGCGCGGATGTGTACCATAGCGCAGCAGCTCGCGTCCGTGGCGGGTGATGCTGTTCGTTGCATCAAGTGCTCCGAGCTGACGCAGAAGTTCACGTCCCTGAGCAACATTGCCGGCGGGGGGCTGCTCCAGCCACGGCAGATCTGCGACGTCCACGCCAAAGCTGGCCACCTCAAGGATGAGACTTGAGCAGTCGGCCACGAGGATCTCGCTGGTACGACGCTCCGGCAGCTGAGCATGTTCTTTTTCGGTCCATAGCCGGATGCAGCGTCCGGGTGCGGTACGTCCGGCCCGCCCCCTTCGTTGCTCGGCAGCATCCTTTGAAACGCTCACCGTCGTCAGATGCGTCATACCCGATCGTGGGTCGAAACGGGGCTCCCTGGAACGTCCACCGTCGACGACCGTCCGCACGCCGTCGATCGTGAGCGACGTTTCGGCGATGGCCGTCGAAAGGATAACGCGGCGCACACGCGACGCCGGACGCAGCACCGCGTCCTGCGCATCGGCCGCAAGCTCACCATGCAGGATCATCACTTCAGCGCCATCAAGCGCATCGGACCTGGCAAGCAGCGCCTCCTGCGTGCGGCGGATCTCGGCCTGACCCGGCAGGAAGCAGAGAATGTCGCCCAGGTCGTCGCGGATCGCATCACGTACAGCCGCCGCCATGAGCTCGGGAAGGGGCTTGTCGGACACGCTACGCAGGTAGGTTGTCTCCACCGGAAACGTACTGCCCTGACTGGCAACGCGCTCAGCATCGGGCATGATCGTAGAAAAGTTTAGCGACCCGATCGTGGCCGACATTACCAAAACACGCAGTTCGTTTCGGAGCAGTGCGCGCGACGTAAGCGTCAATGCAAGCCCCGTATCGGCATTCAGCGACCTCTCGTGAAACTCATCGAAGATCACTAGCCCCACACCGCTCAGCTCCGGGTCGCGCGCAAGCTGCCGCGTGAGCACACCCTCGGTCACCACTTCAATGCGTGTTGCCTCACTTACCGCCGACTCCATTCGCATGCGGTATCCGACGGTCTGTCCGACCTGTTCTCCCAGCAGCGTCGCCATCCTCCGTGCCGCGGCCTTGGCCGCCAGACGGCGCGGCTCGAGCATCACGATCTTCTTCCCTGCAAGCCACGGCTCATTTACTAGCGCCAGCGGCACCATCGTCGTCTTGCCCGCCCCAGGGGGCGCCTCAAGAATACACGGCACGTTCCGCGATAGCACACCGCAGATGTCGGGCAGAACAGAGGTGATCGGGAGGGAGAGCATGGGCACTGGGTACTGGGGACTGGGTACTGGGTACTGGGTACTGGGGACTGGGTACTGGGTACTGGGTACTGGGGACTGACCGTCATCCCTGCGAAGGTAGGAATCCACGTCTCATCCGATCGTAGGGTCGCAGCATGCTGCGACCCTCCCTTCGGATGGGGCGGAATCTCTGTCTGATTGCGTCATTGTTGCTTTCGCGGGAATGACGATAACGTCCCCAGTACCCAGTACCCAGTACCCAGTACCCGAATTCAAACATATTCTTCAACCAACGTGCACGTCGCGGTCTCCGTGGGCGTTGCCGCAGGCGCATTACACCCTGAACTGACGCAGGTGATGGTCGACATGCTTGTACATCATGTTGTTCCATTCGTCGCTGGTTAGTGGTCCAAGCCCGTAGTGACGTCGGCCTTCGAAGAAGAGACGCCCCTTTGCTGAAAACTGATGAATGAGTTCTTTGAGGCGTTCCCTGTTGGGCTCAAACATGCTATCAGGGGGCATGATCATGGCGCGCACGGTCAGAAGGCCCTGTTTGTAGGGCACATCATTTGTCATCCTGCGCTTGTAGAATAGCAACATGATGACACGTAAGTAAATGGGTGCCCGAGCAGTGCCCGATCCCAATGCCTGTACGTAGGGTATACAACAGTGTCCCAGCATCTGGGCGACATTCATTTTCCCCCACAAGGGCTGTGCGTCGGGTGTGAGCAAGTCGATCCTCGCACAGAGTGCATCAGCAGTCTTTTCGTCCCAGATGTCCATACTGTTTCCAAATGAAAGAGTTGTTGGGTTGCGGTGACATGTAATCGTCATCGATTATCCGTCATCAATCATCTGTCATCAGGTACTAAGCGGGCGGGACTGCTCGGGCGAGACGAAGCGGGCGAGACTACACGTCCTTCCGTCCTTCCGTCCTTCCGTCCTTCCGTCCTTCCGTCCTTCCGTCCTTCCGTCCTTCCGTCCTTCCGTAATTCCGTAATTCCGTAATTCCGTCCTTCCGTAATTCCGTAATTCCGTAATTCCGTAATTCCGTAATTCCGTAATTCCGTAATTCCGTAATTCCGTCCTTCCGTAATTCCGTCCTTCCGTAATTCCGTAATCCCGTAATTCTCAAACGTATTCTTCTACCGACGGGCACGTGCAGATGAGCACGCGGTCTCCGTGGGCGTTGTCCACGCGGCCAATCGATGGCCAGAACTTGCGGTCGCGCACCCATGGGAGCGGGAAGGCAGCGACCTGACGGGAGTAGGTGTGTTCCCACGTATCGGCGGTGACGACGAACATCGTGTGCGGGGCGTTCTTCAGCGGATTGTCCTTGGCATCGATGGCGCCGGTGCAGACATTCTCGATTTCGGTACGGATCGAGAGCAGCATCTCGATGAACCTGTCCAGCTCGGCCTTGCTTTCGCTTTCGGTCGGCTCGATCATGATGGTGCCCGGAACCGGGAAGCTGAGCGTCGGTGCATGGTAGCCGTAATCCATCATGCGCTTAGCAACATCTTCGGCCTCGATGCCGCCACGCTGCTTGAACTCACGCAGGTCCACGATCATCTCGTGAGCGCAGCGTCCGTTGGTGCCGGAATAGAGGATCGGATAATGCTTTTCGATGCGACTCTTGATGTAGTTCGCATTCAGGATCGCGCGCTTGGTGGCATTGGTGAGCCCCGTGCCGCCCATCATGCGGATGTATGCCCAGGAGATGAGCAGGATGGATGCCGAGCCCCATGGAGCTGCGGAAACAGGGCCAACATGGTTGACGTCGATCGGGTTGATGACAGGATGAGACGGCAGGTAGGGGGCGAGCTCCGCCGTGCAGCAGATCGGACCCATTCCCGGACCGCCCCCTCCGTGGGGGATGCAGAACGTCTTGTGCAGATTCAGGTGACAGACGTCAGCGCCGATGGCACGCGGTGAGGTCAGGCCCACCTGGGCATTCATGTTCGCACCATCCATGTAGACGCGTCCACCATGCTCGTGCACAATGGCGCAGATGTCCTTGATGGCTTCTTCGAACACGCCGTGGGTTGATGGGTAGGTGACCATCAGGGCGGCAAGGTTTGCCGAGTTGGCTTCTGCCTGCGCGCGCAGATCGGCTACGTCAACGTGACCATGGGCATCGCTCTTAACGACGACGACCTTCATGCCGGCCATGACGGCCGAGGCGGGGTTCGTGCCGTGGGCAGAGGATGGGATGAGCACTACATTGCGGTGCTGCTCGCCCCGTGCATGATGGAAGCCGCGGATGGCAAGGAGTCCGGCATACTCGCCCTGCGCACCGGCATTGGGCTGCAGCGAACAGGCATCAAAGCCGGTGATCTCGTTCAGCCACGTGCTGAGTTCGGAGAAGATGCGCTGGTAGCCCTGCGTCTGCGATGTTGGTGCAAACGGGTGAATACGGTTGAACTCCGGCCATGTGATCGGGATCATCTCTGCTGTGGCGTTGAGCTTCATCGTGCACGAACCGAGCGAGATCATCGAATGCGTCAGCGACAGGTCCTTGTTCTCCAGACGCTTCATGTAGCGAAGCATCTCGTGCTCTGTGTGGTAGCTGTTGAACACCGGATGCGTCAGGTAGCTCGACGTGCGGGCAAGCGAAGCAGGCAGTCCGCTCGTGGCCGTGTGAATGAGCTCTACCGCAGATGGCGCAGAAGCCCCCTTCACCGAAGCAAAAGCGTTGAGAATATCCTGCACGTCGGCAACGGTCGTCGTCTCATCAAGCGATACGCCAACACAGGCGCCGTCGCCTCGATAGCGCAGATTGATGGCAAGGGGCTCGCAGGCCGCACGCACCGCTTGCTGATCGGCATTGACGCAGAGCGTGTCGAACCAGGTGTCGTTGCACATGGTGTAGCCAAGCGACGCCAAACCCGATGCAAGGGCCGAGGTGAGCGTGTGAATGCGATGGGCAATGCCGCGCAGACCCTCGGGTCCGTGATACACGGCGTACATCGCCGAGACGTTGGCAAGCAGCGCCTGGGCGGTGCAGATGTTTGATGTGGCCTTATCGCGTCGGATGTGCTGCTCACGCGTCTGCAGGGCCATGCGCAGAGCAAGGTTGCCCTGGGCATCCACGCTCACGCCGATGATACGTCCGGGGAGAATGCGCTTGTAGGCCTCGCGCGTCGCGAGGAAGCCGGCATGAGGTCCGCCGTAACCGAGCGGCACGCCAAGACGTTGTGCCGTACCAACGGCTACATCGGCACCCCATTCGCCCGGAGGCGTCAGGTGCGTAAGGGCCATGAGGTCCGTGCCGACCGTTACCAGAGCGCCCCCTGCATGAGCACGCTCGCAGAATTCCGTGTAATCGCGCACCGAGCCATCGCCGGCAGGGTATTGAACGTATGCACCGAAGATCGACCCGTCAAATGATACCGTTTTCCAGTCTCCAACAACCACGTCGATGCCCAGAGGCGTCGCCCGCGTGCGGATAACCTCAAGCGTCTGCGGGTACACGTTCGCATCCACGAACATCGTCGTGGCTGCCTTTACTGCCGCCGCGCGCGAAGCATACATCATATGCATTGCCTCGGCAGCTGCCGTTGCTTCATCCAGCAACGACGCGCCGGCAATGTCCATCTTCGTAAGATCTGTCACGAGCGTCTGGAAGTTCAACAGACTCTCGAGTCGACCCTGGGCGATCTCCGCCTGGTAGGGCGTGTACTGGGTGTACCATCCCGGATTCTCGATCAGGTTACGCAGGATCACCGGCGGCGTGACGGTGTCGTAGTACCCCATGCCGATATACGAGCGAGCAATCGTGTTCTTCGCAGCGATCGTCTTCAGCTCTGCCAGCATCTCTATCTCCGTCAGCGGCGATGGCAGGTCAAGGGGCTTCTCAAGACGAATCTGCGCTGGCACCGTCTGCTGCACCAACTGGTCAATGCTCGAGGCATCAACCGCTGCCAGCATGGCCTGAATGTCAGATTGGGAAAGTCCGTGGTGTCTGTTCTCGAAGATGTCGTGGTGCATTGAGCAGGTGTTAGGTTTTAGGTTTTAGGTTTCAGGTTTCAGGTTTCAGGTTCACTCGTCACTCGTCACTTGTCACTTGTCACTCGTCACTTGTCACTCGTCACTCGTCACTCGTCACTCGTCACTCGTCACTTGTCACTCGTCACTCGCCACTTGTCTCTTGTCACTCGTCACTTGTCATTCGTCACTTGTCACTTGTCACTCGTCACTTGTCACTTGTCACTCGTCACTTGTCACTTGTCACTCGTCACTCGTCACTCGTCACTCGTCACTCGTCACTTGTCACTTGTCACTCGTCACTTGTCACTCGTCACTTGTCACTTGTCACTCGTCACTCGTTACTTGTCACTCGTCACTCATGCTCTCTATCCCGATACCGGCAGCAGTCGGGGAGCTTG
This sequence comes from Ignavibacteria bacterium, assembly GCA_947459875.1. Classification (GTDB taxonomy): domain Bacteria; phylum Bacteroidota; class Ignavibacteria; order Kapaibacteriales; family Kapaibacteriaceae; genus UBA10438. The sequence continues at coordinate 34,734 of CANHFG010000013.1, forward strand.
CTGTATGCTTCGTCGTTGCCTTTGACGTCCTCGGTATCGTAGCCGGCGGCGGCAATGGCCTTTTTGACATCTGCTGGTTTGACCTTGGCATCGTCGTAGACGGCTGTGAAGACCTTCGTCTTCTTGTCCCATGCAGCATCGCTGACGCCGTCGATTGATTCCGCAGCTTTGACAATACGTTTTTTGCAGGAGCCACAGTTCCCGGCGACCTTCAGTGTGAGTTTTTGCTCGGCGGCAAACAGTGCCACGGGAAGCATGAGCAGGGCGCAGAGCCGGAGGAGTATATTCATGGTCGTTGTATATGGGTTGGATGGTGAAAAATGCACCGCCGCAGTGCGCCGCCTATGACGGATAAGGCGCAAAAATAGCATGGGAAAAATTGTCGAAGTTTGCCGAATGAATACTCGCAAAATTGCCCTGCTGGCAGGTCTGGTTCTGCTGGTGGCCGTTGGGGTCTGGAAGTGGCTCTCCGGAGCCGCCAGCACAGGGCCGGAGGCCAAGGGCCCGGCAGCCCCCGGGGTCGGTCCGGCAGCCATGTCGGTACCTGTGGTAGAGGCAATGGTTGTTGTCCCTCAGGCCTTTACGGACGAGGTGAAGCTTACCGGACAGATCACGGCCGATGAGGCGATCGACGTGCGCACGGAGGTCTCCGGACGCGTCAAAGCCATCAGCTTCCGTGAAGGGGGCGATGTGCGCGCCGGGCAGATTCTGGTGAAACTCGTCGACGATGACCTTGTGGCTCGACGCTCGAAACTTCAGCAGCAGCTTCAGCTGGAGGTCAAGCGTGCCGAGCGCCTGAAAGCCCTGAAATCGGTCGACGGAGTGTCGCTCGAAGAGCTCGAGACCGCCCAGGCGCAGGCCGCGATGCGTGCGGCCGAGATCGCCGAGCTCGACGCACAGATCGCCAAGACGGAGGTGCGAGCCCCCTTCAGCGGACGTGTCGGGCTGCGCCAGATCAGCCTCGGGGCGATCGTTAATCCGTCGACACCGATCACTACACTGACGTCGCTGGGTGCGCTGAACGTCGATGTGGCAGTGCCTGAGCGCTACATCGGCACGGTGGGCGTGGGCAGCCAGCTGCGTCTGCGCCTGCGCGGCGCCGATACATCCACGCGCGCAGCCACGGTCTCGGCCGTTGAGCCCGTCCTGGATGACCGTACGCGCACCCAGCGGGTACGTGCGCGGCTGGCTGCCACAGCAGGGGTGTCGTCGGGAATGTTTGCCGACGTGCAGCTGCGGCGCGCCACGGTCAGCGATGCGATCCTCGTTCCGTCAGAGTCGGTTGTTCAGGATATGAACGGGGCTACGGTCTATCGCGTCAGCAGGGGGCGTGCAGAGGCGTGCCTGGTCACTGTGGGTGCACGTACGATGACGCAGGTGCAGGTGCTGTCAGGACTGAACGTCGGCGACACGATCGTTACATCCGGCATTCTGTTCGTCAAGCCCGGCAAGCCGGTCAAGGCAACGCTGCGATGAACATCAGTGTTTTCTCGATCCAGCGTCCGGTAACGGCCGTGGTCATCAGCATCCTGCTGGTGGTCATGGGTGTTGTCGGTGCATCCTTCCTCGGAATCCGGCAGTTCCCGAACGTCGATCCACCCAACATCAGCGTCACCACCACCTACGCCGGCGCCAATGCCGACGTGGTGGAGTCACAGATCACCGAGCCCCTTGAAGAGTCGATCAACGGGATCGACGGGATACGGTCGCTGACGTCGACCAGTGCCGACGGACGTTCGACGATCACGGTGGAGTTTGAGCTGGAGCGCGACCTTGAGCAGGCCGCCAACGACGTCCGTGACCGCGTAGAGCGGTCCAAACGCCAGCTCCCGGCCGATGTGGACCCGCCGGTGGTTGCCAAATCAGAGTCGAACAGCAATAACGTTGTCGTGATGACCGTGCAGAGTCGCGACCGGTCCCTGAACGACCTCAGCGCCTATGCCGCCAACGTCCTGAAAGAACGTCTGCAGACCATCACCGGCGTCGGGTCGATCGTGATCTGGGGCGAGCGCAAGTACGCCATGCGCATCGTTATGGATCCGCAGCGCCTGGCCTCGTATGGTCTGACGCCGTCGGACGTGCGCACGGTACTCACACGCGAGAACGTCGAGCTTCCATCAGGACGCCTTGAAGGTGCGACGATGGAGCTTTCGCTGCGCACGCTCGGACGTCTTTCCACCGCCGAAGAGTTTCTCAACCTCATCCTGCGCGATGAGCAAGGGGGCGTGGTGCGCCTCGGCGATGTGGCCCGCGTATACCTTGGCGCCGAGAACGAGCGCACGGTTCTCAAGCGCGACGGGGTGCCGATGGTGGCGCTGGCCATTTCGCCGCAGCCGGGAGCCAATCAGATCGAGATCGCCGATGAATTTTACCGCCGCTACGATCAGCTGCTGGCCTCCAAGCCCGCCGGCATAGAGCTGAAGATCGCCTTCGACAATACACGCTTCATCCGCGGTGCGATCTCGGAAGTGCAAGAGACCCTGGTGATCGCCTTCGGTCTGGTTGTGCTGATCATCTTCCTCTTCCTGCGCACCTGGCGGGCCACCATCATTCCGGTCGTAGCCATTCCGGTGTCGCTGATCGCGTCGTTCTTCTTTGTCTGGCTTGCCGGTTTCTCCATCAACCTGCTGACGCTGCTGGGAATCGTGCTGGCCACGGGACTGGTGGTGGACGACGCCATCGTGATGATGGAGAACATCTTCAAGCGCATCGAAAACGGCGAAGACCCGCGCTCGGCCGGTGAGAAAGGGGCGAGCGAGATCACCTTTGCGATCATCTCCACGACCATCACGCTGGCAATGGTGTTTCTGCCGGTGATCTTTCTGCAGGGAATCACCGGACGCCTCTTTCGGGAGTTCGGTCTGGTCGTTGCCTCGTCCGTACTGATCTCGGCACTTGTATCACTCACGCTCACGCCCATGATGAGCACGGTCATCCTGCGTCATACACCCGATCAGAGCTGGCTGGTGCGCGTCACGGAGCCGTTCTTTGTGTGGCTCACCGGGTCGTACTCGCGTAGCGTAGAGCGGATGGTGCGAAGCCCCCTGGCCGCTGCATTACTCATGCTTGTAGCCATCGGCGCGCTCTTCGGCATCGGCAGTCTGATCAAAACCGAGCTTGCGCCGCTGGAGGATCGCAGTGTGCTGACGATGAATCTGACCGCGCCCGAGGGAACGACGTATGATCGTATGAACGTGATCATCGATTCGTTGCAGCAGCGCGTGCAGCGTGCGGTCCCGGAGAAGAAACTTCTCATCACCGTAACGTCGCCGTTCTTCCTCTCCGGCGGCAGTAATGCGGGATTTGCGCGACTCATTCTTGTGGACCCCGAGGACCGCAAACGCTCGCAGATGGCCATTGCGGCCATGCTGACGAAGATGATGCGCGATGCCACGGAAGTGCGCACGGTGGTGATCCAGGAGCAGACGATCTCCACCGGACAGCGCGCCGGTCTGCCGGTGCAGGTGGTGATCATGGCTCCGGATATCGAGTCCTTGCGCGGGGCGCTGCCCGATCTGCTTGAGAAAGCACAGCAGAATCCGGCCTTCAGCGTGGTGGATGTGAACTTGAAGTTCACCAAGCCGGAGGTCAACGTCCAGGTCGACCGGGACAAGGCACGCGCACTTGGCGTGAACCTGGCCGACATTGCCTCGGTCATTCAGTCCGGCTTCTCGGGTCAGCGCTACGGCTACATCGTGCGTGACGGAAAGCAGTATCAGGTGATCGGTGAGCTCGAGCGCACTTCGCGCTCAACCCCCGACGACGTGGGCAACGTACAACTTCGTACCGCTACCGGGGCTATGGTGCCGCTGGTGGACCTCATCACGGTGCGTGAGCGCAGTGTGCCGCCGCAGCTGTATCGCTACAACCGCTCAGTGAGTGCCACGATCAGCGCGGGCCTCGCGCCGGGCGCAACGATCGCCGACGGCATCAAGGCCATGCAGGAGGTGGCTGCCTCCACGCTGGACGAGCGATTCTCAACGGCCCTTACCGGCGCCTCGCGCGACTTTGCTGAAAGCTCATCGTCACTTCTGTTTGCCTTCATGCTGGCCCTTGCGCTGGTCTATCTGATCCTTGCTGCGCAGTTCGAGAGCTGGATCGATCCGCTCACGATCATGCTCACCGTGCCCCTTGCTCTTTCAGGAGCCGTGATCTCACTGTGGGTCACGGGTGACACGCTGAACATCTTCTCGCAGATCGGCTGCATCGTGCTCATCGGTCTGGTCACCAAGAACGGCATCCTCATCGTGGAGTTTGCCAATCAGCGATTTGAGCAGGGGGCTGACCGGCTCCAGGCAGCGCTTGACGCTGCGTCGCTGCGCTTCCGTCCGATCCTTATGACGTCGCTGGCCACCATCCTCGGCGCGCTTCCCATTGCATTGTCGCTCGGTGCCGCCTCGGAAAGCCGCGTCGGCATGGGCGTTGTTGTGGTGGGAGGGATGACGATCTCGACGCTTTTGACGCTGTACGTGATCCCGTCGCTCTACGTCGTGATGTCGCGTCTGAAAAAGTCCAAGGCGGTGTCCCATGCGTGATCAGCTGCAACGTCTGCTTGGCGTTCTGATGCTCATGGGGCTTCTGCAAGCCCCCTTGCTGATGGCGCAGCGTCTGTCGCTGGCTGATGCACTCGATGAGGCCATTCGCAAGAACTTCCGGCTCACGATAGCCCGACTCGATTCGGCATCGGCCAACGCCATGGAGCGTGCCGGCAAGGCGGGATACTATCCGAGCATCGATGCTGCGGCAAATGGTGTCACGGGAGAGAATAACATATCCCAGCGCACCGCCAGCGGCGTGAATATCGACCGTGCCGGTGCGGGCTTTACCAACATCAACGCCAATGCGACCATGCAGTGGACGCTGTTCGATGGCTTTCGCATGATGGCCGTTGATGATCAGATGTCGAACCTTGCCGATGCCGAACGCGAGCGGGCACGGGGCTCCTACGCCCGCGTGATCGGCGATGTGATGACGCGCTATGCAGGTGTGGTTGCCGCCGAGCGGGCTCTTGCCGGCGCACGTGCAGCTCTGGAGCTGGCAGAGCGTCGACTGGAGATCGCAACGGCACGCAAGGCACAGGGTCAGGCCTCGGCTACGGTCGTATCGCAGGCCGAAATCGATCGTAACAACGTCCGCGTGCAGGTCGAGCGGCTCCGAACCGCGCTCTTGCTCTCGCGGGCCGGACTCAATACGCTCATCGTGCGCCAGACGCGCGACTCGTTTGCCGTCGACACTGCACTGTCCATGCCGACGCTTCCGCCGGCGTCCGAACTCGAGTCGGCCATGCTGGAGCGCAACCCCGAGATCCTAGCCGCCGAGCGCCAGGTGCAGGCCGCAACGGCTTCCGAGCGTGAGGTCGCTTCGGCGCTCTGGCCACGCATCGACGCGGTAGGGGGCCTGCAGCTGACAAATAACATCACCGAAGCAGGCTTCATTCTCGAGAACCGCACAACGGGCTGGAGTGCCGGACTTCAGATGCGCTACAACATCTTCCGCGGTGCGGCCGATGCGCAGGCTGCCGAGCTGGCACGTGTAGAGACGTTGCGCCGACGCGCCGAAATCGACGATCTGCGCGCGCAGATGCGCCTGCAGCTTGCCGGGGCCATTGAGCGCTACGAGCAGGGAAGGCGTGTGCTGCAGACCGAGCGCCGCACACTCACGGCGGCCGAGCGAAATGCCGAGATCACGCTCGTGGCATACCGTCAGGGCCTTGTCGACGATATGGACGTGCGCCAGTCGCAGCAGTCCCTTGTCGAGATCCTCACGCGTCTGGCCCAGACCGAGTCCGAGACATATGCGGCAGCGATCGAAGCTCTGCGTCTGAGCGGTCGTCTCGTCTGGTAAGCCCCTTGCCGTATTTTTGCCCGCGCTCGGCAGCGCGGGCCTGACATTGCATCATTCACGAATCAGCACCTTACGATCATGAGTACACGCATTGAACGCGACACGATGGGCGAGATCAGCGTCCCGTCAACAGCCTATTACGGAGCCCAGAC
>CANHFG010000014.1 GCA_947459875.1 Ignavibacteria bacterium
ACGGACGTTCTGGTGGTCACTCACGCCCACACGGACCATATCGGAGGCGTACCGTATGTGATGCGCCGGCTTCCGCACCTTCGTCCCGTTATGACGCACGCCACGCGCGACCTGAGTCACATCGTCCTGCACAATGGTGCACGACTCCTGAGAAATGAGATCGCGACCGCTTTTCCGAAGCAGTGGCTGGAGTTCTACGAGCGCGAAACCATCGAGGCGCTGCGTCAGGCCTTCGAGGCGGTTCCGTATGATGAGCCCCTTCGCTTTCGCGGTTACTCGGGTCGCTCACCCATCGATCTTTCCTTTCACTGGGCCGGACACATCCTGGGATCGGCCAGCGTTTCACTGAGCGTCAAGGGGTTTTCCATCCTCCACACGGCAGACGTGATGATGTCGGATCAGTTTGTCGTGCCAAAGGCACGTCTTCCGAGGCAACACGTGGACGTATTGATCACCGAGGCAACAAATGCGGCTACGGAGGATATGCCGGCCTATGCCGATGAGACCAGGCGTTTGGCGGGCTTCATCAACGACATAGCCGGACGTAACGGGTCGGTGCTCATACCATGCTTTGCCATGGGAAAACTGCAGGAAATGATCGTCCACCTCTACTCTCTCATGCGGCGAGGCAGCATTCCGCATCTGCCGATCTACTCCGGTGGTATCGGCGTGCGGATCAACAAGGTCTATGATCAGTATTGCTACAGCGATCCTATGAAGCGGCCCGGATTTGAGGTCTCCGACGTGCCGCAGGAACGTCTGCACCGCGACGAACTGGTAAGGGGCGACTTTATGCGTGAACCGTCGATCGTTCTTGCGCCATCAGGCATGATGAATTCTGGAACGATGTCGCATACCCTTGCCAGAGAATGGTTCATTCGGCCAAACTTCGGAATCGCCTTCATTGGGTATCAGGACCCCGAATCACCGGGCCATAGTCTGCTGACTTCGGAAACAAAGAAACCGTTCGACTTCGGGTCCACACGCTCTCGACGTGTGTGTGAGGTCGAACGGTTCCGATTCAGCAGCCATGCCTCGCGCGAGCATCTTATCGAACTCGCTCAAGACATCCGCCCTTCAACGGTCGTCATCACCCACGGTGACTCGGGTGCGTGCGAGTCACTCGCTCTGGCAATTCACGAACGCCTTCCCGGCACACGGATCATCATTCCGCGGCACGGAGTTTCTTACACTCTGCTCAGCGATATCTGATCACCGGTTGATGATCAGGGGGCTCTGCAGCACCTGTCCCTGCCGGGTGCGCGACAGCACCGTGTAGGCTCCAACGCCCAGATCGGCCACGTCCACCGTACACATTCGTGTTGCCTCGCCGGGAGAGACCAGTTTCACGCGCACGCCGCGGGCGTCGACGATCTCAATGCGCCCCACCGGCTGCGTCCACGTCAGATGTATCTGCTCGGAGGCCGGACGCGGCATGACGTCGAGTTCGCCCCCTACCTGAGCTTGTTGACGCACCGATGTCGTCACCGGGGCGGGTCGCATGATGGCATGAAAGCCAATGCTTGCCATCGTTCGCTCAGGCCGGCGCGCGTCGCGCACAACGAACCGATACCGACGTCCATCGGTGATGCCCACCGGTATCGTCCAGGTCAGCTCACGCTGCTGACGCGTCACATTGTTTGCGATCTCGGCCGTAGTTCCGCGCACGCCGTCCCAAAGCTCAACGTTGACAACGTCAGCTTCGAGGTCGTCACTCCATCGAATGGTGACAACGCTCCCGGGAAGCAGACTCATGGAGGACTCGGCAGAATGCACGGTCACTTCGGCCCGAAGGAGAACGAATCCGGCAAGAACGTAGACAAGACAGATGATGATGTTCGTTTTCATGAGGTGGTTTCCTAATAGTGATGAATGGGAGTGTGGGTTATGTGATGACCATCACGCACAATGCACAGATACACGCCTGATGCCAGACTCTCCAGTTGTATTGTCTCGATAGCCGAGCCCCAGAGACTGCGGTGCACGACCCGTCCTGTGGCTGTTACGATCATGATCTCCCCATCCGAGGGCAGGGGGCGTTCCACACAGATCGTTGATCCCCTCCTGCTGACGCGAACGCTACCACCGGGCACCTCCTGAACATCAGAGGTCCGCAGCCGAAACATGGCGTTGAACACCGTCGTAACGTTGATCGGCCAGCACAGGGTCCTGATCACCTGAAACGGCGCATAGATATCATACGGTACCCTCGTGTACGAGCACGTCCAAAACAGGAACTCGTACTTCTGATTGCTCCATGCGTTCAGTCTGAAGGGGGCGTCACCGGTGTTGACGGCATGATCAGCGGTCGGCTCCACAAGCCCCGGATCAGTGATCTCGAGTCCGGTATCGTAGTCGATGGCCACGGCGTGGGCACGGAAGCCCCGGCTTACCATAAACGGGATGCTGCTCGTGTCGGTGGTCTCCTTGCCCCGCCAGTACTCACAGTACATGTGCACTTCATAGGTCTTGATCTTTGCCGGATCGGTCTCGGCCGTGAGTATCTCTTCGGGGATGACCATAACGCGCTCGGCGTTTTCACACAGCACCTTGGCCGGAACCTTACGAACGATTCGGTTCGCCCCCTTTCCCGACACTTCGAAGAGCTCCGCACACGACCCGGGAGGCATCAGACCCGTTGGTGGCATGGGTGATGTTTTGCCGATCCTGAGCGTATCAAGACACTGCGGGACGACGCCATTCCAGGACTGGTAGGGAATTTCAATGAATGTCTCGTAGCAGGTAACTGGCGGAAGTACCGGCTGAGAACAGGCAATGGCTGATACCGTGATAATCAGAAACAGCTGTACAAGGATCTTGATCATGGTGGATATCCAATGATGATTGTACATGACGTTATGAATCTATCGGACAACGGCACGCGAGACGTACCACTGTCCACGCAGGCTATAATCAGCATTTTCCTCGGAGAGGAAAATACGCGGAGCTGTTGGAGTTGACATTCCCCAGAGGCTCGTGGCAGACTCGAGGTATGTCACTTCTGCAAGGTGATCGTCCTGTTCGGCGACCGGCAGAAGTGCAGAGATGAGATTGGACCCCAAAGAAATGATGTCGTAGATAACGTCTTCCTTTGTAGAGCCGAGCGAGTCGCCCTTATACAGATCGGAACGTTTCTGCAACTCGCCGAGAACATCACGGAGATTGTTCACAAGACAGCGGTCGTTATCCTGACAGTCCTCGTCCCATGATCCGATCCTCGCAAAGGCAAGATCTCCCCAATCCATCCAGGCCGTCTGTAGCCAGATCTCCCGATCACCGAAGCTGAAGCTGTCTCCTTCGTCTCCACACTCACGCGTACAGTCTCCATCCGGTATGCGCTGCTGACGGCAATCCGGGTAGCGAACGAAGCCGTCAGCATTCACAACCGGACTATACGAGGACGTGTTCATACCATACAGCGCATGGTACATCTCGCCATGGTCTTCCCAGAAGAAGTAGTCGGTATCTCCATCATAGGCAAACTTGGCGTCCGTGACGCGCAGCCCAAATCCGGGAAGCTCCATGCGCCTGACCGCAAAGATCTTCATCGTTTCGAGGGGCTCACCGTCGATCGAGCGCAGGCCCGTCGAGCACAGAAGGTCGATCATCCCTGCATGCAGAGCCTGCTTGATTGGCTTCGTGCCGGGCTGGTACACGGCAAACTCAACGATGTCGAGATACTGTCCCGATGATGACTGCACGAGCGTGTTTCCCTGTTCCGAACTCACCGCCGTAAAGTCCAGATCTCTTGCCTGCGGATCAGTATGGAGAATGTTGGCCGTGCACTCAGCCGATATCGTTCCGGCGTAGGCCGAAGGCACGTCGAGTGGTCTGGAAAAGCGAAGCTTGATCGTTGTACCACGACGCGCGATATACTCGATCTGACGTCCACCACGAGGCTCGTCACGGTCGATATCGTAGTAGAGCAATGGATCATACCACCGCTCTTCGAAACGGTATTTCCAGCGCTCACCACCCTGATGTGTGCGGACGCGGAACGAAACGGCATCGATGACAAATCGTTTTCGGAATGCCGCGCGGATTGCCACTTCGCGGTGACCAAGCATCTGTCCATCGCACGACGTGGCATCGAAGCGTGCGACTGATTCGTCGATCTTCAGTGTGTATACCGGTGCGTTATCCACCGGATCGGTGCCACGCGGCAGCGCATACCTATCACGCGCCGTCCACCATCGCCACTGCTCACCACGCTGCGTAGCGGCACGCACGATAAGTCGGATCTTGTCACCACATCGCAATCCCGCACGCTGCGTCGAAATGCCATTCATCATGCAGATCGATGTTGACAGAGGGATCCACCTCTCCACACCATTGATCGTAACAAGCTTGTCAACATCGATCCGCGTCTCGCTGTGCGGCGCGCGGCCGGTGATGACGTCATCATCACTGTCCTTTGAAAGAAGTACGCGCTCTATCCGAACGTCGATCGGCACGCGTCGACCAAAGAACACGAGTGTGTTTTCCGGATCCAGCAACTCAGCATCAACACAGAGATCTTTACGCCCCTTGTCAAACCAGACCGGCGGACCAGTAGCAGCATCATGATAGCCAATGATCTCCCAACAGTCTTCTGCCAGAACACAAACCGTACGCGTTGTCCGGTGCGTTTCCTCGAACTCGCTAGGCGTTGTGAACAAGACGTGGTCAGCAATCGAATAGCCCTCTTCCGGCTGCGAGTTTGCAATCCGAGCCACGAGTCGATAACGGTCACCGGCTACCGGCGTCAGCTTGATGAACCGTGGGTTGATGTACACATGGGGCTGATTGCCGGTGTAGCCACCGACCGGCGAACCCTGCACTGAAGTGCTCGGATTGACGGCCGAATGTACCAGTGCGGTTACGGGAACCGTTAGCGATGGTGCGGTGCTTGCCTGACATCCCGAGATGTTGCTCGTCCACGCTGCGAACGTTCCTCCTGTCAGGGGGCGAGCCGACAGGAACAGACGCGTGATCGTTGTGTCCACCATCAGCGTCGCGGTATCTTCCACCACAGCTATCTCCCGTCCATCCTGATCGCTGACGACAACCACGCCGAGCGTGTCAGCCGAGATCGTCACCGCTATCGTGTCTACGAACTCATACACGGCACGCGCCTCGATCTCGGGCTGAAGCGCTGCGCAGTCGACCGGCGATTGCACAGCCGGCGTGATCGAGCCATGCACTTGCGGAATCTTCGAGCACTCCCAGCGCAGAAAGCGCCATCGATCGTCTGAGTACTCCGGCATGACAAGAGCAAGGCCGGTCGTTGGAGTTATGACACCGCACAACCTCTGCGCCGCCGAATCAAGCGTCTCCGGTACGGCACGTCCATCGGTCGAGATACTCCGCACACTCAGCCGTGCAGCACCACGCACCATGGCTTCCAGGCGTCGATCATCTGCTACTTCGCCGGTGATACGAGATAGACGCGCATTCACACGAAGGGTCAGTCCGGGACTCCAGCCGCTTGTGCATCCGATAGCAGCAAGTGAACGGGTAACACGCTGAATCTGATGCCGTGGTGCCGGTCCCCAGGTGCCATCTGATCGCTGCTGTTCCACCTCGATGAGATCGTACATCGACACGTCGTCATCGACCGGTGCGGTGAACGGCAGCCAGACAATACTGGAACAGGACACTACCTGATGCGTGTCCAGTGTGCTCGCACCAAGTCTCGGCACGTGTCCTGCCGTTGTGAACTCGAGATCAAGCGGTGGCAGCTCCTCCGGTCCCTGTGCCGATTCCACTACGATACCCTGCACGATGCATCGGTAGGTGGTTCCCGGAAGCAGCCGTCGCGGCTTCCATTCCATCGTGTAATCATCAAGCTGTCGCACATCGCCGACGATACATCGCTTGATCCATTCGTGTCGATCGAGCTTTTCTGATACACCCTTTCGGATCACCATAACCGTTGGTTCCCGGTGGCGTCCTGCCTTGGATGAACGGGGCAGTGCACGATCGAGTGACGACGCGTGAATCGGTGAAGGGGCACGCACTCGTATGCTGGCTGAAGGAGACACGTCCAACTGTCCGTCATACGGTATGCTGGTGAGCGACGCCACCTGGGCAAGGATGGACGAGGTTGCCAGCAGAGAAAACAGCAACACAGATAGATACCACATACAGACCTCCGATAGATAAAAGGTGATAACTGCACACCACCATGGTGTACCTATCGGTCGTCGTACGATTTAGGTCACAAACGTGACTTCAGCGGATCTCGATCCGGAAAACAGAAGGCCAGTTCTTGCCCGTTACATAGAGGTGGTCGTTGTTCGCGTCCCAGGCAATGCCATTGAGGACGTCTGTTGTTGCGGTTCGCTTTGATGCGGGGAGCAGTCCCGACATGTCGACCACACCCGTGACGCGCCCCGTTGACGGGTCGATGCGAAGGATCTTCTCTGTCTGCCAGACATTGGCCCAGATCTCTCCCTTGATCCACTCCAGTTCATTCAGGTTGGCAACCGGATTGCCGTCCATCGTCACACCGATGGTCCTCAACGTTCGATATCCCTCCGGATCGTGCACACTGATAGTGTTCGACCCGTTGCTCATATACAGGTGCGTTCCGTCGGTCGTCAAGCCCCATCCCTCGCCGAAATACGAGAACTCATCGATCTTCTGCAGGGATGCTTCATCGTAAATGAAGCCCTTTTGATTGAGGTACGTAAGAACGTAGATCCGCCCCTTGAGCACCGTCATGCCTTCGGCAAAGTACCGTGCATCGATCTTCTCCAGACGGCTGACCTTGCCGGTGCGGATAGCCACCCGACGCAGACTTGAGAAGCCATACTGACCGGTGCTTTCGAGGAATGCACCGTTGTTCACGACGAGACCCTGCGTAAAGGCATTCACATCATGCGGGTACGTCTCGACCACGCTGAAGCTGTACTGTCGGACCGGCGCAGCTGCTGACGCCGGGGTCTCGGCAATGGTCTTGGGCTCTTCTGCCGGCTTCTCTGTTGAGCAGCCGATGAGCATGGCACAGATAATGCTAAGTGAAAGCGAGCGGGGTTTCATGATTGAGCACGAATCTAGCGAGATTTGTCCCCGGCTCTTACCCTTTCGCACCCATGTCCCGACGTCGCTTCGTTCCATCCGTCCTCCTCGGCCTGTCCGGGATCGTCTTCGTTTCGTCGATGGTGTTCATGTACACCGACTGGCAGGGCCGTTCCGGCTTGGTCGATGAGAGGACAACCCAGACAGCCGAGCAGCAGTCGGCCGAAGAAGAAGAACGTCGTCAGGTTCGACGTGACAGTTTGATGTCGCGGTTTCCGCGCATCGAGTACCACCGGGTTGCGATGAGTAGCCGTGCCGTCCTGGATAGTTTCCGGCGGGCATGCTCGCCCCTTGACAGCGTCTCGAATGCGTATAAGGTCATGCGCCTGCTCAACCGCAAGGACATCCAGTACCTCCGCGTGGGCGACACGCTGGTGATGCCCGATACGATCGTGCAGGACCTTCGTGCCTATTCGATCTTTCCACAGTATTGGGCCGGTGGCGATACGATCCCGAAGGTCATCCTCGTGAGTAACGTCTGGCAGGCATACGCCTGTTATGAGTACGGTGAACTTGTGCGCTTTGCTGCTTGCAACACCGGTGAAGAGCGGAAGCCCTCGTTTCCCGGGCGCTACGCCGTGTACTGGCGCCAGCGCCTTCGAATCTCGTCGCTCAACGATGAATGGAAGCTACCGTTCACGGTGAACTTCCACCTTCAGGCAGGTAGTGCTTTTCACCAGTTCGACATGCCTGGACGTCCGGTGTCGCACTCGTGTATCCGACAGTTCATACAGGATGCTGAGTGGCTCTACCGGTGGGTACGCGTGGCCCGCAAGGACACCATCCGTCACACCTACATTCCAATGTCCGGAACTCCGGTCATCATCCTTGATGTGTTCAACTTTGCGCGGCGAAGGGGCGGGCCGTGGCTTGAGCTCACGTCAAATGACACCGTCGGCATCGAGCTGCCCACAGATCCGATGTCGGTTGAAGAGGCCCTGATCCCGATCTCCCAGGTTCCTAAGGAGAGCCGCGGTTCGCTGCGCAACATCAAGCGGTACATGACGGCAGATAGCGTTCTGCGCGCCCGGGGTCTGATCCGGCCACAGGTGCGTCTGCTGGAAAGCATCAACTACAATGAACGGCGCGCAAAAAAGGCAGCTGCAAAGAAGGCCGCCGAGGCCAGGGCCGCACAGCCGAAGAAGTAAGACCGGTTAGCGACCTTCTCTGTCCGGCCAGCGCCGGTAATGACGATCACGTATGTCCTGCTCAGCCCCCTGCGATGTAGGTCTGTAAAAGACCGTTCCCTGTATGCCGTCGGGCATATAGTCGGCGTCGACGAAATGCTCGGGATGAGCATGAGGATAGTCATAACCCTTGCCGTGTCCCTGCTGCTTCATAAGTGCTGTCGGGGCATTGCGTAGATGCGCCGGAATGCTCACGGGTGCCCCTTCATGAAGTCGGGCAAGAGCCGCGTCGACGGCGATGTAGCTGGCGTTCGACTTTGGTGCCGTAGCCAGGTAGGTGACGCCTTGTGAGAGGACGATCCGTCCTTCCGGCATACCGATCCGCTCTATGGCCTGAAAGACATTCACGGCAATACCAAGCGCCGCCGGGTCGGCATTGCCTATATCCTCACTGGCAAAGATGATCATCCGCCTGGCGATGAACGTCGGGTCTTCGCCGGCATCGATCATGATAGCCAGATACAGCAGCGCGGCATCTGGATCGCTACCCCGCATGGATTTAATGAAGGCCGATACGGTGTCGTAGTGATTGTCGCCATGCTTGTCATAGCGAAGCACTCTTCTCTGCAGTGCCTGCGAAAGCACCTGCGCCGTCACATGGAGGGGGCTTTCCACGGATGGGTGCATCATCGCCACGGCTTCGAGAGCATTGAGCACCTTGCGAGCATCACCACCCGAGAGCCGAATAAGCGCCGGCATGTCGTCCACCACAACCTCAACGCCCCTTGATCGAAAATCGGCAACTGCCCGTTCGACGATCGTGACAATCTGATCATCGGGAAGGGCTTTGAGGACGTACACGTGACATCGCGACAGGAGTGCGGAGTTGACCTCGAAGGAGGGGTTCTCGGTCGTGGCACCGATCAGTGTGACAAGGCCGCTCTCTACAGCATGCAGCAAGGCATCCTGCTGAGACTTGTTGAAGCGGTGGATCTCATCGATAAAGAGTACCGTGCGACGCTTCTTGGTCTTCTGTATCTCGGCTCGGCGCATGGCATCACGCAGATCCTTGATGCCCGATTCAACCGCCGATAGCCGCTCGATATGGGCGTCAACAGATGCGGCCAAAATGTTCGCAAGCGTCGTCTTGCCCGTTCCCGGCGGGCCCCACAGGATCATCGACGGGAGTTCGCCCCGTTCGACGAAGCTTCGTAAGGGAGCGCCGCTACTCAGCAGGTGCTCCTGTCCGGCTACGTCATCCAGGTTGGCCGGTCGGATGCGCTCGGACAACGGCGCATGCGGAGATACCGCGGGCTGGTCAGGGTCGGTAAAGAGTGATTCCATACGCAGGGCGGCAACATAGAAGATTTTGCCTGCACACTCAGCATAACCTCCATTTGCCTACCCCTGCATTGAATACGTACTGCCGGGAAGTCGGGCCGCCAGAACCATGTCGTATTCACATGCGCGCAGACGGAGCCGTTGAAGGGGCTCGTTGATCGGTTCCGGGCTCTGCTTGAACGTCATGTGGTGAATCGGCATCAGTGATCGGGCCCTCATCATGGCAGCCATTTCCAGCGCCTGCTCAGGCGTGCAGTGCAGATGCTCATATCCGTCGTAGGATCCGATCGGCATGATGGCAAGGTCCACCGAGCCGGTGATCTGCGAGAATCTCCGGCAGAAGGCCGTGTCGCCGCCAAAGACCACGCGCGCCCCATTCCACTCGATCACGTAACCATTGAAGCTTCGTCCGCGGCGCATGTTGCCGGCCGCACGGCAGGGCTCGCCCGGCAGGCGCCAGCCGTTGTGGACGACTTCGATGGCCTGGATGTCGATGCCGGCGTTGCACGATCGGCCATGCCAGTCGAGCTCACCGACGGACTTCCACGCAAACTCCCGCAAAAGGTCCGCCGTGTTGGACGGCGTGATCACATCGATCTGATTCGGCCATCGCCTGGTGAGCATCTCCAGCGAAGGAAGGTCCAGATGATCCATGTGGGCATGGGAGATCAACACAACATCCGGACGGGGGATCTCCTCCAGTGAAAGGGCAGGGGGCGTTAGGCGCCGTGGCCCGATGCGCAGACCCAGAAGGTTCAAGCCCACGACGTCGGAAAAGACCGGGTCGGTCAGAACCCAGGTCGACCCCAGCTTTATCAGCACCGTGGAGTGTCCTATCCAGCAGGCCCAGACCGGACTGTCCACGGCAAGATCCAGTCGTGGTTTACGGTAGACGACCTCGCCGGATCCGGCGGCGAATGCATCCAAAGGAAAGCCCCCTGCGATGATCGCACCCGAGGCCATGATCGCGGTCTGAACGAAGGTTCGGCGCGGTATAGTCGACATATCGTTGTTTCCCCCCGAAATCAACGGTGGCGAAACTGGGCGAACTTTCCCTTCCATCCGAGTTACCATCTCTTTGCAGTGAGTACGTTAGGTGATGGTAACTTCGCGGTATGCGTGCCTTCTTTTTGACGATGTTCGTCATACTCGCAGTACGGCTTCTTCCAGCTCAGATCGCAGGGGATAACGCGTTTGTTGATGAAGCCCCGGTCGAGGATATCGACCCTGCAATCATTGCGCGCATCAAGGATCAGGCGCTGCCCATTCAATGGTCGGCCGGTTTCATGCAGAGTATCGCACAGTCCGAGCTGCGAACAGAGCTTGATTCCATAAATGCTCCAGCTGCCGGATATGGTTTTGGTGTGGAGTTTGGCCGGTACTTCGACCCCGTGCCGGTGTTTATCGGCGCGAATTTCGGGATGGCCTTCTACCCTTCGCGAGACCGGACGATTAACTCGTCTTCGCGCCGTAGCTACAGCGTCACCACTTCGAATTTCTCCATGCCCATCCTGGCTACGGTGCGCTTTCAACCCAGCATCTACAACTGGGTATATCCGTACGCCGAGGTGTTAGGGGGCATCACGGTCTTCTCGTCGGACGTGACGGTACGACGCATTTTTGATAACGACACAACCACGACGGGTGATGGGGACGGCGATTTTTCGTGGACCTATGGTGTGGGTATGGGTGCAGCGATCAAGGTAGCAGACATTATCACGTTACCGAATTCACTGCAGCGGACATTAATCGATATCCGCTTTCGTTATACCACCGGGAGCCGGGTGGAAGTCTCATACGCCGATCTCTTGGACGAAACGACCTTGGACTACCAGGTGCGCCGTGCCGAGGTGGCCCGACCGGCAATGCTCACGTTTCAACTTGGACTGACCTTTCAGTTATAGCGATCTTTCGATCTCACCAGGACATCACAAGGAGTTCGACCATGTCATCCATCTCTTTTGCTCTTCGCTCTGCGGCCCTTGCGGCTGTGGTTCTTGCTTCCATACCGGCCTGCCGCTCCGTGCAGGATCACCGCAACGATCTGCACTCAACGCGCGAGCGTGAGCTTACTGCCGGCGTTGTGCGTCGGGAGATCAAAGTGGGAATGGGAGTAGCAGATGTTGCCTCTGCTCTTGGTTCGCCCAACATCACGCGCACGGAAGATGATGGCCGTGAAGTATGGGTGTATGACAAGATTGCCACGGAAGCCTCCTACTCTGAAGGTCAGAGCGCAATCTTCCTGATCCTTGGAGGTGTCTCCAATCAGAGCGGTGCAATGGCCACAACCCAGCGGACCCTGACGGTCGTGATCACCTTCGACAAGAACGGCAAGGTGATGAAGTTCAACTACCACCAGAGCAAGTTTTAAGCATGCGTTCATCGTTGCTTCGTCCTGCGCTGATGTCACTGGGTCTTGCCTTGACGCTGGCCTCGTGCACCATCATCAACCGTCCGCCGCGGATTCCGCCCCCTGAGACTCAGCTTCAGACGCGGGAGTTCCAAACGCGGGAGTTCGACACCAACGACGTCAAGCTCATCATGAAGGCCATGCTGAATGTGCTGCAGGATGACGGCTTCGTTGTGAAGAACGCCGTCATCGACCTTGGCCTGCTGACGGCCACCAAGGAGATCCAGCTCTCGTCGCGCCCAAACACCAGCGACTCATACTGGACAGAGGCTTTTGCCGGTCTGCTCTCGGGTCGGACCCAGGATCGCAATCGTCAGCAGCAGGATCTTCGATACAACAAGTTCAAACAGATCGAAGTCAGCATCAACGTTTCTGAGATGGGGCTTCGCAGCCGTGTACGGGCGAACTTCCAGGCGAAGATCCTCGATAACACCGGCAACCCGGTCGAGGTTTATGTGATCAAGGATCCGAAGTTCTATCAGGACTTTTTCTCCAAGGTCGACAAGGGGATCTTCCTCCAGAAGCAGGGTTTCTGAGGTGGTGGAAGCAGCGTTCAAGAAACTGTTGCTGACTGCGCTTACGCTGATCATCAGCGTGAGCGCCTTGTCTGCGCAGTCGATCCTCGAAGCCGTTCAGTCGGCCGACACCAAGGCCGTCCAGAAACTCCTCAAGCGATCGACCGGTCGCATCAACGAACAGGATGAGCGGGGGATCACGCCCCTTATCCTGGCCACGTTAGCCAATGACAGCGCTATGGTCGAGCTCCTCATCTCCTTCAGAGCCGATCCGAACATCCAAGCCGATGGTGGGATGACCGCGCTCCACGCTGCTGCCTTTCACAATCGCGATCGCTGCAGTCCTATACTCCTGCGTGCTGGCGCTCAACCAAACGTCATCGATGACCGTGGTCGTTCGCCACTTCATGTGGCAGCCCAGCAAGGAAGTACGAACATCGTGACGCAGCTGGTCGAGGCGGGGGCCTTTATTGAACTACCGGATTGGAAGGGTAACACCCCTCTCATGCTCGCCTGTGGCAGTCGTCAATTGGGGTGTATGGAAGAGCTGCTCGAAAAGAAGGCATACGTAAATCCACGTGATTATTCTGGCCGGACACCACTGATGCTCCTTGCCGTGCTCGGTGAAGACGAAATGATGCGTGTTCTGCTTCGCTTCAAGCCCGACATCTACGCCATCGATTATGGATGCCGTACAGCATTGACATACGCAAAGCAGAATCGGCGAAAAGCAATTATTCGCATATTGGAGGCCGCTGGAGCAAAGTTCTGAGGTTGTTTGCGCTCCGCACTATGACATGATATGTCTGGGTAAAACCTGTTTATTTCAAAACCTGTACCACGATGTCCTCACCTTGCAACACCAAGTTGACGAAGGTTGCCCTATTCTATGATGGGAACTACTTCCTTCACGTCAGCAACTACTACGCATTCAATCATCCGCGTAATAGCCGCATAAGCCTCAAAGGCTTGCATGAATTCATCCGTCATCGGATCGCCTCTTCGGAAAACACAGAGGTACACCTGACGCAGATCGTCGACAGTCATT
Source organism: Ignavibacteria bacterium (assembly GCA_947459875.1). Lineage (GTDB taxonomy): Bacteria > Bacteroidota > Ignavibacteria > Kapaibacteriales > Kapaibacteriaceae > UBA10438. Next base: position 13,504 of record CANHFG010000014.1, read on the forward strand.
TCTTCCGCGGACGTATCTCGGCAAACGAGGCACAGCAGCGGGGAAATCTTCTGTACTATGACCGTGTGTTTGAGGACATCCTCATGTGGGAGGGTGTTATCACACACTATTTGCCGCTTCGACATAGCGGTGGTCGACGCGAAGAAAAGGGTATCGATGTGTGGATGGCACTCGAGGCGTACGAACTTGCCCTACTGAAGCAATTCGACGTTGTTGTGCTCATCACCTCTGACGGTAACTACGTGCCACTGGTTCGTAAGCTCAATACCCTTGGTGCACGAGTCATGGTTCTGTCGTGGGACTTTGAGTTCATCGACAATGAAGGTAAGCACGTGGTAACGCGTACCTCGCAGGAACTCCTCGAAGAGGTAACCTATCCGGTACAGATGCATCAGCTGATCGAGAGCCGATATGCGGCTGACGATGAAGTGATTCAGAACCTGTTTGTTCGCCGAGATGATACGCAGCCGCGCCCACCACGTGACGCACGCGAAATGGCCGAACTCACCGAAGGCCGCGCTCCGCGTATCGATCTGGAGGAGGACGATGATGCAGAACGCGTTGAGTCCTACGTGCTGACCCTGAAGAACGGCTATGGTTTCATTAAGTACCCACCAAACAATCTGTTCTTCCACTCTTCTGATATCCTCAATGCAGATTTTGCAGATCTGCGCGAGGGCGACCCGGTAGACTTCGTCATCGGCTATAACCGCGATGGTGAAGAGATCGCCAAGCGGGTTAAGCTCATTTTCGAAGAAGAAGAGGAAGATGGGGAAGAAGACGCATCTTAAGGTGTGATCAGACTATGTTCGAATCGAAACTCCCGAACGTCACAACAACGATCTTCTCTGTCATGACAGCCCTTGCCCAAAAGGCAGGGGCTGTTAACGTTTCACAGGGGTTCCCCGATTATCCGATCGATCCTCTGCTGTCAGAGTTTCTTGCTAAGGCATCTCTTGGTGGATACAACCAGTATGCCCCAATGCCCGGGGTGGGGGTGCTACGCGAGCGTGTATCGCAGAAGTACAAGCTTGTCCATGATATCGTGGTCGACGCCGATACTGAAGTAACGATCACACCGGGTGGGACCTCGGCCATCTTTTGTGCACTGGCGGCTATAGTACGCCCTGGTGATGAAGTGATCGTGTTGGAGCCCTGCTACGATTCCTATGGTCCATCTGTCGATGTGCTCGGTGGGGTCGTTCGCCCTGTGGCTCTGCGTGTGCCGGAATACACACCGGATTGGGACGCTATTCGAGATGCCGTCACAGAGCGTACACGGTGTATCATCATCAACACTCCGCATAACCCCTGCGGTAGCACATTCAGCGCAGCAGATATCGACACGCTTGCCGAGATATGTGTGCACAACGACATCATGGTGATCAGTGACGAGGTCTACGAGCTCATCACATTCGATGGGGTGCGCCATACGAGCCCCTTTTCTCATCCATCGTTGCGCGACCGGACATTTGTCATCACCTCGTTTGGCAAAACATTCCACATCACTGGATGGAAGATCGGTGTGTGTGTTGCTGATAGGGGGCTGACAACGGAGTTTCGCAAGGTGCATCAATTCGTTTCGTTCTGTGTGAACGCTCCGGCGCAGCACGCACTGGCCGAATACATGGCTGATAGCACGCGCTTGACCGATCTTTCCGGGTTCTTTCAGGCGAAGCGTGATGCGTTCCGGCAGATGATGCAGGGCTCGCGCTGGACGTTAAGGCCGTGCAGCGGATCGTACTTCCAGTTGCTTGGCTACGAGAACATCACCAATGAATCAGACGTGGATTTTGCACGTCGGCTGGTGGAAGATCATGGTGTTGCCTGCATACCTCTGTCGCCGTTCTTTCGCGACACAGAAGGCGAGTATGATCGTGTTCTGCGGGTGTGTTTTGCCAAAAGCGACGAGACTCTGCGTCTGGCAGCTGAGCGCTTACGCAGCGTCTGACGATCGCGGCACAACGTCAAGACGCACAAACTTCTCTTCCTTACAGCAGTGCTGACGCAGTGATTCGATCTGCTCCAATGTGACCGTCCGGTAGTCGTCCAGAATCGTATTCACACGTGCCGGGTCATTCCAGAAGAGCGTTGTCCACGCGACGGAATCCGAAACGCCATTGACCTTGAGAAGTTCGTTCGCATGATTAGACCGCATCTTGTTGATTCCGGCGGCGAGGTGCTTCTCTGTGATCTCGGCTGTGCAGAGCGTATCGATCATCGTTGATGCCAGATCATCGCCCGTTACCGACGGATCCGACGCATACGCGTACATGGTAAGCAGCGATGAGTGGGCGCGTCTGTCAAGGTATGCACCCGCGGCTGTTGCTATTCGTCGGTCGGCAACAAGGGCCTGATGAAGGAACGAGCTATTACCCAGTCCGATGATCGTAGCAGCGATCTCCACGTCGAGCAGTTCGCTGTTCAGATAGCCTGGCACGTGGGCAGCAAGGAAGACCGCCGTCATTGGAACGTTATCCTCTACAACACAGTGAGCCCCATACCGTAAGAAGTCATCCTGAAACACATTTCGTGGAGATGTTTCCTGACGGTCTGGAATGTCGCCAAAGAAGCGTTGTGCGAGTTCCACAGCGCGGTCGGGCGTGACGTCTCCAGAAACGCACAATACTGCGTTGGACGGACGGTAATAACGCTCGAAAAAGCTTCTTGCATCATCGATCGTTACGCCCGATACATCCGATTCGTATCCGTACACATCCCACGAGTACGAAGAATCGGCTGTGTAGGCGATCTCTTGCTGTGCTCGACGCCAGACGCCATACGGTTGGTTCATGACGTTCTGATTGATCTCCTCCACCACAACGCTGCGCTGTGTCTGCAAAGCATGCTGGGTGATCCGGAAGGACTTCATCCGCTCTGATTCCAGCCAGAAACCCATCTCGACGTTGTTCGATGGAAGATCTATGTAGTAGGTCGTATAGTCGAAGGTTGTGTAGGCGTTATTCGAGCCCCCTGCCTTTGTGCAGTAAAGATCATACTGCTTGTCATTCTCGGGCGCAGCGTTGTCGAACATTAAATGTTCGAACAGATGCGCAAGACCTGTCTTGCCGCGATGCTCGTCATGCGAGCCCACGCGGTACATCACGGTTACGTTAACGACGGGTGCTGTGTGATCTGGACAGACAACTACTCGCAGACCGTTTCCGAGTGTTGTGTCGTATGGATGAATCTGGGCCATAATGAGATGGTAAGTTTGCCTCGACGTTTTTATCGAACTGCAAACCTACTGCTATGGAAACAATCCATCTCCTCGAAGAACTCATCTCGATCGACTCACCCACCGGTTACACGCACAACGCCGCCGATATGATCGAACGTGTGTTACGCTCCTTCGGCTTCGCTCCGGTGCGAACCAAGAAGGGGGCTGTGCGGTGCGCGCTCGGTCCTGAACCGCGAATTGCCTTTGCCGCCCATACCGATACGCTTGGTGCGATCGTGTCGGGCATCAATGCCAATGGCACTCTTCGGCTGTCGCTTTTGGGCGGACCTCTGCTTCCGAGCTTTGAAGGGGGCTATGTACGTATCCACACGTTGGACAACCGTGTGTATAGCGGAACGTTGCTTCTGAACGACCCTTCAACACACGCCAATAACACAGCCGCCACCAAGGAACGCACAACATCAGTGATGCACATCCGCATCGATGAGGTGGTGAGTAAACCGGAAGACGTGCGTGCGCTCGGTATCCGAACGGGCGACATTATCGCGTTCGACCCGAAGTTCCAGCTTCTCGGAAATGGATACATCAAGAGTCACTTCCTTGATAACAAAGCAGGGTGTGCGGTGCTGTTCGAACTTGCCGCCCGTGTGAGCAAGATGGGGCGCGCTCTGCCTGTCGAGCTCTTCTTCTCCACCTATGAAGAGGTAGGGCACGGAGGAGCCCCATCACTGTCGGAAACGATCGATGACCTGATCGTGATCGATATGGGTGTGGTAGGAGATTCCCTTGAAGGAAACGAGCGGAAATGCTCGATCTGTGCGAAAGATTCCGGCGGACCGTATGACTATCACGTCAGGACAGAGCTTGTGCGGTTGGCCGAATCAAACAGCATTGCCCATGCTGTGGATGTCTATCCTTTCTACAGCTCTGATGGAACGGCGGCCCTGCGTGCCGGTGCCGATGTCCGTGTTGGTCTGATCGGTCCAGGTGTTGCCGCGTCACACGGCATGGAACGAACGCACGTAGATGGAATCACAGCAACAGTAGACCTGTGCATGGCCTATGTAGCTCAAAACAGCTAGTTAGGGTGCTATCCACCAGATCATACACCTGTTGTTCACAGTTCACACGCTGTGGATTGTGCTGTTTTCAGGACTTACGGGAATCGGAGAAAAGCAAACCGAAATGTTCGGTGTGATTTCAACGAAGAGGGTGTTTCGAGGTGGATAAATCGCGGAGATGTTTTGTTTCGTTCAATGGTGTGTGCAAAGCAAGCGTTAGATGTTCTGTTGTTGTTCTTTGCACTACAAGTTGAAGGGGGCGTTTTCCCCTCTGATGGTGAAATCAAAGAGTGTTCAACCGAGGATCGTGAGGCCTGTGAAATCGGGGTTGTGCAGGAGTGCAAGAAGAGAGTTTCCACGTTGTCCACATGCTTCTATCATCATATAGTCTTCTTCTTTTCTTCCAAGAAAGAAACAATAGAATATGAATATGTGGATGTGGACCGAATTGGAAAGCTCGATCGATCTTCTGAGATTCGAACCTCAGCTGAAGTCTAGTTCTTTCTCAGATCGTATCGAAACCGCAATACGTCCGCAGACACTCCGGCACGATGATCCGGCCATCTGCCGTCTGGTACTGCTCAAGTAGAGCAACCATGATCCGGGATGTGGCAAGACCGCTCCCATTGAGGGTATGCACGAACTCGAGCTTTCCTGTTTCCTCGACCCGGTACCGGATGTTTGAGCGACGTGCCTGGAAGGATTCAAAGTTCGTGCAGGAACTCACCTCCAGCCACTTCTGCTCCACGGGCGACCAGACCTCTAAATCGTAGGTCTTGGATCCACCGAACGTCATATCTCCGGTGCAAAGCAGCAGCACGCGATAGGTGAGTCCGAGTCGCTGAAGAAGAAGTTCGACGTTCCCTACGAGCGACTCCAGCTCATCGTAGGAAGTGTCCGGACGGACGAATTTTACGAGCTCCACCTTATTGAACTGGTGAACACGAAGAAACCCACGGGTGTCTTTCCCGTGACTACCGGCTTCGCGACGGAAGCACGCCGAGTACCCGGCGTAATGAATCGGAAGTTGCTCTGTAGGAATGATCTCATCACGATGATAGTTCGTGATCGGTACCTCAGCCGTAGGGATCAGATACAGATCGTCACGCTCGGCATGGTACATGTCTTCTTGGGACTTTGGCAGCTGTCCGGTGCCACGACATGAATCTGCATTCACAACAAACGGAGGGATCATTTCCGTGTATCCCGATTCCGTGCTGTTGGTGTCGAGAAAGAAGTTAATGAGCGCGCGTTCCAGGCGAGCCCCTTTTCCGACGTAGAAGCCAAATCCCGATCCGGTGACTTTAGCCCCACGTTCAAAATCGAGGATGCCGAGCTTCTGAGATATCGCAATATGATCGACCCGATCACTGCGCTCGGCGCATTCTCCAACGCGTCGAATCTCAACGTTATCATCGGCCGAAGCACCCACAGGCACGCTTTCATGGGCGATGTTGGGGATCAGCAGCATAATGCTCTCTATGTCTGCTTCGACGTTTCGTAGCTCCTCGTCAAAACCCTTGATACGGTCGCCTACCTCTCGCATGGAGGTGATCTTTTCCGTAGCGTCCTGACCCTGTTTTTTGAGCTGCGAAATCTCGTTCGATACCACGTTACGGGTATTCTTCAGCTCCTCGACCGTTTGAATGATCGATCGACGGTGAAGATCTAGCTCAAGCAGACGGGTTATGTCGCTTGAGTCATTCTTGTTAGAACAGTTCCGACGGACAGCGTCGGGGTTTTCGCGGATGTATTTTATGTCGAGCATGGTACAAATTTACATCCCCTCACGTCCGGGAAATGAACCTGTTACCTTGCTCGTCTTTCGCGGTTCTTACTCGCAGCACCACACAAACATCTCCTCAAGCCCCATGAAGTCTCTGCTTACTCTCCTTTGCTCACTCTTTGCGGTCATTTCCTTCCCATTCCCGACCGCGGCGCAGATACTCCCCCCTGTGACCATAAAAACCTCGACAGCACCGGGCGCAGGGGCGCTTTTTCTTGCACCCAATAGTCGCGTTGCGAACCCTCCTTTTGCTCCCTCACTGCTGATCGTAGGAAACGATGGAAAGCCCCTTGCCTCAAGATTTCTCAAGGATTATGCTTTTGATTTCCGCGTTCTTCCGGATGGTCGAATGGGGTACAGCATCTTTCAATCAGCGGGAACCGGACCACGCGAGTCATCCAGTATCTATATCGTTGACACTATACTGAACACCGTTGACTCGTTAGCCGGAGCAAACGGTTACAATCTCGCTATGCACGGATTCCTCGTGCTTCCAAATGGAAACCGCGTGGTAATCATGCAGGAGAACGTGACCGTCGACATGCGCTCGATCGTCCCCGGAGGTCACCCCGCTGCATCGGTTCAACAAATGCTCCTGCAGGAAATAGACATCAACGGTCTAATCCTCTTTCAGTGGAGATCGCTTGATCACTTTCCCGTAACGGTCTCATACGAAGACCTTACACTCCCTTCCATTCGCTATTTCCACCTCAACTCCGTGGAAATAGACCGTGACGGACATTTTCTCATCAGCGCCCGGCATGCGTCATTGGTTGCAAAGATTCATCGCACGACCGGTGAAGTGCTCTGGATCCTGGGCGGTAAGCTAAATCAGTTTACCTTCGAGAACGGTCTCGGTAATGCAGGTCCGGCGGAGTTTTCCTATCAGCACGACGCACGCCGACTGCCCAATGGGAACATCTCGGTCTTTGATAACGGAACCCAGAGAACACCGCAGTGGTCACGGGGCGCAGAGTACGAGATAGACGAAGACAAAAAGACCTGTAAACTGGTTTGGCAGTATCGCAAGACGCCAGATCTCTATGCGGGCGTGCAGGGGTCTATGCAGACGCTCAAGAACGGCAACCGTGTGATCGCCTGGGGATCAGCCCTTTCCAACAACCGCACGCTCGTTACCGAAGTAGACACCAAAGGCGATGTTGTGTTCGAGGCAGAGCTGCCGAATATGATGTTTCCCTACAAGGCTGAACGGTATCCCTTTCCAACAGGTCGGTATGCGGCAGACGTTCTGATCGACGAGATACTACCTACGAACACCTACGTCTACACACGCGGCGCAGACACCGTTGGAGTCTCGATCACCTATCACACTCTGATTTCCTTCTTCTACAACACCACCACAGCACGACGTTATATGTGGTCGCCCGAAAACCCCCGGTTTGTCAGCGGTAAAGGCGCATCGGCTGTGGCTGTCTCTGCACCGACGTCGATCTATCAGTCACGCATGACCATCACCCAGGAAGGGATGGAAAGTCATGGCGCAGAGTTTCGTTTCAACGTAGATCGATTCGGCATCACAGATCCGGCGAATACAACGGTGTATTGCCGGGACACGATCGGGAAGGGGGCTTTTTTTGCCCTCCGCACTCGATACAACCCGAACACCCGCGAGCTCGTCGTCGATACTGCGCAGGTAGGGGAGTTCTGTTTTGGAAGCCCTATCACACCTTCATCGCTGGTGCGTGCCCCTCGCCCCCTCACTCCGATCGGTGGTGTGAAGGTCTCCGATGCAGACCCTGTAACGCTGCGCGTCTCGCCACAGGGCGTGTATTCACGACTCCGGTATCTGGTGAACACCACGACAGGTCAGAGGGTGCTCGATACCCTCGTCGCGCGAGATAGGTTCGTTACCCTTAAGCCCCTTGCACCTGGACGTTACTCATGGAACACGCAGGCCGTAGTCATCGCACCCGATGGCACTGAAACTGGACGGTCTGAGTTGTCAGCCACGGACAGTTTTGAAGTAGCCTCGCCCTTTCTTGCAATCAATGGGCTCGATTCAGAGCAGGTGTGGGTCAGGGACGTGGCCTACCCGATAACATGGACGACCAACCTCGTCGGCAACGTCAGGATAGAACTCGTTAACGAAACCCGCGTTATCGCAACGATCACCGATAGTGTGCGTGCTCCATTGCAGGGTTTCCTGTGGCGCGTGCCTGTCAGTGTGCCAACCGGAAGTGGCTATGGTCTTCGTTTTATCTCCCTGGTATCCGGTTCACCTCTTACCGAGGAGTCACCTCGTGTGATCACGATCGATCAGGGGTCGTCGGTCTCCAGTCTATGGGAGCGTGGTATCACAATCGGACCCAATCCTGCCTCCGCTAGTGTTTTTGTAGGGGGCGATGTGGAGCTCTCACAGATTTACATCTTCGACAATCTTGGCACGCTGCGTTCATCTACGTCTGTCGTCGGCACGGGTACAAGACTTGATGTTTCCGATTTACCTCAGGGAGTGTATCATCTCGTGATACGCACCTCGAATGGTCAGACAACACGTCCGCTGGTCATCGAGCGCTGAGCAGACATACTATCGCAGATACAACGCCAGGATTGAAACGTCGGATGCCGAGACACCCGGTATGCGAGATGCCTGACCTAAGGATGACGGGCGAATGCGAGCTAGTTTCATTCGAGCTTCAGTTGAGAGACTTTGAACCTTATCGTAGCTGAATGTCTCGGGTATCATCATCGATTCCTGTTGCCGGAATCGATAGATTTCTTTGTGCAGTTTCTCAATGTATCCCTCGTAGCGGATCGCCGTGTCTACGCGATGGATCACGTCTGGATGTTCACTGTAGATGTCCGTGTTTACAGCATCGGATTTCGCAACAAGCAGGCGTGATAGGTTTACGTTAGGTCGCCGAACGATCGTGCGGATGGTTGTTGTTTCGACGATCGGCTCTTCGTTGACTTCACGAAGTATCGGGTCGGCCTCCGCCGGAGTGATCTTTGTTTCGTGGGTCACGCGTTCAAGACGCGCTACAAGTTCTTCTTTCCTCGTGATCTTGTTCCACGTGGCGTTACTGATCAGTCCGAGTGAGTGTCCATATCTCGACAGTCGTGAATACGCTGTGTCGATGCGCAGAAGTAGTCGGTACTCGGCCAATGACGTAAAGATCCGATAGGGCTCTTCGGTGTTCTTGTTCACGAGATCATCGATCATTACGCCGATGTAGGCCTCGGACCGTTTGAGAGTGAATGTTCCTTCGTTACGGACTGACAGAGCTGCGTTGATGCCCGCCACCAGGCCCTGTGCGGCTGCTTCTTCGTATCCGGAAGTGCCGTTTATCTGACCGGCAAAGTAGAGCCCCTTGATCGCCTTCGTTTCCAGACCAAAGGTCAACTGATACGGAAAGAAGAAGTCGTACTCGACCGCATAACCATGACGAAGGATCGTCGCATTTTCAAGGCCTTGTATGCTGCGAAGTCCACGCTCCTGTATGTCAACTGGTAAACTAGTTGAGAAACCGTTGACGTAGACCGTGTTGGTGCTCAAGCCTTCGGGTTCTAAGACAATGGTGTGGGATGCCCTGTCCGAGAACCGGTCTACCTTATCCTCGATCGATGGACAATACCGAGGTCCGGCACCCTTGATCCGTCCGGTAAACATTGGTGAACGCGAGAACCCTTCGCGAAGGATCTCATGCGTCTGCTCCGTCGTAGAAGTGGCAAAACACGCGAGCCTATTCCGGACATGACGGGTATGGATAGAGAACGGGAGTGGTGTTTCATCTCCGTCGTGGGTGACCATTTTAGACAGATCGATCGATGCCAGGTCCACCCGCGGAGGCGTCCCCGTCTTGAGTCGACCTTTCTCCAACCCATGACTTGCCAGCAGATCGGAGATGCTCTCAGCCGCGCGCTCACCCACACGTCCACCGGCGGAACACGTCTCTCCGGTCCACATCACTCCATTGAGAAACGTCCCTGAACAGAGAATGACCGCCGAAGCCGTTAGCTCCTCATTTTCCGCCGTCTTAATCCCGTAGACCTGTGATCCACGTACAAGGATTTCGACCGCAGTCTGGGCAACCACGGTGATTCCTCGATGCTGCCGAAGAAGATGTTGAGCGAAGGTAGGGTAGAGGTCTTTGTCGTTCTGTGACCGGGGCGACCAGACAGCCGGACCCTTGGAGGTGTTTAGGAGCTTAAACTGGATACCACTAGCATCGGCTATGCGGGGCATAACGCCCCCTAATGCATCGATCTCGATTGCCAGGTGTCCCTTGGCACTCCCACCGATCGATGGGTTACAGGAAAGACGTCCGATCGTTCGAGGGTCCATGGACAATAGACCCACACGCATGCCCATCCGGGCGGCCGCGCAGGACGCTTCGATCCCAGCATGACCGCCGCCGATGACCAAAACGTCAAACAGAGGCTTCATAGGTGTGTTTCTGTGGTGCTCAAGTGAGCATTATGGGGCTAATCAGCCAGAAAACAGCTGTTTTGAGAAAACGTTCCACGTGGAACGTTCACAAACTAAACTTTCAAATCACAGGAAATGCAAAATGTGTTTCACGTGGAACACTACTTCAGAAACTTCACCATATGGTATTCGTCTACGTATGAACTTTCGATTTTCATCGCATGGAGTTCTGTTCCAAAGACCGTGAAGCCGAGACGGAGGTAGAGACCATACGATGCCTCATTTTGGGTGCTGACGGCCAATTGGACCTGTTCGATATCAAGAACGTTATGGGCGGTATCGAGGACGGACTGGATGAGTAGGGTAGCGAGCCCCTTACCGCGGAATTGTGGACGGACGAAGAGACCCCAAACCTGACCTTTATGTCGGATCTTGGGCTGAGATTCGCTGGTAAAACCGATCATACCGACGAGTTCGCCTTCCTGGGTAAATGCACCAAGAATGAACTGATAGGGGAAGTTGATATACTTCTCGTACCTCTGCTCCTTGGATAGGATAGACAGGCTTTCAAACCACTCATAGTCAGACCCGAAGACTTCCGGGGATTGCAGAAGCGCTTCGCGCTGGATCTCGAGGAACGGCGAGAAGTCGACGATTTCGAGCGGTCGAATGCTTAGTTCAGGCACCATTGGTCATTTCCCTATGCAGAAACGCGAAAAAACTGTTTCGAGAACGTCCGGATTCCACGTTTCCCCAGTGATCTCTCCGAGGAGCCGGATGGCTGTACGGAGATCCACGGCGAGTTCGTCGCCAGAAGCGCGACGGTCGATTCCGGTAAGGACTGCCACCAGGCAGTCGGCTATGGCCATCAGGAGGGAGGCCTGACGGGCATTGACAAGGTAGTCGTTGACGTTCGTGGTGCTGTGGCGAACGTCTGAAAGAATGACGCCACGGAGGGTATCAATCCCTGCGCCAGTTTTGGCTGAGCAGACAATAGTACCTGCTGGCTGTGCATACACTTCTGAAAGTAGGTCGCTCTTGTTCTGGACCAGTAGAACGGGGATATCCGGGAAGCGCTCCTGAAGCTCGGTAAAGAGCGCGTTAGAATGGTCAGCCCCCAACGAAATGTCGTTAAGAACAAGCACCAGGTCTGCTTGTTCCATAACCGAAGCGGTGATGGCGATACCTTCTAGCTCGATCGAATCTTCGGTCTGGCGCAGTCCCGCTGTATCGACGAGGTGGACGGTGTATCCGTCCAGGATCACTGATTCGCTCAGGTAGTCCCGGGTGGTGCCTGGGATATCGCTCACGATCGCGCGGTTACGCAGCAGTAGCGCGTTGAACAGCGAGCTCTTTCCGGCATTTGGAAAGCCGACCACAGCCACGTGAAAGCCAGACCGGAGAACGCTAGCGGCCTGAGCCGATGAAGCGATGAGATGAATCTCTGAAGCGATATCAAGGATCCGCAAGCGCAGGTCGGCCCGCGGGACAAATTCGACGTCTTCCTCGGAGAAGTCCAGCTCAAGCTCGATCAGGCCTACGATCTCCAAAAGAGCAGATCGGATGGATTCGAGGCGGCGCGTAAAGCCCCCTGCCAACTGACGTGCTGCGATCTGAGCTCCACGGTGGGAGGCCGCATGGATCATGTCTGCGACGGCTTCAACCTGAACTAGATCGAGCTTTCGGTTGAGGAACGCCCGACGCGTGAACTCGCCCGGATCGGCAGGACGTGCCCCTGCCGACAGCAGGTCCGCAATGATCGTATCACAGATGAACACACCTCCATGACATCCGATCTCGACGACATCTTCACCGGTGTAGGATCGTGGGCAACGGTAGATCATGAGTGTAACGGAATCGACCCGACGATCCAACTCGCCCCACCATCCAAAGTGGATGGTATGATCCGGAGCATCTACTGCAGAGATGCTTCCTCGAAAAAAAACATCGCAGTACTCAAATGCCCGTGGACCGCTGATGCGGATGACTGCAAGACCCGCAACGCCCGGTGGGGTTGCAAGAGCGCAGATAGTATCGGATGAGGCAAGACTCATACAGGGAGCACAAAATAGCAGACAGCACACGAAAATGGCGGTATGTTGCGCAGGTCACATCTGTCGAATGAACGGATGTAAACATTTTTACTTTTTGTCTTGACCTTTTCTCGTCATATCCATCTGAGCGAAGTTGCCTCCACGAACGAGGTGGCAAGGGAGCTACTGCGCGACGTCGAGAGTGTGGTTGTTTCGGCTGACCATCAGACGGGAGGTAAGGGGCGAAGAGGACGATTCTGGCATGATCTGCCGGGAGAGAGCGTGCTGGTAACGTTTGGGTTGCGACACAACCAGGAGCGCAGCGTCTCTGATCTAGCGGCCGACATGGCACGCGGTTGCCTTGCTGCTCTGAATGTCCTTCGTTCACTTGGTCTTACGGATCGGATCCGATGCAAGTACCCTAATGACGTACAGGCACGTGAACAGACAGGCTGGTGCAAGCTATCAGGTGTGCTGATCGAGCATGACTTTATGGGATCGAAGTGCCAGACGACGGTTATTGGCATCGGGATGAATGTGCTTCAGAAGGAGTTTGGTGAGACTATTGGTCAGCCCGCAACGTCTTTACGTCGACTCGGCGTCTCAGCGACTCCGCAAACGGTGGTCGAAGGCCTGCGCCTCAGTCTGGAAACTCTTATCGGGTTGCCGTCAGAAGAAGTTTATGAACTTTGGAGATCGGAACTCGGCATCGGCACGGCAATGGTCGAGTTACTTGGTAGTGACGGACAATGGAAAGCCAGCGACCTCGACGAGAACGGCCGCCTTGTGGTGGTGAACATCAACGACGGAACTCAAAGGATAATCGATGATGGCGACACTCTCCGATACCTCGATTGAACTCAACAACGTCACATACGGTATTGCCGCGATAGACGTTGGCAACAGTCGTGTGAAAATTCACCATGATGACGTGCACCTGTCATTTCCTTATGACAAGGAATGGAAGAAGAACGTTCAGTTGCACTTCCGCGATAACGTGTCGAAACGCTACTTGATTGGACTCTCGAGCGTTAATCACAAACAGACGACGGCCATCGTTAAAGTACTTCAGCGCATCCCCGGCCACCACGTCCTGAATGCACACACATTGCTGATGCGCAACCAGAGCGAGCTTTCTCTGGAAGAGATCGAAAATGCCGGGATCGACAGAATGCTTGGCACCATAGGTGCATTGGCGCAAGCGCCAGCCCCTTTACTTACCATTGACTGTGGAACCGCCGTCACCGTTAACGCCGTGTCAGCATCGAAACATTTTCTAGGTGGCGTGATCTTCGCCGGGTTCTCGACGCAGCTTTTTGGTCTTTCAAAGCAGACGGCGGCCATTCCTGAGATGACATACACACCGCCGACGCGGACGATCGGCATCAACACGGCGCAGTGTCTGATGTCGGGCATTACTGCTTCGGTTGTAGGAGGTGTTAACCATGCGATGACTCATTTCACAGAAGAGATGGGCGTTAAGAACATTCCCGTGGTGGTGACAGGGGGCGAGTCAGGACCCGTCTTTGAGTCGCTCAAGCAATCCGGAGCGAATGTTCAACACCATCCACATATCGTCACCGAAGGGATACTGATCCTCCTGTCGAAGGCCACGATCGAGAACATTCAAGATTCGATCATTGGAAAGATCCTTACCTGATAATGCGAGAACAACGTTTTGCATTAGCCCTCCATGGGGGAGCTGGAGACCTTGCCCGATATAAGGGCACGGGTCGGCTTGCCGAGGCAGAAAAACTCATGGGCGAGCTGGTCGACCGAATGCATGCCCGCCTTGCGGCGGGGGACACCGCTCTCGATGTTGCCATAGCCGCCGTCGAGGCCATGGAAGACTGTGGTTTGTTTCATGCCGGAAGGGGCTCTTCTCCCACGTCAAACGGTATGATCGAACTTGACGCTTCCATCATGCACGGGCGTGAGCGTAGGGCCGGCGCGATCGCTGTGGCCCGCACGTTGAAGAACCCCATTCGCGTTGCCAACTACATCATGCAGTCGACACCGAACGTTTTTCTTGCCGGAGAAGAGGTCGACGCGCTGGCGTCCGCAGCCGGAAGTGACGTCGTTGGGGCCGACTATTTCATTCCGTGCGACGACGTTGGTGCGTGGCTACCATCTTCCGGCACTGTCGGCGCCGTGGTCATGGATATTCACGGTGATATCGTAGCAGCCACCTCTACCGGTGGAACGCTGCGCAAACGAGCCGGACGTATTGGCGACACGCCGGTGATCGGTGCCGGCACCTATGCCGACAACGCCGTGGGCGCCGTGTCCTGTACGGGCGTCGGTGAGTACTTCCTCCGCACGAGTGCGGCCTCTCGGATCATAGCGCGCATGCAATACCTGAACGAAGAGCCCCTTACCGCTTCCGCAGCTGTGTTGACGGAGATCGGTGCCATGGGTGGCTTTGGCGGAATGATCGTGCTCGACCGACACGGTCGCATAGCATTGCCGTACAACACATCCGGGATGTATCGTGCTTCTATCGATGCCGAGGGTATCCGTATCGTAGGCAGTTGTGACCAGTGACCGGTAGGGTCGCAGCATGCTGCGACCTCACAGCCAGCGACCCCACAACACCTAAAACCTAAAACCTAAAACCTAAAACCTAAAACCTAGAAGGCATGCCCGATGCCGATGCTGAGCTGCCAGTTACTGGTCATGAAGACGCCGGTACGGTCGGTGATCCAGCGTCCTTCGGTGCGCAGGGGGTCATAAACGCTTGTAGCGTAGTCGACCCGGAAGGGGCCGACTGGGGTTTCGAAGCGGTAGCCGAGCCCCATGGCTACAACACTTCCATAGAGCAGATCACGGGGCGTTACACTACCGTATAGCTCTGTTGTAAAGCGATTAAAGGCGTTGCCGATGTCAGTGAACAGCGTCAGACCACTGCGCTCAATGATGCCGGCCCAGAGTTCATCAACGCCGCGCGGTCTTGGGAAGGTGTAGCGCAGCTCGAAACCGAGCTCGATAAGCGACCCGGATCCAACGACATTGGAGAGAATGATCGACTCATCTGCATCGACGTTGCCGATGACGCCGGAATTGGGATCATGCAGGCGCCGGGACGCAAACGAACGGATGCTGGCAGGGCCGCCGGCGAAGAACTGCCGGTCGAGAGGAACATAGGTGTTGTTGCGGATAGAGTCGCCGCGTACGAAATCCAGGAGCTCGATATGACCCAGCTTCACCTTGCCGGCTGCGATAAGGCGATTGCCAACAGGGACGGCGCTGGAGACGAATGCCTGACCGCGGATGTACTTACCGGCCCCCCAGCCCCATTCCATGGATATACTCGAGAAAGTACCCCGTGACGGGTTCAGCTGATTGTCGCGATGGTCTCCTCTGAGGGTAAAACCAGCTGTAAGCCCTGTGAAGAAAGAGCCGGACTGTTTGAGATAGTTCGTCAGCACAAGAAACTGGTTGTATGTGCTTCGCACGAGCGCGGTGTCTTCTGCTGTTGTGGCCTCACCATAGGCAGAGTTGATCGCAAAGTCGAAGTTGATCGGGATCTGACGGTCGATGCCGACATTGAGGTCTATCGCATTGAAGAACGTGTGCGAGTAGAACGCAATGGGTGCTTGAGCCGAAACACCAAATGCCTCAAGACGGAACGGGGTGATGAGTTGACGGTTTGAATAGAAGGCTGATGTCGATAGGCCGACACGCTGTGAGAAGAGCCGACCCAGATTCTGCCACGCAAGCACCAGAGAGCCGTTGAACTCTCGCTCGAGTTGCTGACCCTGGGTTAAACGTGAAATGTCCTGCAGCGTGTATTGCAGTAAGATGGATGCCACCTGTGCACCACCGAAGACGTTGCGATACTGCGCAGAGGCCGCGACACCGAAGTTCAGAAAGTTATCGATGGCCGTCTGGAAGAGAGGGAAGTTGAATCCAACATCGTACGGCTTGGAGTTGCGCGTAAAGACGCGCATCCGCACGGAACTGTCCGATCCACTGTAGGTAGAGTCATGTCCTACCGTATCGATGAGAACGATCTCAAAGGGGCCCAGCCCCATGAGATTGGCTCGGGACTGATCGATGAGCTCCTTGCTGTACCATTGTCCGGGAGCAAAGTCAAGCTGGCGCTGCCGTGTCGAGAGATTAACCGCAGGATAACCGTCGGCATATTCGATAAACTCGACGCTTTCGATCTTCACCCGACGTCCGGGTTGGACCTCTACCACAACCGTGTCGTGTTCGCCATCGCCACTGATACCGACCAGGGGCCGCGTATACTTTGCCTTGTAATAGCCGTTGTTCTGCAGAACGCGGATAAGGGTGCGCGCATTTTCCTCGACAAAAGCTTCGGAAAAGGGGCTTCCACGACGTATCGCGATACTTCGTATCGCTTCGGCCCGCACCGATGCGTCCACCGAGTCAAGTCCGTGCACAACCAACGTATCGATCGTGGCGCGGCGTCCTTCGTCGATCACAAAGCGAAGCGTGAACAGCCTGGTCGACGAATCGTATCCATATCCAAAACGGACACTGGCATTATGAAAGCCGTTCTGAATGAGGTAATTCAGCAGCGTAACACTATCATCACGGGCAACTGCCAGTTCAAAGAAAACCCGTTCTTCGTCGTAGCTCTTGCGGATCGATGTCAGACGCCGTAGCACGACCGATGGTGCGGCAGGGTTGTTGCGCATCGCTTGTTCGAAGAACACCGTGAGCTTACGTCCCATGGAATAGTCACTCTGCCGGGAAGAGATAATCGTGCGGAGATCTTCCGGAACGGTCTGCTGACATCCGACGATCTCGACGGCACGCAGCTCCGTCAGCTGCAGCACGCGCGAGCGTTCACCGGCCAGCTCGAGACTGTCCCGATACGTGTCCTGGGCCCAGGCAGACGTCGGCGCGGCCGCTGCGGCACCGAGAAGACCAAGGAACCACAGCAGCACAGAGCGGTATTGACGCCTTGTGTTCACGGGGTGCAAGTTACCGACCGAGTACGGAGTTTGATACAGCAACGCCCTGCATGCGGCGGCAAACAGGGCGTGATCTAGAATG
Organism: Ignavibacteria bacterium; assembly: GCA_947459875.1. Classification (GTDB taxonomy): domain Bacteria; phylum Bacteroidota; class Ignavibacteria; order Kapaibacteriales; family Kapaibacteriaceae; genus UBA10438. The sequence goes on from CANHFG010000014.1 coordinate 30,983, forward strand.
GTCGAATAAGGGACGTCTTATGACTCGTATCCCTCATCATCTTCACTGAAGAACATATCGTCAGACCCTTCCTCGTACTCAGGCCAGAGGTCCTCGATACCTTCATACGTGATCTCTTCGGAATCATCCAACTCCGTGAGGTTATCGATCACCTGTAATGGCGCACCGGTGCGGTTACAGTAATCGATAAGCTCTTCCTTTGTTGCAGGCCATGGAGCATCCTCGAGATACGTGGCGAGTTCGGGCGTCCAGAACATGTTTGATCCTTGGTTCTACGATGAGGATTTAGTGAGCGGCGCGAATATACACGCACATGGGTATCGACGCAAAAGAACCCGTCAGCACGGAGTTTGTTACCTAGCTACAATCTCGACTCGTTTAGCAGCAACGATGCCAGAGCCAGATCGAAGGCCGTTGTGATCTTGATGTTTCTTTCCTCACCCGGGATGATGAGGACGGGAACGTCCGCCTGTTCCGCCAGAGAGGCACAGTCCGTAGCCGCCAGATCTCGGTCCATGGCCTCAGCGTAGACACTCCGGATCAGCTCACCGGAGAAACCTTGAGGAGTCTGCGCCCGCCGAATCGATGCTCGATCCACAGTTTCGATTATGATATCACGGGCGTTTACTCGCTTGAGCGTATCGGCAATCGGGATGGCAGGAATGGCAGCGCCGTGTGCGTGTGCTGCCATTGCAACCTCATTGAAAAGCGCGATGCTCGCCAACGGACGCACGGCATCGTGCACGAGGATGACGTCGGCACCCTCCAGCAATGGATGCGAAAGCCCCTTTGCTACGGACTGGTGTCGCTCGGCGCCACCTTCGATGATGTCAATGCGCTCGTCTGTGCACCCATGGGCTTCGAGAAGAGAACGCAGTTGCCCGATCTCCTCTCTTCGCACTGCGATGATCAGCGCACGGACGTGGTTGGCAGCAAGTGCCGTCCGCACGGTCCTTACGATGATGGGTAGGCCCCCGAGATCGACGTACTGCTTCGGTATATCGCCGCCGAACCGCGTGCCACGCCCTCCGGCGGGAATCACAATGCCAACGCTATATGTGGCGTTCATCGGACCTTAAAAGAAGCCATCGTGATAATGGCCAGCATGATCGCCACGATATAGAACCGCGTGACGATCTTGGATTCATGCCAGCCGCTCTTTTCGAAATGATGATGCAAGGGGGCGATATGGAAAATGCGACGTCCTTCTCCGAACTTCTTCTTGGTGTATTTGAACCACGACACCTGAATGATCACCGAAACAGTTTCGGCAAAGAACACGCCTCCAACGATAGGAAGAAGAAACTCCTTCTTGATCAGCACGCAGAGAACGCCGATCGCTCCGCCAAGGGCCAGCGAGCCCGTGTCGCCCATGAAAACCTGCGCCGGGTAGGCGTTGTACCAGAGAAAGCCCAGCGAGGCACCAACGATCGCGGCGCAGAAGATCGCCAGCTCGTCCGTACCGCGCAGGTGCGCGATGTTGAGGTAGTCGGCAAAGAAGGCGTTTCCGCTGAAGTAGGCGATCACGGCAAGTGTAAGAGCGCTGATGCCCACCGTGCCGATGCAGAGACCGTCGAGACCATCTGTAAGGTTCACGGCATTGGAGGTGGCCGTGATGATGAAGATCACCAGCGGTATGTACAGGTACGCAAAGTCAAAATGCGCCAACTTCTGGAACGGTATTGTCGTAAGAGTATTCGTCTGATGCGTCAGTCCGAACCACTCAGGAAAGAAGTACAGACAACCGCCAACGAACAGACCAACACTTACCTGACCCACGATCTTATAGCGTCCGATGAGCCCCTTAGGATACTTCTTGACGACTTTGAGATAGTCATCCAAAAATCCGACGCCGCCAAGAGCGGCCGTTGCCACAACGGCGAGCACAACGTACATATTCTGTACGTTGGCCCATAGGAGTGTTGGCAGAAGAACCGCCAGCAGCACAATCAACCCGCCCATCGTTGGCGTACCTGCCTTGTTCACGTGCAGGCCAACTTGCTGCAGCTCCACCTTGGCCTGTTCGCCCACCTGACGGCGTTTGAGCATGGCAATGATGCGCGGACCCACAACAAAGGAGATCAACAGGGCAAAGATGGCGGCCGCTGCGGCCCGAAACGTGACGTAGCTGAAGAGGTTGATCCCCGGCACGTCGGTGATCGACCGAATCCACAGCGCTAATTGATACAGCATGGTATTATTCCCCAGGTCCCTCGGAGAGCAAATCTATGACCTGTTCCATCGCCATGCCGCGTGATCCCTTGACAAGAAGCACGGAATCATCGGCACGGACCTCGATGATGTGATCCCGACATGCGTGCGTGTTTGCCGCATAGATCACATGCGGCAGATCCAGACGCTCATGCGCCCGGCGGAACTCATCGCCCATTACGATTACAACATCTGCATACTGGTGCGCATCGTTCAGGATGTGCATGTGCTCTTCTTCGGCTGCGCTTCCAAGCTCTCGCATATCCCCCAGAAGAGCAATGCGCTTGCCTGCGGGAAACTTCTGCAGCGTTCGAAGCGCCATGATCATCGATTCGGGGTTGGCATTATAGCAATCGTTGATAACGGTCATCGCTGCCAGTCGCTGCACGTGCATACGTCCGTAACCATGCGAGGCAGGGGGCTCGTAGCCGGCAAGAGCATGCTGCACATGTGCCGCCGGTACATGCAACGCCCAGGCAACCGCCAGTGCGCATGTGGCGTTATAGGCAGAGGCGAGTCCGTGCGTGCGCAGCTGTGCGCGCAGCGTGTACGAACCATGCACGATATGTAGCGATGGCCGCACCTGGTCATCAAAGGCGATGCTGGGGTGGATCTCTCCGCCGGTTTCGACGCCAAAGGTGATGGCACGGGTAAACGTCGGGACGTACTTGGCCAGCCGGTCATCGTCGACGTTGACAAGGGCCACCCCATGATGGTCGCGGAGATAATCAAACAGGGCCGTTTCTTCTTTCTCGACACCGTCGAGATCAACCAGCTTCTCGAGATGTTCTTTCCCGATGTTGGTGATCAGGCCGTGCGTTGGCTGCACCATTGCACAGAGGATCTCGATCTCACCGGGCTCATTCGTACCGATCTCGATCACGGCAGCCCCGTGCTCGTGTGTTAGTTGCAGCAACGTCAGTGGCGTGCCGACCTGATTGTTGTAGTTCGCCTCCGTCTTCAGAACCGACATGGTTGAGGCCAGTACGTGGGCAACCACGTCCTTGGTTGAAGTTTTTCCCGCCGCACCTGCGATGGCTACCACCGGGATCGAGAAACGTCGGCGGTGGAACCAGGCAAATGTTCCGAGTGCATGAAGCGTAGAACCGCATGCCAGCGCAGTTGCACGAGGGGGCACACGGGAGAGATCCTCGGTGAGGATCAGGCGAGCCCCCTTTTGAAGCGCCTCTTCGATCTTGTCGTGTCCGTCGAAACGTTCACCACGCAGGGCAATGAATGCATTGCCGGGAACGAGCGTACGCGTATCGGTACTGATGCCGGTGATCGTAAGGTCGGTGGGGAGCGAAGCCGCGGCCGGACCAAACATGGTCACGAGATCGGGCTGCGTAAACGTTGCCGTGTTGGTCATGCGCTGGGGGTTACTGAAGAGTCATGCAAAACTACTCAGTCCGTCGCTCGGCCACCCGCAGACGTGCACTGCGCGAGCGGGGGTTGACGCGCTGTTCGTCATCGGATGCCTCGACGGCTTTCTTCGTGATGATCTTCAGGAGTTCCGGATGATCGCGAAACACGTTCTTGACGATTCGGTCCTCGCCGCTGTGATAGCTCATCACCACGATCCGTCCCTGCGGCGCCAGCAGCGTGATCACGTCGAGAAGTGTTGCCCGTAGCCGTTCCAACTCGTCGTTCACGGCGATGCGCAGGGCCTGGAACAACCGTGCAAGCGTCTTTGCCTGATGATGCGGCGGGATCTGCTGCACAACCAGGTCACGCAGATCGGCCGTGGTTCTGAATGCAGCAAGGGTCCGACGTTGCACGATGGCCTTTGCCAGGCGGCGCGACTGTGGTTCATCCCCATAGGTAAAAAACAACATCGATAGCTGCTCTTCGGATCGGGTGTTGAGCAGATCGGCGGCAGTCTCACCCTCGGGTGAGAACCGCATGTCAAGGGGCGCATGGAGTCGGAAGCTGAAGCCACGCACATGGTGATCGAACTGATACGATGACACGCCTAGGTCCAGCAGCACGCCGTTGACGCTTCCCGGCATTAGATGTTCACGCATCGTAGAGAAGTTCGCATGTACCAATCGCAATCGTGAGTGGTCCCCACGAGAGAGCTCGTCGGCAAAGCGTCGACTGCAATGTTCGATGGCAACCTCGTCGGCATCGAACGAGATCAGGCGGCCCGATGAACCGAGCTGTTCAAGGATCGCCGATGTGTGCCCGCCCCCTCCAAGCGTTGCGTCAACGTATACTCCAGCGTCGGAGATCCTGAGCGCATCAATGCACTCCGAGAGCATGACGGGTATGTGGTAAGTCTCTGCTTCGACACGTGCCATTGGCGGAAATTGCCGATTTTTCGCCTATGACAGGACTTGTCGTTGCACTCTCCGCACTCCTGATACTCACACAGGGCCCTCGCATTGACCGGATAGATCCCCCCCACTGGTGGGTCGGAATGGGGGTCGACACACTGGAGCTCCTGATGGAGGGGGCAAACCTGGCAGGACGTCCGGTGCGGCTTCAGGGACGGGGCGTTTCGCTTGTCTCGGCACGTGTGGCGGGCAATACCCGCTATCAATACGTGCGCGTGCAGATTGCACCGAATGCACCGCCGCAAACGATAAAGATCATTGTAGACGGCCAGCCCGGCGACACCGCACTGTTAGAACTGCGCGAGCGCGGGCGTCAACACGACAGGATCGGACTTGATCCGTCGGACATGATGTATCTGATCGTGGCAGACCGGTTTGCCAACGGTGACACGTCTAACGACGTCGTCCACGGCATGCGGCAGGATACGCTCGATCGTAATGACCCGTATGGACGTCATGGGGGAGATCTTGCCGGTGTGCGGCGGCATGTGGGGTATCTCGACTCGCTCGGGGTTACGGCGCTCTGGCTGTGTCCGGTTCTGGAGAACGATGAGCCCCGTTCAAGCTACCATGGTTATGCGATCACGGATCACTATCGCGTCGACCCGAGACTTGGCACCAACGACGACTACCGTCGGCTATCCGACGATTTGCACGCACGCAGTATGCGGCTGGTGATGGACGTGGTACTGAACCACGTGGGCGACGGTCACAGACTCCACACACAACCGCCCGATGAAGGCTGGTTTAACACCTGGAACGAGTACACGCAGACCAACGGCCGCGAAAACACAAACTTCGATCCGTATGCCACAGAGCAGGACAAGCGTCGGTTCCGTGGTGGATGGTTCGACCGCATGATGCCCGACCTGAACACGGCCAACCCGCATGTTCAGCGGTATCTGCTTCAGAATACGATCTGGTGGATCGAAGAGGCCGGCATCGACGCCCTGCGGGTAGACACGTACACATATCCGGATCAGTCGTTCATGGACACGTGGAACGCCGAAGTACGGAGGGTGTTTCCGGGCATCTTCATTTTCGGCGAGACGTGGGTAGAGAGTCATGCCTCTCAGGCCTACTACCTGGAAAAGTTTCCATTCAATCCCTCATCACGATTGCAGTCAGTCACCGACTTCCAGACCTACAACGCAGTTCGGGATGTACTTACGCAGACGTCTGGATGGGATACGGGTGTCGGACGGTTGTATCGCACGATGGCGGCTGACTACATGTATGCAAGTCCAAACACGCTGGTGACATTCCTTGACAATCATGACTTACCCCGCATCGCAGGCATCGTTAACGGCGACGTGCGCAAACTGCGTATCGGGCTGGCACTTCTTCTTACGCTGCGTGGGATTCCCTGCATCACCTACGGAACGGAATGTGGCTTTTCGAGTACGACCGATCACGGTACCATCCGACAGGATATGCCAGGGGGCTGGCCAGGCGATGCAAAACCGTTCGGTCACACTGTCTCGGACGAACACAAGGAATGGTCCGATTGGCTTGGCAAGCTTCTGAACTTCAGGCGTAAGCATCCAGCCATGTCGACCGGTGCGATGAAACACGTCACACCGCAAGACGGTGTCTATGCCGTAGCACGATACAACTCCAAAGAGACGGTGGTCTGCATTATCAACGCCGATGAAA
>CANHFG010000015.1 GCA_947459875.1 Ignavibacteria bacterium
CACTTGCTCCGGGAGCCTACGTCCTTGTTGCGCGTGGTCCGGCAGTGTGCGGCACAGTGCCGCTTGTCATCAGCCGCTGAACAGGCCGCTAAAGCCGGATACTGATGGTACGTGTGCCTTGGATGGTATGCGCTGCGATGAGGTATGTGCCAGGGGGCCATGCAGCCCCGTCGAAGATCATTGAACAGCTGTTCGACGCATTCGGCCACGACGTCCATGCGATAACGTGCTCGGCAAGAACGTTTCCCAGCACATCGTACACGCGGATGATTCCCTGCGCTGATGTGGCACTTTCGAGCTCAATTGCAACCTGACGTGTCGGGCTGGTATGGCTCTTCATTCGAAACGGTGCACTGACGACAACCTGGCGTCGAGAGCGACCACAGACATCCACGGCAATGAGGGTTGTGTCTTCATCGAGCTCGCATAGAGTTGCGCCGAGCGTGGATCTGATGGTCGATTCGGTGATTGCCTGAATGGTTGTATCCATTGAGAGCACGCAGAGAAACGGAATGGTAAGTGACGATCGGCTGGGTGCCTGCACGTCAAACGTTATGGTTCCATTACCGGTGCTGGTCATCAGTGAAGACAGACCCACGAGCTGCATGCCACTGCTCAAGGGACCAACACCTGCTCCGGCCAATCGCACGGTGTGCGATATCAGACACTCACAAAGCGAAGACGTGTCGCGTGCTGTTATGGCAATGCTCAGCGTATCGCCCACGCTGGCAGACCCCGGAACCCTGATGTTGTGGGCAACAACGTCATTACATATCGGTGTGATCAGACCTGGGTCTCCTTGGCGCGCACCGTTGCGATCGTTGGGCTGATTGGTGATCGTTCCAGCCGCTCCTCCGTCGACGCGTATGCGTAGGTTTCGACTGTCCTGCAGCAGTGCGGGAAGCGCCAGGAAGCGACCGCCCCCACCGCCCCCTCCCGGTCCGTGACCTGCCACGGCTGTACCGCCACGGCCGCCGCTAACGTCGACGAGTATTCGGCACGATGTGCTGCAGGCTTCGATGCAAACGCTTCCACCACCTCCGCCACCTCCTGCACCGTCATTTCCTGCAGCCGTGTTTACGTCACGTCCGCGAGCGCTGATTCGCACAGAATCGCCGATGATTCTTGGCGCACGCAAGATGATGATGCCACCGCCGGCAGCTCCATCGGTGGCGACGGAGTTGTTCTGATGTCCGCCCCCACCTCCGGAACCCGCGATCAATCGCTGCTGCTCTGGGTCAAACATCCGAAGTCCACCAACACCATACATTCCGATCGGGTCGCTACACCTATACTGGTCGCCCCCTCGCCCACCACGTCCAGCATTGCCACCGCCGCCGCCACCGGCGTTGTGGGCATCACCACCACCACCGCCGGATGCCCAAGGGCGGTGACCCGATGCACAGGCGGGATCCTGACGAAGCGGTGACAGTCCTTTGCCGCCGGTTCGACCGCTAAGGGGCGGATCACAAGCCTGCACTACGCCACATGAGCCGCCATTGGCCGAACGTGCTCCGCCGGAGTATCCCAGACCCGACAGATCAATCGTACCAGTGAGCTGCATGGTGTGGCGTGCCTCGAGGATGATCACACCGCCCGAAGCCCCGTTCCATGGGCGCGTTGTGAGGAATGAATCGACGATTATCGTGTCGGCCACCAACGGCGTTATGAGCTGGTATGTGTTGGTGAGAAACTGCGCGTCCAGATCCTTGGATTCGATCACCGTCAGCATGCTGTCGGAGCGAAGGATCGTGATCGGAAGCAGTCTGCCGACGTCGCCCGATATCGTCACACTTGTCGTGTCATCATCGACAGGAAAGGTCGACGTCATGCAGAGCAGGAACGCTTTCACCACCCGAGCTGATAGAGCCGGAGTCACACGAAGAGAGTCGACCGGTAATTCGCGATCGAGAATCTTTACATCCCGACATTGATCGATCGTATCCCGAAGCCTGATGCTCGTTGTCTGAGCATGCATACACACGGCCGCGGCGATCAGTGTCGCGAGTATTGCCATGGTATGCACGATCCTGATCATAGCGTACCGCGGATGATCTCAGCGATCGATCGTGCCACAGCGCTCCATGAGTGCCGCTGCCTCAGGTCCGGGGCGCGCAGTAGGGTTTCGCGCGCAATGTGCTCATTGCCGAGAACTCGCAGGAGCGCTTCGGCAAACTCGTTGGGCTCGTCGCTTGCGACCAGTTCGCCGGTCTGACCCGGTTCGATCATCTCCGGCATGGCAAAGTCATTGCGTCCGATCACCGGAACAGCGGCCGCCAGGGCTTCCAGAACAGCTATACCATAGGCCTCGAATCTCGACGGCAGGGCCACAACATCGGCATCGCGGAGTTCGCGTTGCAGATGTTCCAGCGATGCATCACCGAGGAATGTGATCCACGAGGCAGGGGGCTCCTTCAGCGGCCATGAGGCAGGTCCTGCGATGACGAGGCGGATGTCCTGACCGCTGAGGTGGCGGGCATGGTGCACACCCTCAACGACCAGGTCGCCCCCTTTGCGATGAAAATGACGTCCGATAAAGACCACCGTCCGAAGGGGCTTTTCGAGTCGACGTGTCACGTCGTCCTGCGTTGGCAGCTGGCTTGCAACATTGATGCCTGCGCCGACCACATGGACGCGATCTGCGGAAACATCTCCGGTGGCGATCACATGCCGGGCGTTCCAGTGACTCATCGTCAGCACGCCCTGCAGCGAGCGGTAGGTGGCACGTTCGATCTCGGTGCGACGTCGCAGCAGGTCCATTGACGGTACGTCGCGCACATCGGCCATCACGCCATGCTGCTCATAATACTCGATGAACTGTCCAACGCTCTGGTCCTGATACACAAACTGCGGACGGCTGATCGGACCGTTCTCTCCGATCGTGATGACGGCATCACATGGCTGAGCGGATGCAACGGCGCGCTGCAGAGCTCGGTGACGCATCCGGTACATCGCCGGCGTCCATGATGCAACACTGAGCAGTCCGGTCCGGTGCGGCCTTGCGTACCAGAGCTTGACGAGCGTTTCTGCCGCACGCGGCAGCTCAATGGGAACATCCACCATCGACAGGCCACTGGTCGCCGCAAGGGCCTCAAGCAGGTGATAGGGCGTGTGGGACCACGTCCGCTTTCTATCGCGGCGATCCCATTGACACGCAAACCCTAGACGCACGCCTGCACTCCCCGAACGTTGGACGTTGCGGCAAAGCTACGTAGCCATGTTGCTTTCGTAGTTTCTGTGCTGTGAGCTCGCACATCATAGCCCTGCATCGACGAAGCGGATGTTCCGTTCTGGCGCGCGCGTCAGAGCTTCTCGGCGTTTCTCCGATGCTGACGCAATACCCACGTCATGCCGAGGAGCTTGCAGCAGGGCTCCCTGCCGATGCCTCATTGCTGGTTGTGACAGGGGGCGATGGAACCCTCAGCGAAGTCGTCAACGGGCTCATGCAGCGTCCGCCTGCGCAGCGTCCGCCCGTGCTTCTGATTCCCGGTGGCAGCGGAAATGATGTTGCCCGCATGATCGGCATCCGTCGCAGCATCCCGGATGTGGAACGCCGACTTGCCGAGCCACGCATAGCGACCTGGGACGTGATCAAGGCGGAGCTGACCAGCCCCCTTCAGGAAGCGACAACCCGCTACTGCATCAACGTGATGAGTGCCGGTATCACGGCGGAGGTCTCCCAGCTGTTCAATCGTTCGATGCGCAGGCTCCCGCCGGACATCGGCTACACCCTGGCGGCACTTGTCTCGTTCGCCCGATATCGGGCCGGCCGGGTCGATCTTGATGCTGATAGTATGACGACCTCCGGGGAGATGCTTCTGGTGGCAATGGCCAACAGCCGGTGGTTCGGCTCGGGCATCGGCATAGCACCGGATGCTGTGCCGGATGACGGCAAACTGAACCTGACCATTGCAGCCGGGGTAAGCCCCCTGCAGTTCATCGGCATGATCCCCCGGCTACGTCGGGCCCGTCACGTCGGCCATCCGGGTATCACATACGAAAGCGCTACGGAGTGCCGTATTGGTGCTGAAAAGCCCATTTCCGTGGAAATCGACGGGGAATTCAGTGGTTTTACGCCCCTACGGGTGACGGTTATCCCCCAAGCTGTCCGATTAGTAACATGACGTACAATGTCGTAGGCATCCCTGGGCTTCGTATTTTTCGCGGCATTTTTGCGGCCGGGGATATGAACTCCTCGGTCATGTTCGACGAAATCAAGGGACTTTCATGGGTGTCGCAAAATTTGCGCGACCGCACGGCACATTTTCGGCCGTATTGAAGCAACGCGTACAAGAGTACTTCCAGAAGCACAACGTCAGGCAGACTGGCGACTGGCGTCTGTACCTTAAGACGACGATTCTCGTCTGCGCAGGCATCGTGTTCTACTGCGGCTGGGTGGTATTAGACCTGCCATTGTGGGCATCGGTGCTGTCGGCTGTCCTGCTGGGCGTGAACCATGCTCTTATCGGCTTTAACATCATGCATGATGGAGCTCACGGCAGTTTTTCGCGCAGCCGCTGGCTGAATGACCTGATGGGGTACAGTCTGAACGTCGTCGGCGGCAATACCTACTTCTGGAAGCTCAAGCACAACGTTGCCCACCACACCTTCCCGAACGTTGAGGGTCAGGACGAAGACATCGACGTGTGGCCATTCATCCGTTCCAGTGCACACCAGAAGCGGCTGTGGTTCCATCGGTACCAGCATGTGTACGGACTGCTCCTGTACTGCGTCACATATCTGCAGTGGGTGTTCTGGGCCGACACGCGCAAGTACTTTGACCGTACCATCGGCGGTTTGGAGATCACCACGCTTACGCTGCGTGAGCATGTGATCTTCTGGGTCTCGAAGGCCTTCTATATCGGTGTGTTCGTTGTTGCGCCGATGCTTGTGCTTGGTTGGGGACTTGGCCTTGCAACCTACCTTCTGTCTGCTGCCGCCACCGGCGTTCTTATCGCCGTGGTGTTTCAGCTTGCCCACGTGAACGAGCAGACGCACTTCATGGAAACAGATCCGGAGACCAATAAGGTCGACGGTGAGTTCATCGTCCACCAGTTCATCACAACAGCCAACTTCTCAACCCGGAGCAAGCTGGTCTCGTGGTTCCTGGGCGGTCTGAACTTCCAGGTAGAACACCACATTTTCCCAAAGATCAGCCATGTTCACTATCCGGCTATCAAGGGAATTGTTGAATCAACCTGTCGTGAGTTTAACGTCCCGTACCTCGAGTATCCTACTCTGCGGGAAGCACTTACGTCGCATCTGCGGTACCTTCGCCTTGTAGGAAGTCAGGCGTAACGCAATCCTTATTTGGACAAAGTCCAAATACAAACTAATTTCGGACTGAATTGGTCGTATATCACACCATGAAGGTTCGAACATGTGCCGAAACACGTCTCAAGCACCACTGGTGCTGTTGTTGCTCGTTGCTGTTGTAGCGTTCACAGCGTGTACGAGCGATACCACAGATCCGGGACCGGTAACGCCGGCCACCTACGACTCGACCGGCTTCGGGTCGGCTACGCAGGCAGAGTTTGAGATCCGCTCGAACATGGCCTCGCTGGTCGCACTGATGAAGACCGCCCGCCAACCTGGCGTACGCCTATCTCAGAGCGAGATCGCATCCCGCCTGGCCCACTTGTCTGGTTTCATCCCGCAGAGTTTCACCGAGAAGCTCGCAACGTATTCCGCCGAGCTTGCCGATGCCAGTGGTGGCACGCTCAACTGGCTGACACGTCCGGGCATGAATGCCAATGGCGGCACCTACGGTGGGTACCTCTTTAGCGAGCATGGACTCGAGATGGAGCAGATGATCGACAAGGGGCTCTACGGCGCGATGTTCTACACGCACGCTCGCAGCCTTGTTGCATCGGCCGTGACAAAAGAAAATGTCCATCGCATGCTGGCGCTGTTTGGTGCGAACCCGGACTTTCCAAATACGGATCGTGCTCAAGTTCGTCCTGATGTTTTTGCGGCTGCCTACTGTGCGCGCCGTGATCAGAACGATGGAAAGGGGATGTATTCACAGATCCGTCGTGAGTTCATCCGAGCACAGACGGTCATTAGTGAGAGCAAATCCGCAGAGGCACGTTTGGCCGTCGAGGCAGCATTCCGCCTTTGGGAACGGGCCATCATGGCCACCGTGATCAACTACACCTATACGGTGGTGACCGAACTGAGTGCAACCAATCCGTCCGACTCCTCGCGCGGTCTGGCCATGCATGCCTACGGCGAGTGTATTGGATTCCTCACGGGCTGGCGCTTTGTGAACGCTGCAGATCGCACCATTACCACGGCCCAGATCGATGAACTGCTGAGCCTCCTGAAGGCACCGTTGAACGGTCCATGGACGTGTTACGACATATGGCAGCAGCCGCAGGTAAACCTGACGCGGGTTGTCAATGCCCGAGAAACGCTCCAGTCCATCTACAGTTTCAGCGATGAGGAGATGATCTCCTTCAAGAGCAACTGGGTGAACGTGCAGGGACGACGCTGATGATACGCGCACATTTCGTTCTCGGAGTCGTGATCGTTCTGATGACCTCCTCCTGCGCGGATAACAGCGCTCCGGTCGATAGCAACTTCGACCGCGCAGGCATGCTCACGGCGGTTGCTGACAGGATCATCATCCCGTCGTACGACTCGGCCAGCGCTGCGGCTGCTCATCTTGCAACGAAGTGTCAAGGGGCTCTCAGCGACCAGACACTCGACGCCACTGAGCTGGTCGAACTTCGCGAGGCCGCAGGTGCACTGATGCGTCGCACGCAGCAGATCGCATCATTCAACTTCGGACCAGCCGAAGGAGACTTTGGCACGCTGATGCAGGAGATCGGAACGTTCCCCTGCGACACGGCGGGCGTTGCGTCGCGCATCGCTTCGGCCGATACCTTGTTGACGGATTTTCGCCGAGACACTCGCGGTCTTGCCGCGCTTGACTACTTGCTCTGGGGCAGCGAGTCGGATCTGCAGATCACGGCACTCTTTAGCGGCACGCAGGGAACGGGTCGACGCGCCTATCTGAGGGCAGTTGCGATCCGTTTGCGTGCTGAGCTCGAATACGTAAACACGCAGTGGCGGTCGACGTATCGCTCGACCTTTATCAGTCGCAGCGGAACTGATGCCGGAAGCTCCGTGTCGCTTCTGTTCAACGAGCTCAACAAGAGCTTTGAACTCCTGAAGAATTTCAAGCTTGGATTGCCCCTTGGCCTGCGTGCGGGACAGACCTCCACGGAGCCGACCAAGATCGAGGCGTACTACAGCGGACTGGCATATGAACTTGTCGGTCTGCACTTCCGCTCGATCAAAGAGATCTGGTCGGGCCGGCTCTCTGACGGTACGGTCATCCCTTCCTTCCGTGATTATCTGTTGGCAGTGGTCAACGGTCCACGTCTGGTAGAGGATACCGAAGCACAACTGGCGCGGATCGATGCTGCCTACGCAACGGTGAGTCAGAACAACATGGGTGAGCTCATCCGCACTAACCCGCAGGCACTTGTAGCATTGCATACCGAGATGCAGAAGCTGACACGCTTCATCAAGAGTGAGATGTCGTCTCTGCTCGGCATCTCCATCACCTACAGCAGCGGCGACGGTGATTAATCGATGATCGATCACCGTCCGATGTCACTCGCCCCTTTGGCGATCCTTCGCATCATCTTCGGCACGGTGATGGTGATCTCCTGCGCGCGCTTTGCGTGGCTGGGCTGGATTCGGGAGCAATACATCGACCCTGTTGTTCACTTCCCGTATGCGGGGTTCGAATGGGTTGTTTCACTGGGTGATCCGGGGATGTACGTTCTGTTCGGGGTCATGGCGTTGGCGGCCGCGGCTGTCGCACTCGGCGCGTGGTATCGCATCAGCAGCGTGGTGTTCTTCCTCAGCTTCACGTATGTGGAGCTGATCGACAAGACCTACTACCTCAACCACTACTACTTCGTCAGCATTGCCGCCTTTCTGTTTTGTCTGGTTCCTGCGCACAGGATGTTGAGTATCGACGTGATGCGCAAGCCCGAGTTACGGGCCGATACCGTGCCGCGCTGGGTGTTGGACGTGTTCAAGCTGCAGATCGCGATCGTCTATGTCTTTGCCGGTATTGCCAAGATCAATCACGCATGGCTGATCGATGCCATGCCACTGCGCATCTGGTTGCCGGCGCAGAGCGACCTGCCTGTGATCGGTCCGCTCATGACGCTTTGGTGGTTGCCGTGGGTGTTCTCGTGGGCCGGAATGCTGTTTGACTGTTGCGTACCGTTTCTGCTGTGGAACCGTCGAACACGTCCCTATGCGTATGCTGCCGTGATCGTATTCCACGTGATCACCGGAATGATGTTTCAGATCGGTGTCTTCCCGCTGGTGATGATCGCCATGACGCTGGTGTTCTTCGAACCGGGTGCATCGCAACCTCAACACGGCTTGTCCAGCGTGCTTGTGCGAATGCCACGCCCCGTAACGATCATCCTGGCAGCACATCTTGCGGTGCAGATTCTGCTGCCGTGGAGGTTCCTGCTCTATCCCGGTGATCTTCCCTGGACCGAGGATGGCTATCGCTTCTCGTGGCGCGTGATGCTGATGGAAAAGGCCGGTACGGCAACATTCACGGTGTGGGATGGGGCGACGGGGCGCGGAGGAATCGTCGATAACAGCGAATTCCTCAATGCGCATCAGGAAAAGCAGATGTCGATGCAGCCCGATATGATCGTACAGTATGCCGGCTTTCTGCGCGACGAGTTTACACGTCGTGGCGTTCCACGTCCGCGCGTTACCGCCGACGTGTGGGTAACGCTGAACGGGGCTCCTGCACGCCGCATGGTCGACCCGCAAAGGGACCTATCACGGGATGAGATCGGCCTCGGACCGAGCACATGGGTACTGGCGCGATGAGATCTGCCGCCATTATTCGTTCGTGCTGCATTGGCACGCTGTTACTGCTATGGGCGGGAGTGTGCCTTGCCGGTGGTGCGGATGTTGAGTCGACCCCTACCGTGATTCTCGGTGCGAAGGACACCATCCTTATGCGCCTCGTGGAGGTCTCCGGCCTGCACGAATCACCATTTCTTATCACACGCATCGATGACGTGGAGAACGGCGTGATCTTCGCAGCCAAGAAGACAGAGCGTATCTCTCTTGCGAACGTTATCGCCAACACCGCGACAAACAACACGCGTCAGACCTTTTCGGCCATTGCAGGTCTTACGATCTGGGAAAGCGATGCGGCCGGACTGCAGCTGGGAATCGGTGCGCGCGGACTGAATCCGAACCGGACGTCGAACTTCACGACGCGGCAGAACGGCTACGATATCTCTGCTGATCCGCTGGGTTATCCCGAAAGTTACTATACGCCACCGCTGCAGGCACTCGAGCGGATCGACATCGTGCGGGGCGCAGGCGCGCTGCGGTACGGAACGCAGTTCGGTGGGGTTGTGAACTTCATCATGCGCGAGCCCCCTCGTCAGGACCCGCTTACAGCCGAGATCATGCTGACGGGAGGATCGTATGGATTTGCCAGCGGTCTTGCCCGCGTAGGTGGCACCGTGGGCAAAACATCCTACAGCGTCATGGCACAGTACCGTCGGGCTGACGGGTGGCGACCCAACAGCGAGTTTGATCAGCGCCTCGGATATGCCTACGTCCGGCACGCCATCACGCCCAACTTCCGTATCACGGCTGATGTGACGGCCATGCAGTACCTGGCACATCAGGCGGGCGGGTTGACCGATCGGCAGTTCGCTCTCGATCCTGGTGCATCATTGAGAGCGCGCAACTGGTTCAATGTCGACTGGTTGCTGGGATCGGTAACGGCCGACTGGATCATCGACTCGATCACAACGATGCGATCAATGTTCTTTCTGAATTCGAGCTCGCGCGCTGCACTGGGGAATCTTGATCGGATCAATATGATCGATCTAGGTGGTGATCGCACGATGATCGATGGGGTCTTCCGCAACATCGGCAACGAGACCACCGTGCAGCAGGACCGAACGATCCTTGGACTACCCGCGTCCATCCTCGGTGGTGTACGCCTCTTCCGCGGCGTCACCACGCAGCGGCAGGGAACGGCCTCGTCCGGAAGCGGTGCGGACTTTCAGTTTTCGGGAAGGGGCCTGCGTGACGGCTCGGACTTTACCTTTCCGAACACCAACGTGGCGGCCTTTGCCGAAGCCGTTATCACGCTTTCGGATCAGATCCGCATTGTGCCCGGCGTGCGGGCTGAGCATATCTCTACCCGGGCGGAGGGCCGCTACGGCCTGTCCGTACGGGATCTTGCCGGCAACTTGGTGGTCGATTCACTGGTCGACGAAACACGGCAGCGTGACCGCACCATCCTGCTCGCAGGCATTGGCCTAAGCTACAAGACCGGCCCGATGGAACTGTATGCGAACCTTACGCAGAACTATCGTTCTATCACGTTCAGCGATCTGCGCATCATCAATCCCAATCTCGTTGTCGACGCGGACATCGCCGATGAGCGCGGTGCAACGGCCGACGTTGGAGTGCGCGGCACCATCGATGATCTGCTGTCGCTGGACGTGTCGCTCTTCTACCTCAGCTATCGCGATAAGATCGGCGAGGTGCTTCGCAGTGATCAGGCGCCGTTATATCTGCCATACCGATTCCGCACCAATGTGGGTGATGCATATACCACGGGTATCGAGGCCATGACGGAGGTCAGTCTCACTCGTCTCGTCGGCTATGAGGCAGACGAGCCCGTTCCTGATGTTCACCTGATGATCAATGGCTCGGTTGTCAGGGGGCGCTACAGTGTCCCACGTGACCCGTCGATCGATGGCAACGTGATCGAGTATGTGCCGGATGTTGTCCTGCGCACAGGCCTGATCGTACGCTACGGCAGCTTCCGCAGCTCACTGCTGCTGTCCCATACCGGACGCCAGTTTACCGATGCCACGAATGCCGAATTCTCCGCCTCTGCCGTCAGCGGTGCGCTGGCCGCGTATCGTGTTGTCGATCTGACGATGACCTATACGATCAGCCCGGTAGTTGTAGAGCTGACGTGCAACAACCTGCTTGATGCACGCTACGCTACGCGGCGTGCAGAGGCGTATCCCGGACCCGGCCTAATACCTGCCGAGCCGAGAAGTATCTTCCTCGGAATGCGCCTTACGCTCTGAGCATTACTTACAGAACGTCTGTACCAACTGACTGGCTTCGGCACTGCCGATCGCCGCGGCCTGGCGCCAGTCGGCACATGCTTCGCTGGCCCGACCAACATTGTAGAACGCCTTACCACGGTTGACGTAGCCGACCATCAGCGCCGGGTCGAGTGCAAGAGCCTTGTCAAAGATTGGCAGTGCCGTGGGTAGGTCACCCTGCTTGGCAATGATCGAAGCGATCATCGCCCAGCCTTCGGCGAAGTTCGGCTTCAGTTCCATCGACCGGCGATAGTGCTTGAGGGCATTGGGCATATCCTCACGTCGGCTGTACCAGTTGGCCATATTGTAGTGCGCGGCGAACAGCTCCGGGTTTCGCAGCACGGCCTGCTTGAAGTCGTTTCCCGCATCCATGTCGCGCTGAAGATTCTGATACAGAACACCCCGATTAACGTATGCCTCGGCATACTCCGGACAATACGTCATGGCCGATGTGTAGTCAGCTTCAGCCCCCTTAAAGTCGTTGGAGATGGCGCGCAGGTATCCACGGTTCAGGTAGGACATACCCGAATGCGGATTGCCGGCGATGGCCATGTCGTAAAACGCACCTGCCGTCTTGTAGTTCTTGGCGCGCATGTAAGAGTAGCCACCATAGAACACCACGGCTGCCAGGATGGCGAAGCTCACCGTGGATCGATGACGGCCGTCCATGAGACGTCCGAGAATAACGGCTATGACGATGCCGATGCCCACCATTGGCAGGTACGAGCGATGCTCCAGATAGTCGTAGGCGATCTTCCCCAGCTCGTTGGTGTAGGCAACACCCGGAGCAGAGAACAGAAGAAACCATCCGATGCCGAAGATCGTGAGCTTGCGTTCGTTATCTGTGGCATGACGCAGTGCGGCAACCACCAGAGCAATGGCAATAACCGAACCGAGACCGGTCACGAGCCACGTAAAGGCCGGTAAGGGGGCGAGCCCGATCGGCACGAGAAACTTGCCGATGGTCTCGGGAATGGCGCGCAGGTTATTCAGGAATGGGATAAAACCGAACACCGTTGCATCGGGATACTTCGGGATGACCATGCTGCGGGCAACAAACCACAGGACAATCGGAATGAGGCACGGTAGAAGCGTCAGGGCAAGGGTTTTGGCCGTTTCGGCACGACGTGGGTGTAGCATCCACCATGCGGCCGTGATGATGATCGGGATCAGTACCGAGGTTTCTTTCGAGAACATCGAAAGGAAGAAGCAAACGTGCAGGAAGACCAACGTCGAGACCTTGCCGGTATCGAGATATCGGAACGTAGCACGCAGACATAAGAGCGTGAACATGGCAATCAGCAGGTCGCCTCTTCCCGGAATCCATGCGATCACATGCACGAAGAGCGGACTTGTCGCATAGATCAGCGTCGTGGCCAGCGCCGTGCTCGGTCGGAACCGAAAGTCTTTCAGCGTGAGGAACAGTAGCCAGCACGTTGAGATGTGTAACAGGATATTCGTCAGGTAATACGCCCAGCTTTTGCCCTTACCGATCTGCGTATCGAGAAAGATCGAGAGGTTCTGCGTCGGCCGGTAGAAGTTGCGTCCCGGGTTGTTGAAGAACGCGTCACGCTGCAGGACTTCAAAAACGTTCGACGGATTTTTCAGGAGCTTCTCGTTGAACGTGATGATCACGTCTTCATCGAACTTGCCGATCGTAAAGCTCATGGACTGGCCATAGAGAACAAGTCCGATGATGGACAGAAGGATCAGAACCGAAACCGGACTGCTGAACTGGTCAAGCAGTGATGACGATGATGCGCTGGAAGTGCGTTTATTCTTGGCCATAATGCAGTTGTTTCCCCTATGCGAAATGCCCCGCAATATCGCCATTGCGTCTGACTTGATGGGAAGCATCATCCGTAATTTCGAGTCATGCTGATAACGCGATCGGACCTTTCCCGACTCATCCGGCTGCCTATTCCCCTGCGGCTGGCGCTGACCGTTGCGCTGACATCGTACACGCTGCTTGCCAACACCGACAGCACGAGAATTGACTCGGTCCGGACGTTTTCCTCTTCGGGCATCGTCGTCAGCGCGAGTCGTTGGGCCGAACGAGCTTCAACCGTTTCGAGACAGATCACCGTGGTCCGATCTGAGGACGTGCGTGATGGCAACCCTGGCACAGCAGCCGACATGCTCGAGGGCACCGGTGCGGTATACATGCAGCGCAGTCAGGCCGGTGGCGGCAGCCCGCGCCTTCGGGGCTTTGCTGCCAACAGCGTTCTTCTGGTTATCGATGGGGTTCGCATGAACAACGCGATCTACCGGTCGGGCAACCTTCAGAATCTGATTCAGGTAGATGCGAATTCACTGGCATCGACCGAGGTGCTGTTTGGTCCGGGGTCGGTTCAGTATGGTTCGGATGCACTCGGAGGCGTCATAGCCATGCAGACCAAGGACCCTGTGCTGATCGATTCAGGCATGAAATACTTCGGAGGGGGCTTCATTCGTTCCGCCTCTGCCACACAGGAACGTTCCGGCTCGATCGAGTTCGATGTGTCCCTTCCTTCATTTGGATCGTACACAGCGCTCACCTACAGCTCTTTCGGTGACCTGCGCTCCGGACGTATGATGCCGTCTGAGCTGCCGGAGTTCGGTCTTCGACCCTGGACGGTGCAGCGGATCGGTGGTCGGGATACCGTAGTGGTGAACCCGGATCCTCACCGTCAGATCTCGAGCGGGTACGATCAGATCAACGCCCTGCAGAAGTTACGCTGGAAGCTCGACGATGCGATGGAGCTGAGATATACCGGGCTGTTTACCACATCATCCAACATTCCCCGCTATGATCGACTGGTCGAAACCCGCACGGTGGGATCATCGACACGTCCACGTTCGGCAGAGTGGTACTACGGACCCCAGACGTGGCTGATCAATTCGCTCGCGTTTGATGTTCGACGTCCCGTCTTCATCGCCGATGAACTGAAGGTGACCATCGCTCACCAGTGGTTCGAAGAGTCCAGGCATAGCAGAAACTTCGGCAACCCGGTTCGTCGGGATCAGCTTGAGCGCGTGTCGATCATCAGCGCCAACATTGATGCGAAGATCGAGCTCGACGATTCGGGGAATGACCGTGATCTCTACTACGGCGTCGAGGCAACATTTCAGGATGTTCGCTCACGGGCCAATAATGTGAACATAGACACGGATATGACCACGCTCGGGGTTACACGGTATCCGGACGGAGGATCAACTGTTGATCAGGTCGCCGCCTATGCTCAGCTGCGTTGGGAGTTTCATCCTCGTCTGTCCGTTGCCGCCGGCGTGCGCGCAACAGCCATTCAGCTTCGCTCGCAGATCACGCCGGAGTCAGTCTTCAGAGTGCCGTTCTCCACCATTCAGACAGATCCGTCAGCGCTCACCGGCTCGATCGGCGGATCATGGGCCGCAACAGATATTCTGAAGTTCCAGGGGAATCTCGCCTCCGGGTTTCGAGCACCCAATGTTGATGACATCGCAAAGGTCTTTGAATCCGAGCCGGGTCGCGTGGTCGTACCAAACCCCGGAGTTCGTCCGGTTACCGTGCTGACGGCTGAAGGGGGCCTGCACATCGCTCCACTCGAAGGAGTAACGTTCCAGGCAACCGCCTACAGATCGTGGTTGAGTGATGCATTGGAGAAGCGACCATTTAGCTTGGATGGACAGGATAGCATTGACTTCAACGGCCAGACCAGTCAGGTTATCGCCGTTCAAAATGTGGGCACGGCCCGCATCTGGGGAGTCAGCATGGCACTCGATGTCGAGTACCGCACCGTGCGATTGCACGCCACGGCAACCGGTGTATGGGGTCGTGACGAAACGAACAATGTCCCTCTGGAGCATGTCACGCCGGCATTCGGTCTTGTACGCGTGCATTGGTCACCGGCGCTTGGACTTGATCTCACAGCGGATGTCCGGTGGTCGGCCGCATGGCTTGTGTCGGAGATCTCTCCAGCTGATCAGCCCCTTATCGGCATGACAATCCCGCAAGGGGGCTTACCGGCATGGACCGTGGCGGGCGTACGAGCATCGTATGATCTCAGCACCACCTTTATGCTGCAGGCAGCCGTCGAGAACATCTTCGATCTGCAGTACCGTCCGGCAGGCTCGGGGATCTCTGCTCCTGGACGCAACGTTGTCACAACGATGAGGGTGCGACTCTAAGCCGAGCGCTTCAACACAGCGTGCACATGGTTACCGTGTGCGCACCAGCGTTCCGAACGAGCCACGAGTTCTGCGACCATGCAGGATGTAGCGGTACGACCCGGATGCAGCGGAGACAGCACCATCGGTCATTCCGTCCCAGATCACTGTGTATCGTCCTTCGTCAACAGGTGTCTCGCGAAGAAGAGAGCGAACGAGGTTGCCCTGCATATCCACGATGTCGATGGAGATCACATCGGCAGCCGGCAGCGTGAAGGCGATCGACGTTCGGTCCATCGATGGATTCGGATACACGTGCTCATCGAGGTAGTCGGTGTTCCACAGAATTGGAATGCTCGTTGCCAGCGAGTCATAGCAGTTCTTTGCGCCGATGACGTAGGATGCGGAGACATCCTTGTTCTTCCGATTGCCTGCCTCATTCTTCGGAGGATAGCTACGCACGTACTCGATCTTTGTGGCCTCGGGGCTGACGTTCACGCGCATGTGACCGGAGTTCGGTAGAATGAGTCCCTCGAGATAGCCGTAGGCGGTAGCCTGTCCCGTACCGGAATATCGGGCGTGGCTTGGCTGCGGCACTTCCTGGTAGATCAGGCAGTCCTTCTCCTGCTTTCCGAAGAAGTGGTCATGACCGTGAAAGAAGACGTTCACACGGTGACGTTTGAGAAGGTCCTTGATGGGTAGTTCCCAACCGGGACGGTTTTTGGAGAAGCCTTCGGTGCCGTCGAGATTCTTGCCGCCCCATTCATAGCGATCAGCAAACTCCACGCCACCGCGTCCGTCAGGGTCGCCCCCTACCAGCTGATGCGAGAAGATGAACTTGAAGGTAGCGGTTGACTTGGCAAGCGTTGCCCGGAGCCACTCGTACTGTTCTCTACCCAGCGTCCAGCGCCAGCCATTGAGAGAGTCCGGCTTAGGCTTGGTGAACCAGTATGGATCGATCACCATGAACAGCGCATCGCCCCATTCCCAGGCATAGTAGGCGCCACGCCGTCCCACGAACGGGTAGCTTGTGGTATCGCCCGTGTAGAACCCATCTGGCTCGGGGTTGAGGAAATACTTCTTGCGGTCAGTTGTGCCGTAGACCGGTACGTTGTCTGCCGTTCCATTATTTAGCCAGCCGGCCTCCCCTTCGTGATTGCCGAGGGTAATGAACAGCGGCACTGTGTGACAGGCCTCTTCATAAAATGAACGTAGCAAGCGTGCACGATAGGTGATGGTGTCATGCGTGACCTTCTTCTGGGCGTTCGTCATCTTGTCCGACATGAGTATGTCGCCAAGGTCGATCATGAAGTCAGGAGAGTCCTCCAGCTCATTGCGCAGCGTTCGCAGATACACCGAGGTGTCACTCTGCTCATCCATGTGCGGATCGGCCTGTATAACGAACGTGAACGGTGAGCCTCTGCGCCGCTGCGTATGGAATGAATACGTTGGGCGAGTAACAGAAGGGGCTCCCTGCTGCTTGCGATAGACCACCTGGTAGAAGTAGCGCGTGTCGGGTTGCAGCTCGTTTATCATGATGGTGATCGGCTCTGCGGAATTGACCCTCGTCCACGGTGTCTGCGCGTTAAGTGCATCCGCCGCCGTGCCGTAGTAGACGCTTGCCTCGACGCTCTGGTCGGGTACGATCTGAATGGTGATGGATTTGTCGGTCGGACGTCCCAGAAGCTCACGATGCTGGAGCGTCTGCGATGTGGCAACAGAAAAACTCGTAAGGACGAGAGCAATGATCAATCGCATTATCGATCTCCGATCAGAATGGTCTGTCGTGTCGGCGCACCATCAATGGTCGCAAGCACGTCGTAGAGTCCGTGCGGCAGCGTCGAGACGTCGATGGATGTTGCTGACGAGCGGAGCACGATCTGACCCAGCACGTTGGAGATCGTCACGTCAACCGATGATGTGGTCGGAGCAAGGATGTTCAATGATTCGCGAGCGGGGTTTGGTGCGATGACGGTTTCACTTTTCGTCGTTTCGTCATCAACAGAGACCGGGCGCTGCTTGACGGTGTAGGAGTGGCCCACGGAGCCATTCGTGTTCGCACCTCCCACCGTGTCCTTTGGCATGTAGGCGCGGACGAAATCGACAACAACGCCGGCATCGGACACCTTGACGCGCAAGTGACCTGTTCCGCGCATGGTCACGTCGGTGTACGCATCGGCATTGGCAAGCACGCCGATCTCGTACGTGGAGTCGCTCGGCATCGGAGTCTCCTGATATACGAGACCGTCGAGTTCTTCCTTGGCGTAAAGGTGGTCATGGCCCTGGAAGAAGATGTTGACGCCGGTATTCACCATGAGCTGGTGGATGGGCAGGCCCCACCCTGGGCGAAACTTGTCGAACTCGTACGTTCCCTTGTTGTTGTAGCCGCCCCACTCAGCCCCTTTCGCTGTGACTACGCCGCCGCGACCCTGCCCGCGTGTGTGGTGGGCGAAGACGAACTTGTACTTGGCATTGCTGCTTTCGAGCGCGTTCTTGAGGAAGCGATACTGCGTTTCCCCAAGCGTCCAGTCCCAGTTCTGCGGCTTTTCATTCACGTCACAGTCACGATACACATCCAGAACAACGAACAGTGCATCGCCCCATTCAAACGCATAGTAGTTCTCGGGGTAATCGATCCCATTCGGTTCTCGCGTCATGTTGCCGGTGTAGAACCCATTGGGGAACGGATTCGGGTAGTAGTACTTGCGCCAGATCGTACCCCAGACGGCAATGTTGTTCGGCGCGTTCTGCTTGAGATAGTAGCCCGTCTCACCTTCGTGATTTCCGAGGCAGAAGAAGAATGGGACGGAGTGACAGATCGAACCGAGGTACTGCAGGTAGTCTCTGTGCAGGTCGTCCATGTCCTGACTGGTTGTCGTTTCGGGCGTGTGGTCGTCACCGAACGTATCACCGAGTGAGAGCATGAAGTCAGCACTATCCTTCTTCATGTTCTCGATCGCGATCTTATACATTGCCGGTATGCCCTTCTTGTCGTAGAGATGCTCGTCGGCCTCTACGAGGAAGGTAAAGGACTCGCCCCTTGCCCTCTGCGTCCGGAACGAATACTCCGGCGATGTTTGGAATGTGGGACCGCCGAGCTGGCGGTAGCGCAAACGATACACGTGCCGTGTGTTTGGCTCGAGTCCGGTTATGTCGACCTTTATGGACTCTCCGGCTTTGCAGGTTACCACAGGCGTCTGCGCATTGTACATGCCGCTGAGCGTGCCGTATTCAAAGAAATATTCCGACGCCTTGCCGAAATAGACAGCCGCCGTGATGGACCTATCCGTTGGACGTCCAAGGATGACGGAGAATTCCTGCGCTGATGCACCTGCTGCTGCCACGAGCATGGCAAACAGGAAAACAGGGAAAAGTATGTCACGTTGCATAGCAGCGGTTCCAGAGTGGTGGCCGGCCTTCAGTTTGCGATTCGGCGAAGAAACCACCGTACTTCGTTTCGTTACTTTCGCAACCAGGCCGCTGTGGTGCATGACCGGCAACGGCGGTGAACTGACCGATTCACGACCGACGGACCTTAGCTATGCATATCTGGTACTCCGCAGCTCTCCTGCTCTTTGCGTTAAGCTGTGACCCCGCTTTGCTCAATGCCACAACCCTGAACGTCGGGCCGCAAAAGGAGTTTGCCGACCCGCGTGTGGCGTGCCTGCAAGCCAAGCCGGGTGACACGGTGCTGATCCATCCGGCAACGTACCGCGGAACGTTTTGGATCGAGAATCTCAACGGCAGCGCCGAGGCACCGATCGTCATCTGCGGCACAGACCGCTCCGGCGTGGTCTTTGAAGGGGGCTCGGAGTCGATGCACTTTTCAGAGTGCTCGCACCTTGTCATCGAGAACTTCTCGCTCAGGGGGCAAACCAGCAACGGCATGAACTGCGATGATGGCGGCACGTTCGATACTCCAACGCACCATATCACCTTCCGCGGCATCACCTTCGGGGCAATGGCTGCCACAGGCAACAACGATCAGCTGAAGCTCTCCGGTCTGGATGACTTTGTGGTGGAAGACTGCATCTTCGAGGACGGCTCTGCCGGCGGAAGCGGCGCCGACATGGTGGGATGTCATAAAGGCATCTTCCGTAACAACATCTTCCGCCGACTCGGCTCAAACTGCATACAGGCCAAGGGCGGCACGCAGTTCATCCGGATTGAGAGGAACTCGTTCATCGACGGTGGTCAGCGCGCATTGAATCTTGGTGGCTCCACCGGACTAGCCTTCTTCCGACCGCAGGACGCACGGTTCGAGGCCGCAGATCTGACGGTAGTAGCTAATCTTTTCGTCCGTTCGGTTACCCCCATGGCCTATGTAGGAGCCGTGCGGGTAACAGTAACGAATAATACGATCATCGATCCACAGCGCTGGGTGTTTCGCATCCTGCAGGAAACGGTAGACACCTCGCGGTTCCTGCCCTGCGGCGACAATGTCTTTCAGAACAATCTCGTCGTGTTTCGCTCCACGATCTCCCGACATGTAAACATCGGTGCAAACACAGCCCCCTCCTCGTTCACACTTCGCAACAACCTCTGGTATAACGTCGATGCCCCGTCATCATCACGTCCGCAGGAGGCGCAGCTGACGGAGACGTCGAGCATCTACGGAAGTGATCCGCTGCTGCGCGGCTACGCCACCGGCGACTATCGTCCGCAGCCGTCTAGCCCCGTGAAAGGGGCAGGCATCGCAACACCGGATGCCGTGCGCGACGTTGCCGGACGCACCTATGCAAATCCTCCGTCGATCGGTGCCTACGAAGCCGATGAGACGTCGTCTGCTGGTGATCACCACTCTTCATCGTGCGTCTCCACCCTGCGCACGCCAGACGGATGGTGGCTGACGGTTCCGCAGGACATGTTGCCGGTGCGCACCCGTGTTGTTGACGTGCGTGGAGTGCTGCGCGGCTACATTGTACTTGAGAATGAACGGACGTTTGTCGCAACCTCGCCAAGCGAGTTTGTTATTGTCGACCCCTGACGAGGAAGCGATCGGCCACTACGGCGATAAGGGGCATGCAGATCGTGAACAGATAGGTCTGATACCGCGGCAGCACATACGTGATGGCAAACAGCCCCGTCATGCCGGCGGCGATCAGCAGAATCGGCACAGCATGAGACGTCCACGCCCGCTCGCGCAGCAAACGTCGCAGTGCCAGTGCCAGGCCTATGAGCAGTGTAAGCCCCGTCAGTAACGTGGGCACCATGTAGGCCAGTGACTTGCCCTTCGGGTAGTACGGATCAATGGTCCAGAGCATGAGGACCTTCTTGAGACCGAGCATCAGCCACCGCGCGGGGTCTTCCTTGATGTAGCTCATCACCTCTTCGCGGAACACCTTATCGGCCTCCAGCTCAAATGTCTGCGTCAGCGGCACAGCATCAAGCTTTGCAATGATCTGCGGATAGCGCTCACCTTCCCAGATGTTCCATCCATCGGCCGCATAGCCGCTGCCGGATGCATGGACGTTCGCACCGCGCCACATCTCGCGCCACGGATGGGTGATGATGCCAACGGGCTGACCGAATTCTGCGGCATTACGCACCAGCCATGGAGATATCACGACCATCATCATCGAAAGGGCAAGGGCAGCCCCCTTCCAATTGCGCTTGAGAAGGGGCAGGCAGCACATCACAACGCCGAGCGCGAGGAACTCGGAGCGCATGAGCGTGAGAAATCCGAGAGCAATGCCGAAGAGCCACTCCCTGCGCTCGCCCTCAAGCACGCGTTGCGCAAGGTCAACTACCACCAGTCCGCACACCGTGTACCACACAGCCCCTGCCGGCGTGGCCGACGAAACAAGTCCGGGAATGAAGATGAGCGACCACGTGGCAGCGATCATCGAGGCACGCTCAGAGGCCATGCGCCGTGCGATGCGATGGATAAGCCACGGGATAAGTCCGCCTACAAGACACTGCAGCACCAGCATCACCATGATGCCGAATCGCTCGCCCCCTGCCACACTGAACACGGCCGTGGCAACGGCCGGCACAAAGGGCGGCATGAATGCACTCGGATGCGGCGTCGGATCAGACTTCCACTGCAGCGCACGTGCCGAGTCAAGGGGCTGGTACGGCCACGCCATCCCGAACCCGTCCCCGTTCAACGCATTCTGCGCGATCACCACCTGCTCATACTCATGCGGCTCTCCCATCGGCGTAACCGTCAGCACGGCCAGCCGAAGCACGATGGAGAGAATGCAGAGGAAGAGCAGGCGCATGGGAGAATTACGGAATTACGGAATTACGCAATTACGCAATTACGAAGTTACGGAGGTGCGCGTAGGGGCGAGCCTATGTGCTCGCCCGGTGCTCGCCCGGTGCTCGCCCGGTGCTCGCCCGGTGCTCACCCAATGCTCGCCCAATGCTCGCCTGTGCTCGCCTGTGCTCGCTCGGTGTCAGTGGTTTACTGGTTGAGATGCATCATTCGGATAACTTGCCGATCTCCTGCTATGACGAAATACACTCCAGACGGTAACTCTGAATCAAGTGTCACAGATAAAAGACCAACATCGGATTGTCTGAGCCTGCCCTCGAAGAGACATTGTCCCCCTATACCCATAATGCGAACGTAGCAGTTATCATTGAGCGCCGCCGACCGAATAGTCAGCAGAGTGCCATTGACAGTAGCGGACTCATGGCTGACGACATAAACACCTGTCGACGTCAAGGTCAACTGTGCTTTGTATAGTCCGGTGGATGTGAGTATGAACATCGTTGTCGAATCAATTCCTGATCGCATGGCATAGATAGTGCCGAGCTGGTCATTCGAAAACGTTACGGGCTCGAAAGCCCCCTCAGCAGCAACAACCCGATAGCAACTCTGATCATGAACATACGCTCCGCTCGAAGTGACGCTGAGTGCGTATTTCTTGCCAAGGTCCATCGGCGGAGGCTGTGCAGTGCTCTGCCATGAAGCGCCGAGGTCCGTTGACGTGTACAGGCTAGGACGTGTCATGTTGAAACCATCAGAATACGCGGAAGACATGTATAACCAACCACGAGGGTCCTGCTGAAGCGCAATACAACGAAGTGAGAGCCCAAGTCCTTCGTTCGCCATGCTCCATTCAGATGTAGCTGTATTCCGACGAAGAACACCATGAATGGGATAGACAGACGAATCCGACTGGAAACCGTACCATTCCGTCCGCGTCCCGATCACGATCATCCCGGAATGCGGATCATAGATCGATGCAACGGGCTCAAGTCCCTGAACGTTTCGAGGCCAGTTGTCGATAGAGGAGGTGATCGCACCTGTTGCGTGCGAATACAGATGCCAATAAGGTTGTATTGTGTCTCGTTCCGGGATGCTCACAGCGACCAATGCATCGCCATTAGGTAGCGGACGTACATGCATGATCCTGCGCGAACAGGAGAGAACATCGTAGTACCTCTTCTCGGAATCGTACTCCTTTGAGACATAGAGAGTAGTGTCATTCCACAGGTACAACAGGCTATCCCTCGCTACTCCATCATTTATGACGATGATTCGAGAGGTGTCGCCATCGCGTATTGCAAAGAGGGGTGACCACGTCGATGTACGGCTGCTGTAGATGGCAGGAGGGCTAAATCCATTGTAAAGAAGAACGTTTTCTCTGCTGCAGATAGCATTTCTAAAACTGGCGCTCGACTCACTCGAGGGCCATCGTACTCTCCGATACAGTGATCCTCCACGATAGATCTGAACAACATCACGACAGTTCACAATGATCAGACCATTCATTGCCGTGACATTGATAATCACAGAGCCCTTTGGGCAAGTTACAGTGTCAACAACAACGCTCCCTGCCGCATCAACAATGAATATTGTTGGCTCACTGGCTTTGTCAGTGTATGGTGTGAACAGAGCAATGGTGCTGTCGGATATGCGAGCCAGTGCTGAGCGCGGAGGTGTTACAGTGACAAATGGTCCAGATTGCGAAGGAGGGCAGGAGGTGGTCGTGTACAGTGAATCGCCCACTATGATACACGTTTGATATCCCTTGCTATCAACAAATGAACGCGGAGTGTTCTGATTCTCGTCTATCAAGACCCATTCGGTGCCCTTCAGCATGAAGCGTTTGTGGATCTTCCGCGACAATTGATCAGATGAATAACCTTCAACGCTGAGAATGAATGATGAACAGCGTTCCGAGTACTCCAATGATCGAACAGCAAGATTTGCCATCTCCGGTGTGAGAGCTTCGAGAGTCTCGACTCCGTGCGTACTCACACGAACTGCTCCGATGTTACCAAGTAGCCGATAAAATCCGCAGACTACGATATCGCCATCGCCCGCACATAGCGTGTAACTTTCCGCTGGAAGCGTTATTGACGTGATGCGTTCAATAGATGCGCCCGGAGTGCACCGCCAGAGTATTTGCTTCATATCAAGGAAGACAATACTGCCATTTCGCTCTTCGACAGAAGCTACGATTGAGCTACCTACGGGTGCCGAGTATAACTCGCTCCAATCGTTCGACAACGTATCCAGTGCCCACAGACTACTTCGCCCGACGAACGCAACTGTTCGGCCGTACCGTAAGACACTTCCAGAGACCTCAACTTCGCGAGGCCCAGCAATTCTCTTAACGGAGAGTACTTGCTGAGAATAACTCGAGTGACTTAACAGGAAGAGTGCGACCGAGATGACTATGCTAGAAATGAGCATGCGGTTAACGTCCATTTTAGTATCCGCAAAGAATGCAGTTGTTATGGGGTGCTAAGCATTCACCCACTGTCTTCGACTTTGATACCGGCTTCATTGTTGGAGAACTCGCAGGGCATGGATCAGGACATAACGGAGTAAAGGAGGGACAATTCGGTGGCTGACATAGATAGACTTCATTCCACTCATAGCATGTCGACGAACCACAAGCCTCTAACGAGACGCAATTGGTTGTGGGATCGGTAGAACATGAGAAACACACTGGGAATCCCAGTCTCCACGCAGTTCTATATGACGGATCGGACCATTGATTCGAAGTTGGTACGAAATGATTTGCTGGATTAACAGCCGCGATTGATCGTACGATTTCTAGAAGTACCGTATTCATCTCAACGTCGATACAGCTGATCGCACATTCAGGAGGAAAGCACACTTTTTGAATCTTGTACTCACACGAAGTCGCATATCCACTCAATGCGCAAGGTGTACCAC
This sequence comes from Ignavibacteria bacterium, assembly GCA_947459875.1. GTDB lineage: Bacteria > Bacteroidota > Ignavibacteria > Kapaibacteriales > Kapaibacteriaceae > UBA10438. The sequence continues at coordinate 24,415 of CANHFG010000015.1, forward strand.
TCAGAATGCGACTGCACCAGAACACTGTAGCAACGCAACTGTCACCGTTAATGACAATCGGCACTGTGCGTACTCCATTCATTACTCCGACGGGCGGGAGACAGTCGTCCCAGGTACAAATAGGAACGGGTGGGGCGCACTGGCACGTCTGTGCGTTGATTCGCAACGTGCCAATGAAGGAGGTCATCGATACCAGAATCGTAGTTACAAGAACGCGTAGAGTCGTGCTACGGCTGGACAGAAATGCTAAAACATTCATGCTACATCAGGATATGTATGAAAGAATCACCTAAGGCTTGGGGCAATTTAACCTTACCGTATCATTTCTAACCCACGCAACGACGCTGGTTAATCACCAATGTCGTGCCGTGCGAGCTGTCGCCTACTGAATCAAACGACAATGAACTATGTTAGGTGAATGATCAACCGATGCTGAACGAATACAAACATCGCGCAGGTGTAAGGTGTGGGATGTGAGGTTTGAGGCGTGAGGTCCAGATGCATCCCACGCTCTTCAGAACAGTAGCCCACGGCTTCAGCCGCATCAGACGCTCTTCAGCACAGTAGCCGACGGCTTCAGCCGTGGGTACACAATGAGCGATATGCGTTCGTTCGCGATGGATTTCCAAGCGACAGGCCTGTCCTTCACCGCTGCGCGGCTTAGGATGAAGCCCGGGGTACGGAATCCCGGGGTCATGCGTCATCGGTAATCGGTCATCGGTCATCGGTCATCGGTAACTTGTAACTCCGTAATTCCGTAATTCCGTAATTCCGTAATTCCGTAATTCCGTAACTCCGTAATTCCGTAACTCCGTAACTCCGTAACTCCGTAATTCCGTAATTCCGTAATTCCGTAACTCTGTAATTAATCATGCGCCTCTCCTTCCTCGCCCTCCTCGCCCTCATCGGTTGTTCCTCGCCAGCCCCCTTGCCTGTTGTGGATGCTGTTGATCTGCAGCGCTATGCCGGACGCTGGTATGTGTGGGCACGGTTTGATCACAGCTTTGAGCGTGGCTGCTCGTGCTCGATAGCCGAGTACACAGTGATGCCGGACCACGTCAAGGTGCTAAACCTCTGCAATGAAGGGGGCTCGTGGCGCACCATCGAAGGCAAGGCGTTCCCAGTTGAGGGCTCGAACAATGCCAAGCTCAAGGTGCAGTTCTTCTGGCCGTTCAAGGGGGACTACTATATCATCGCCCTCGACAGTGCATATCAGCATGTGCTGGTGGGAGAACCCGGACGCTCCTACCTCTGGATGATGTCACGCACACCACAGGTAGATGAAGCTGTGTATGAAACGCTCTCGGCAAAAGCAGCTGAGCTTGGGTTTGATTCCAAGAAGTTGATGCGGATGAAGTGCGCGGAGTAGGTGACAGGTGACAGGTGTCAGGTGTCAGGTGACAGGTGTCAGGTTTCAGATGTGGGGTGTGAGGTGAATGACAACCTGAAACCTGAAACCCGAAACCTATTCGAGCATCATCAAAAACGCTATGATGTCTTTGCGCTCCATATCTGACAGGGGGCCGATGGCGCGTACGCGCGGGTCGGTGTGGTCAGGAAGGGCTGCGGTGTTGGAGTAGTGGGCCAGAACATCGCGCAGACGTTTGAAGCGTCCGTCGTGCATGTAGGGGTGGGTACGAGTGATGTTGCGCAGCGAGGGCACCTTGAAGCAGAAGAGATCCCGTTCATCGTGTGTGATGCGGATGCGTCCGCTGTCTGGTGATGCGGCGTTGGGCTGCAGGCCGTTGCTGGCAAAGCCGTTGTTGGTGAACAGCGGTTCGGTGTGGCACGTGGCGCAGTGACGTCGGAAGAGCTGCAAGCCCCGTTGCTCATTCTCGGCAAGCGTGTCCTTGCCCTGCATGGCACGATCGTAGCGGGAGTCGGCCGAGACAAGTCCGGCCACAAAGCGTCCGAGTGCGCGTAGCACGCGAGGGATGGTGATGGTGTCGCTGCCAAAGGCCGAGCGGAAGCGCAATGGATATGTTGGGTGAGCGTTGAGTTTTGCGAGAAGATGGTCCAGGTTTTCGGACATCTCCTCATGACCTGTGATGGGGCTGAGCGACTGCATGTCGAGGTTGGCAATGGAGCCGTCCCACATGAAGGATGTCTGCCAGGCAAGGTTCTGCAGGGCCGGGACGTTGCGACGTCCGATTCGACCCTCCACGCCGTGACTCAGGGCGTGGTCGATATGCGCAAACGCCGCAAACGGCTGGTGGCACGTCTGGCAGCTCGTTGAACTGTCAACCGACAGGATCGGATCTTCAAAGAGCATCGCACCGAGAGCCGCAACAGCAGAGTCGCTCGCGCACGGACCGCCGCGATACACGCGCTCGGGAAAGCCCGGTGGCTGGGGAATTCGCGCGGTATCGGTGTTGTCGTGATTATGCGCAATCACAGCAACGGAGATGGCGATGAGTGCCAATGCAAGCTCCCTTGCGCTACCGGACACGGAACATCCCTCGAAGACGGTCGATGACGTCGGATGCTTGCCGTGCATCGGTGACGCTCGGACGCTTGGTGATGTCGAAGGCTGGCTCGGCATCGAAGAACCGGTCGAGCGCGACATCGACGATCAGCGGTTCCCGCCACGAGCGACCCTCTACCGGAAGCGTTACCCTGAACGTGTTTTGGTATGGGGCTTTGTAGCCCCCTACATGGATCTCATAGACGCGCCGCGCAACGCCGGGTGCTTCGAGCGTGCCCTCGAGCTTCAAGAAAATGTAGCCCGTGGCCCAGGTCCAGTACATGCCGTTGCGCGGGTCGAGGGCACCCTCGCGTGGACCCTGCTCGTTGACGATGCTATCGACGCCAATGGTGAACGACACGGCCTGCCCTCTGCCCCAAGGGGCGGAGGGAACATCAACGTTGTGCGGTTCGGTCACGTCAACAAGCACATGGTCGGACGTGCTGATCGACGGGCTGTCCATGCCGTGGATCGTGATGCCCGAGACGTAGAACTTCAGCATGCTGAAGGTAATGCGCGCCCCTGAAGCCGTTAGAAACGTCGTGCTATCGAAGGTAACGGGCTTGCCGTTGAATGTGGGTTGAAACTGCATTCCGAGAGCCCCCTGCTGAGCAAAACAGAACACGCCCTCCATCGTAAAGAGCAGAAGGCTCAGAACCATGGAGGGCGTGATGAAAAGGGGCTTCATGAAGGTCGGCAGTTACTCGCTGATGATCACCGGAAGGTTGATGCTCGAACTGTTCCGGGTGATGCGCGCAACATACGCACCGGCGTAGAGTGACTGCACATCGAGGAAACACATGGTGCTGCCTTGCTTGATCGTGGAAGTGCGGACGATGCGACCACCAAGGTCGATGAGATCGACAGAGGCGGTCTCGGTCATCGGTGATGTGACCTGGATGATCAGCGCGTCGGCTGCGGGGTTGGGAAATACGGTGACGGTGGAAAGCGCGGCATCGTCATCCGTAGACGTCGTTGAACTGTACGTCTGCACCGCTTCGGTGATACGGACGTTGGTGGAGGCTGCTCCCGGACCGCGCACGGGGAAGTTGTCGGTGACAACCACGCCGTAATAGGTCGGACCGATCACATACGGATACACCGAGTTGCCGTCGGCATCGATCGTTGCGAAGTAAGCGTAGGTGCCTTCGGGGTATTCTGGTGTGGTGCAGAAGCGTCCGTTGTGAATGTCGAGATCGCCGGACCCTTCAACGTATTCGTAGTCTTCGGCATAGGAGCCAAGGGGCTGAGCAGTCAGTGTTGGACCGTATTGCGCTTGCGTCAGCTTCGTACCATCAGCCAGCGTTGTGCGCTCGGTGATACTGCGAAGCCGATAGCTTGGCGTGATGCGCTTGACGACCTGCTTGCCCCCTTCCGTCACCCAGCCGTAGGCGCCGTAGATCGGATAGCCGTCGAACGAGTAGCCGATCAGCGGACCGTGCTTGGTAGCATCCGGCACGTAGAGTCCGTCTGCCAGGTACATATCGCACACGTCGGACATCTTGACCTTGGCGATGTTGAAGGCCGATGGGTCCTGGTGGTGATGGTATTGCCCCTGTGTTCCGCCTCCGCCCATGCCCGGCGGTCCTGTTTGCAAGGGGGCTGGGTGACCTTTTGCGCAGTCGAAGCCTGCACGCTCAAACACGATGGCATTCTGGTGCCACACGTTGCCGTTGTTGTAAGAGCGCGCATCTGCATAGTTGTACACCGGCACGCCGTTGATGAGCACGGCGACGTGGCCGAGGCCGACAGCGGTCTTCGTACCGTTGTTTGCCTGCGGCTTGAGCGGGATCTTGAACAGGTAGTTGCGTCCGACGGCCTGCGCAGGATTGCCATCCTGGTACGGTCCGATCACGTAGGCCGGAATGCCGTTGCACCGAACGTAGGAGTAGTCGGCCGAGTATTGAACCAGCTGACAGTTTGCCTGGAAGGTGTCGACGACCGGCGTCGGATTACCCTTCATGTAGTGCCGACCCGTAATGCCGGTCGTGTTCTGGATCCACGATGTGATTGCCGGGTGGGTGGGCTGGCCCAGCGCGATGACTGAGGTTGCAGCGAGCAGAGTGCAGAACACTCGCAGTGATTTCATGTGGTATTCTCCGGTAGATCAGCGTTTGATAAGAGGTGTTGTCCGCACTTGTTGGTGTGCATCAACATGCACACAATAGTAAGACCCTGCAGCGAGCCAGGAGACATCAATGTTCTGTGTGTGGGCCGACGTTAGGACTGCTGCTCCGGTCACATCATAGAGTGTTACGCGTACCGTTCCGATGGGAAGTGTAACGAGTCCAGAGGCCGGATTCGGATAGAGGGCCAGCTCTGGCTGCTGCTCCTCATCGTCCACCGATGTTATGTCCGGTGAGCCCCCTCGCACGCACATCAGCTTCATCTTGAGGTTCTTCTTGTCGTAGGTGATCACTCCAAGATCGGCCTTCAGCGTCCATGCCTGATCGTTGTTCTGCGAGATCAGCGTCGTGGATGACCACAACGTTGTTGTGGAGGCAACGCAGGGGAAGTACAGCAGGTCCACACACGGACCCTTTTCCTGCTGCTCGCGGATGGTGTGCAGCTCCTTGATGTTCGGCATGCGCCAGTCGGTAAAGCCCCCTGACGAGAGCGTATCAGCCACGCGGAGTGCGTCTTCCCATGTTACAGCCACCGCATGACAATACTGCTGCCAGACCAGCTCAGTGGCGTTATCGCGCACAAGGTCTGCGCCCATGTCCGTGAAGTGTACCGGAACATTGACAGGGGGCTGAAGGGCCCGCACTGCACGCACATGGAACTTCTTTGTGCCGCCGGAGGAAATGGTCTCATTCTTCGGGTGTGGTCCAATGCCTCCGCCAGCGTTGGTTGCGAATACCCGTGTGGCATCTCCTACCAGAACATCCGACGAGTACCAGTACTCAGCACCGGTGATGGCGAATGCGGCCGGCAGTGCAGGGTTCTTACGTCCGAGATCATGAATAGTGAACAGCTCCTGCGAGGTGGGCATGCGCCAGTCCATGAAGCCGCCAAGCTCAAGGGCATCGCAGTAGGAAGCCCCCTTCTCCCATTCCATCTCGCCGCCGTCCGTACGCTGCCACATCAGGCCTGTTACGGTGTCGATCACTATATCCTGTTGAACGAAATACACAGGCGTGCCAATCTTTACATCGCTGTCTTCTCCGGGAACGGTTGTGAAGTCGCCATTCTGTCCGGTATCCGGGATACGCTTCATGGACTTCGTATGCGGACGCTGGGCCATCACGATGAAGGGGGCTGCACAGACCATGACCACCAGGATGCTGAGTTTCAATGCAGTTCTCATGCGCATCACTTTCTGGTGTAGGTGACTGTGGATCGAACTGAATCTGTCTTGACGAAGTTGAAGATGAACTGCTTACCGGTGCTGTCCCAGCGATAGTTCACAAAGTTCGTCTTGCCCCCCACCTCGTAGCGCAGCGCATAGTGGTTAGTGTCGCACTGACGCAGATCGGTAATGGTGGCTCCGCGCAGCGCCTGCAGAAATGGACGCACGCCGGAGGCACGGGGCTGTGGCATAATCTGATCGTTTTGAATGGTGATCTTTCCCCGCATGGAGGCGATCATGTAGGGCTTCTTGTTGATAGCATGGTAGTGATACTCGCCGTTCCAGAGATGTCCGAGGTGCTGGTCGAGATTTGATGCCGGCGTGCCATCGGGCTCTTCGTAACCATAGAGCTTGTAGCCGTCGAGTGCCCAGGCCACAGGTGTTTTGCTGGAAGATTTGGAGGCAAGGTGCACAGGGGCAATGTGGTAGTGATAGTCATCGGCCCTGCCGCAGTGTCCACCAAAAGCATCGAGTTCTCCGATGTCCTGCGAAAACTCACCGCGATTGTTCTCGGGATTGAAAACCGGCACGCCATTGATGGCGATCGCCACCGCCCCTGTGTGCAGGGCCGTATCGAGTGAAACCGGCACATCGGCGATGACCGGATTCAACGGAATTGCCCAGGCATTGCTGCCTGTGTATGGCTGCGGAATAGGAACCTGTTGCTGCCAGGCAGTAATGCCTTTCATGGCCGGCATGGCAGTAGGCATGCCGTTACTTTCGACGTAGAAGTAGGTAGCATCCCAGCGCGTTTTGACACGGGGCTTGTAGGACGCAAAGGTGCTGTCGATGGACTCTGGTGGAGTCGGACCGAGGATCTCGACAATCCGTGCGGTGGTTCCGGGGCTTGCAGACAGGAAGAGGAACAGCATGCTGCCGGCCGTGCCGGCTATGCGCAGGGAGGTTGAGCGCGTTACCATAAACGTTCCGAGCAGCAGAGCACATGCGATGAGTGCCAGTTCCGTGGTGTGGTCCCTCCCTGACGTCGGCGTTTGAACGACGACTGGACTGGGCGCTTCCACGGGGGCGTTCATCTCCGTGATACGGCCGATCTCATCTTCGAGCCGCTGCTGATCGGCCGACGAGAACTGCTCGAGCGGAATAGCCTTCAGGGCGCCGCTTCGCTGTTCGAGAATGATCCAGCTACCGCGTGTACTGTGGAATGTCCCGTGAATGTGTTTGCCGCTGGCCAGTAGCCACGTCGAAACCGGCCCCGACCCGTGACCACCGGTGTGTGCGAGTAAGGAAGATGTGACGGCAGATGCCGCCAACAGCAATAGCGCCAGAATATGTCGTCCCACAGGGCTACCTCCAAATTCACGGGGAGTGTCCCGATTACTAATAAAAGTCCCCTACGGCATAAAAGGTTACTCGAAGGTTCGAAACACCGTAGAGCGATCTTTCCCGCGACCTCGTATCATCGAACATGATCTTCCAAGACCGACACAGCGCAGCCCTGCAATTGCTTCCGCTGCTTGAAGTACACCGGCGTCATCCCGGCATGGTTGTGGCCATACCCCGAGGGGGCGTGCCCATGGCAGCCGAAATCGCCTCCCATCTGGGCTGGCCGATGCATGTTCTGCCGGTGAAGAAGCTCTCTCATCCCGACAGTCCGGAGTACGCCATTGGAGCGGTTGGCCTAGACGACCATTTCGTAACCGAAGGACACGGCGATGTTACCAAAGACTACATCGAGCGTGAAGTCCGCCGACTTCAGCAGATACTCGAACGGCGTGAACAGTCCTATCACCAGCCACCGCTTGATGTGCGGGGTAAGACCGTGATCATCGTTGATGATGGCATTGCCACCGGGATGACGATCGGGTTCGCCGTCCGAACGTTACGGGCCCAGAAGCCCCGTTCAATCATCGTCGCCGTTCCCGTTGCTGCATCGGCAGCACTCCGCGAACTCCACTCGCTGGTGGACGAGTTCATCGTCCTGCATGTGCCTGCCTGCTTCGGCGCGGTTGGTGAGTGGTACGAAAACTTCACCGAAGTCACCGACGACGAGGTGCAGCGCTGCCTCGATACGACCGCGACGGAGCGAATCGATCGAACGTGATGAGTTACGAGTGACAAGTGATCACAGTAACTCCGTGCCTCCGAAATTCAGTCATCGCACGAAGTGCACATAGCGGTCCTTCGCCGCTGCGCGGCTCAGGATGACGCTGCGGCTTACCGGGTTTGAGGTTTGGGGTTTGGGGTGTGAGGTACAATTGACCCCGTAACTCCGTAATTCCGTCATTTTGTAACTGCGCGCACCGCCGGACGGCGTCATCCTGAGGAGCCGAAGGCGACGAAGGACCGCTCCGAAGCGATCGACCCGGCTGCGTCTTCAGCTGATCACACCGACATCCGTATTTTCCTCGGCCGTATCAGCCAGACATTTCTGAGGGACTGCATGACGAGGATTCTTTCCGCATTCGTTGTTCTCATGGTGTGCGTGGTGTGTTTACACGCAGACGTCTCATCACTCTGCTTGGCGTTTGATACGCAGATCGAAGCCCTTGATGTGAAGGGGGCTCGCCAGTCCATCGAGCAGGCGTATAAGGAAGCCCCTTCCTCATACGAGGTGCTGTATCGCATGGCGCGACTCCACATCATTCTGGGTGATCAGGAAAAGGTGGAAGACAACAAGCTGCCGTTGTACACCAAGGGTGTGGAGTTTGCCAACAAGGCGCTGGCTATCAACGGCAAGGGAATGTCGGGCTACGTCTACCGTGCGGCCTCAAATGGCAAGGTGGCCCTGTTCAAGGGCATCTTCTCGGTAGGGGGCGTGGTGAACTCCGTGCGCGATGATGCGTGGTCGGCCATCAAGCTGAACAATGAAACACCGCAGCGTCTTGCTTCCGCACACTACATCCTTGGACGTGCGCATCTGAATCTGACGAAGAAGCCGAAGCTCGTGCGCTACCCGTTGGGGCTCGCCTGGGGTAACATCGACGAGGCATTTGAACATCTGAAGAAGGCACGCGAGCTGCGTCCGGACTTCATCATGTTCGAACTGGAATATGCGCGTGTTCTGATCGCGATAGACCGTGAAGAGGAAGGGAAAGCCATCGCACGCCGTATCGCAGGACTCTCGCCGAAGGAGCCGGGCGATAAGGAACGCAAAAACGAGGCGCTGGAACTACTGCAGTAGAGGCTCGACGTCAGAATATCGGCTGCTGCGCATATTCTGCAAAGGACATGGCGGCCTTGTCTTTGTCACTCAGGATCGGATCATCGATCAGCCAGCGAATGCCAAGCTGCGGATCGAGCGGATTGATGGCGATCTCGCCTGTCGGATTGTAGAGTGCCGTGCACTTGTAATGCACGTCGGCCTCCTCGCTGAGAATGGCAAAGCCATTGGCAAAGCCGGGCGGTACCCAGACCGTGCGACCGTTAACGTCCGACACATCAATACTTACGTGATTGCCGAAGGTTGATGATCCCTTGCGGATATCGATCTCGACAAGCTGGATCTGCCCCCTGACAACGTGCACAAGCTTGCCCATGGGCGCCGTGTGCTGGGCGTGCATGCCGCGGATCACACCTTGACGTGAGCGCGAGTGGTTGTCCTGGATGAAGTCCGTCGGAATGCCATTGCGGATGAATGCATCGGCGCGGTACATCTCCTCAAAGAATCCGCGATGATCACTGTGGATCGGTGAGCGCAGAATCTTGATGGCATCAAAGATGATCTCTTCAATCACGAAGGACATGCAATTCTTCCCATGTTGGTGGACGCAGGTGCTCGCCGCGCAGCGGTGTCAATCTACGACTGGAGTTAAAGGTTTCTATCGATGGATCCGACAGCCATAGCTGTCGGAATGGGTGCTGGAGAATGACTGCATCACTCTCGCCTGAAGACATTGTCCGTCCCACGAGCTGACTCAGCTCGGGGATGTCTATGTCGAGTCCGGACCACTGACGATACGCCTCGAGCACCATGCGTGAAGCGTTGGCCTTGGCCTGCTGACTGTATCCGGCGATATGAGGCGTGCAATATCTGAGGGCCTCGATCACCTTCTGGCTGACGGAGGGTTCGTTTTCATAGACATCCAGCACTGCGCGAAGTCGACCCGATGAGACATGTCCTACAAGCGCGGACTCGTCGACAATTCCTCCGCGCGATGAATTGATGATCGTTGCATTGTTCTTCAACATCGCAAGTCTTGTAGTACCGATCAGCCCCCTAGTTGCATGAAGACCTGCTTCGGTGTACGGCACATGCAGGCTAACAACGTCTGACGCATGAAGGAGCTCGTCGAGATCGACATGCGTGACGGGCGACGGAAAGGCATGGCCAATTCCGGCAAGGGGCGGGTCGCTGACGAGTACGCGCATGCCTGAGGCACATGCAAAACGTGACAGCAGTGAGCCGACATGACCGAAGCCAACGACGCCGAGTGTTGAGCCGCGCGGCAGATCGAAACATCGGAGCCAGGTCATAACGTATTCGCTGACGGCCTGTGCGTTGCATCCCGGGGCATGCGCCACCAGAGCATCTGTCCCATTGCGGACATCATCCTCAACATGATCGATACCGGCCGAAGCACTGGCTATGAATCGCACGTCGGTGCCGGCAATAAGGTCATTGCTGATATGCGTCACTGTGCGGATGAAGAGCGCCGTGGCCTGTACGCGTTCAAGGAAAGCCCGGTCTATCGAGCGCCCGTCCACACATACTACGTCAGCGTACTGACCCAGTACGCGTGCAACGATCGGAAGCTGTTCATCAACGATGATCATTCAGGGGGCTGATATCACGGAGTAATGGAAACGTTCTCCAACGTCCATCGAGGACGCACGCTGATCTTTGTGGGCAATGGCCACCATTGCTCACCGAAGCGGAACGGCCGCAGATCACCATGGTCGTATACGCCGTTGCTGTTGCGATCGCAAAACACATCGGCCGTGTATTCTCCGGCCGGCAGTCGCTCCACGCGAAAACTGCCATCGGCATCGGGTCGGAAAGAAACGGCAACGTTGCCGCTCGATGTCAGCAATCTGATGACAAGGGGCGTGCAGCTGCGCATCTGCTCCGATGGGACGAACCTTCCGGTGATCGAACCGGGGTCCACCGGCCGCTCCTCGGTCAGCATTGTCAACACCCTGGACGTATCACGTATCGATCGGCCGATGGTCGAACGCACGTCTGCAATTCCCAAGGAGGTTGCATACCACGTCTTGAGCTCCCGTGCCTCCTGCGGTTCGATCACGAAGCTGATCGGCGAGGCCCAGCGCGTGCGAACCTGCACAGCCCCCTGAGGAGCGCGATGCTCCACCGTGATCTGCGCGTTCATCGTATCGACGGCGTCAGAGAAGGTGATCACAATCGGCTGGCCGCGCAGAACGTTCCGTGAACTGTCACGCGGTTCGATGCTGAGCACGCGTAGTGAGGTCGTGTCGGCCGTGGAGACTCCGCGCAACAACGTCCGCTGCGCCGTGTCCACATGGTTGCCTGCTGAGTCCCGCACCATGCCGGCCGATATCATCACGCGACATGAGCCGGTATCGATCGGTGCGGCCAGACGTACCAGCAGACGATCGTTCTGCAGCGGATCGGGCCATGCGGCCAGTGCAGGAATCACGGAATCGAGAGCCGATCGCACCTCCAGAGCACGCTGCCACGTGGGAGTGAGGAGCGCTGGCTCGGTAAACTGCAGCGTCAGCAGCTGCGATGTCAGCGCGCGTGCGCGTGTCAGTATTGGTGGATCCCGATCGATCGCTGGACCGAGTTTGAGGCGCACGGGCTGTGACGTAGCGGCTTGTACGACCACGTCAGCCGGGGCGACGGCGAATTCTTCTGCTGCGTCGACAAGCCCATTGCGGTTTTCATCCCTCACGGCAAGCACGCGATAGCGTCCGTCGGCAAGCCCCCTGATGGTGAACGTGCCGCTCACGCCGCATGGCAGGCGATAGCGTGGTGGGGTTTCCCATGGAGTGAAGGGGGCTGAGGTATCTGCCCACGGATAGCAGAAGATCGTAACGTTCGTTAGGGTCTTGGCCGACACCAAGCCGGCAATGACTCCGGTGTCGATGGACGGACCGGTTGAAAAGATCGTGCTGTAGGCCGCCAGCGGACG
>CANHFG010000016.1 GCA_947459875.1 Ignavibacteria bacterium
ATCCTCGAGGGGTCGATCGAGCAGCCCCTTGACCTTCTCTTCGGACCGAAGATCAAGGCGGGATTTCAGCGTGGCACGGGTACATCGATCAACCCCGAGGACCTGACAACAACCACCGGCGAGGCATCGGTGGGAGTTAGCATGCCACTGCTGCAGGGCATCTTCACCGATGCCCGGCGAAACCAGCTTCGGAAAGCAGAGCTTCGTCCTGACTTTGCCGTTGCACAGCAGAAACTTGAACGCAATGCCCTTCTTCGCTCGGCAGCGCTACGTTTTCTTGACTGGAGTGAATCGTATGAACTCGTCAGCGTTGCCGATACACTCCTGAAGCTAGCACGGCTGCGTCAGGATTTCATCATCCGCCGATCGCTCAGTGGTGAGTCAGCCCTGATCGACTCTACCGAGGCTGCTCAGGAGGTGCGACGCCGGGAAGGCGAACGTCTTCGCATGTTGCGGATGGCCGAACAGCTGGGTGTGGACGTCAAGGGGCTTGTCTTTTCCGACAACGGAATACTGATCCCGGATCCATTCGACGCACCAAGTTTGCTCTCAGGGCGCGTCGACTCGCTGCGATCGGCCGAAACGGCCATCAATGTGGCCTTTGCAGCGCGCCCGGAACTGCGTCGCGTAGAGTTGAATCTTCAAACGGCACGCCTCGACTCGTCACTCGCTCGCGAGTTTATGCGTCCAAACCTTGAGTTTGATGCCGGCGTAGTGGCCTATAACGCCGGGCAGCCGTCAGCATTGGATTACAAGGTCGGTCTGCGTGTACAGCAGCCGTTGCTCTTCCGGCAGGCATCGGCCGGTGTGCAGACCACGTCGGTTGCGGTCGACCGTGCCGAGTTTGCTCTCCTGCTAACTCGCCGCGTTGTAGAGGTCGACGTACGAAACTCTCTGATCGCCATCGATCGTTCACTCGAACGTCTGGTCATCGCCCAGGAAGAAGTCCGGCTGGCCCGGATCATGGTCAACGCCGAGCAGCAGCGGTTCACCGCCGGCGACGCTTCGCTCTTGACGCTGAACCTCCGTGAACGGTTTTATGGCGAGGCACTTCAGCGGCTTGTCTCGGCCAAGGCCGACGTCGAGCGCGCCAACATGAACCTTCTGTGGGCGATGGGTATTATCTGATTGGCGTATCTTTGCAGCCCCTTTCAGCGATTTTTCAGAACGAATCACACCACTTACACGACCAATTATGAACATTCTCGTGTGCATCAGCCAGGTTCCTGACACGACCACGAAGGTGGCCGTCGGAGCCGATGGCACATCGATCAATCCGGCTGGCGTGAAGTTCATTCTCAATCCGTACGATGAGTTCGCGATCGAGGAGGGACTTCGCCTGCGTGAAAAACATGGCGGCTCGGTTACGGCCGTCAGCGTCGGACCGGACTCCGTAAAGGAAGTCCTCCGCACGGCCCTTGCCATGGGCGTCGATACAGCGATCCACATCAAGGACGATCTGCGTGCAGACTCCTTCACGGTTGCAAGCTCGATCGCTGAGCTCGCAAAGGAGACATCTCCGGAACTCGTGATCTTCGGACGTCAGTCGATCGACTTCGATTCATTTGCACTTCCGTCGATGGTGGCCGAGCTCTTGGGCTGGGCCGACATTCCAATGGTCTCGGCACTTACCGTTGAGGGATCGAACATCACCGCCGAGAGTGACATCGAAGGTGGCAAGAACAGCGTCTCGTGTGCCCTGCCATGTGTGATCAGCGCACAGAAGGGGCTGAATGATCCGCGCTACCCCAAGCTACCGGACATCATGAAAGCCAAGTCCAAGCCTATTGCCGAGCGCGCGGCATCGTCGGCGCAGCCACGCGTTGCCACAACGTCGATGACGCTGCCGGTTTCCAAGCGTTTGAACAAGGTTCTTGGTGACTCCGATGCCGACGTCCAGGAACTGGTCCGTCTCCTCCACGAAGAAGCAAAGGTGATCTGACATATGAGCATTCTCGTCGTTCTCGAATCACAGGCCGATGGCCTGAAGCGTACCAGTTGTGAGGCCATCACGGCAGCGGTTGACGTTGCCGGTGGCGCAGCTGTTACGGGCATCATCTTCAACGGATCGCAGCAACACCTTGCCATGGCCGGAGCGTATGGACTGACAACCGTCCTGAATGTCTCCGGTGACGAATGGTCCGCGCATCCATCGGCTCGCATGGCCGCGGCGATCTCCGAGGCAGCGACCAAGGTGGGTGCAACGCTGGTGCTGTTCGGGGCCAATTCCACGGGCAAGAACATTGCCCCACGCGTAGCGGTGCGCCTGTCGGCCGGCTTCCTGCCCGACTGTGTGGCGCTGCATGGCTCGGCTTCGGCTATCGAAGCAACACGTCCCGTATACGCCGGCAAGGCACTGGTCAACGTCAAGTCCACAACCTCGACAACCGTCGCCACGTTGCGGCCTAACCTCTTCACGGCAAAGAACGTCGGAGGCAGTGCCGCTGCATCGGAGGCATTCGCGCCCTCTCAAACATCCTCGCTTCCATCACTGCAGGTGACCAACGTCACGCGCAATGAAGGGCAGCTTGATGTTTCCGAGGCCGACATCATCGTCTCCGGTGGACGTGGTCTGAAGGGGCCTGAGCACTTCAACCTCGTTGAGAATCTTGCCAAGAGTCTGGGTGCGGCCGTCGGCGCATCCCGCGCCGTGGTCGACGCCGGATGGCGTCCGCACCGTGAGCAGGTCGGACAGACGGGCAAAACCGTCAGTCCTACCGTGTACGTTGCTTGCGGCATCAGCGGCGCCGTTCAGCATCTGGCCGGCATGTCTTCGAGCAAGATTATTGTCGCAATCAACAAAGACAAGGATGCTCCTATCTTTAGCGTTGCCGACTATGGCATCGTGGGCGATGTGTTCGAAGTTCTGCCACGACTGACCACAGCGATCTCTGCCGTAACAGGTAAGAACTAAGGAACTCGAGTTGATGGGCAAGGTACACGTCGACATACTAGGCCTCTCGGTCAATCCCAACTCGCAACGGGCGTATGCTCTTCTGCTGCGGGAGATCGACGGTGAGCGGCGTCTGCCGATCGTCATCGGAGAGCCAGAAGCGCAGGCCATTGCAAACGAACTCGAGGGTGTGCGTCCGCAGCGCCCCATGACGCATGACCTGCTCAAGAACGTCATCGACGCTCTCGGCGCACAGGTGCGCGAGGTGGTCATCACGGCGATCAAGGACGGCACGTTCTACGCGTCGATCTTCTTCGAGTACTCGGATCTCGAGGTCGACGCACGTCCAAGCGACGCGATCGCCCTAGCCGTGCGATGCCAGGTGCCAATGTATGTTGATGATTCGATCATGGAAGAAGCCTCGATCCACGCCGACGAGATCCGCGAGGTTGAGGAGGGGGCTTCTGACGATGAATCGGCACCGGAGCAGCTTCCTGCTCCCGCCCCATCGGCCGAGCCACTGACGCTGCGTCAGCGCCTCGAACAGGAACTTGATCAAGCCATCAAAGTTGAAGACTATGAAACGGCGGCCCGCATCCGCGACGAATTGGGCCGTCTGCAGAACCCACTTTGAGTTCTGTTTCTTGTGCGGATTTGTATCTTTGCGTCCCTTCAAAAGGCGCCGGAGTAGCTCAGGTGGTTAGAGCAACGGAATCATAATCCGTGTGTCGGGGGTTCAAGTCCCTCCTCCGGTACTCTCAACAGCGAAGCCCATAGCTTCGCTGTTTTTTGTTAGATCATGTTTACGTCCCTATCGAGAGCCTCCCGGGAAGCTGGCGAGCCACACTTGGTTCTAATATCTTCCCCATATCACCGGTATGCAGTAACGTAACATTACTTTCGCAGTTGTTTGTGCGTGGTTAAAGAAACGTGCGTTTAGCAGTATTGGAGCTATTGGTCATGAGGAGTATTCGCAATATCATCGTCTCTATAGCCGTGGTTTTTCTGAGTTTCCATTCAGCATACACACAATGTGTCGGTCCACCGAATCAGTGTGGCAATCAGACGCCAATCCAGTGTGAATGCGTTGGTACGGAATACGAGTTTAAGGTTTGCCATGCTGGCACAGAGTACGTTGCAAACGTCTGGATGTGCACTCAACAGGCGGTACCTCCGACACCTCTCGACAACCCCTGTACTGTTCCTCCCAACGAATGCGCATTTCCGATAAACTCCATTACATGGGTAAAGAAGATCTGCGTTCCTCAGGAGCTCAAGGATCAAAATCTCACTGCGGTCTATCAGGCGATTATCCGTGGAACAGACCTATGCTGCTTCAACTTCATCGGCGCGACCATCCCCGCCTGTAATACCGGAACACGCTGCTCCGATCTAGCAAACGCAGGAATTTACTGTCACATCTTGGCGCTACCCAAGTGCTTATCAAAGAATTACAGCACCGGATGTTATACGGCTTGCGACAATGGTGAAAACTGCGCAAATCACTGCTTTATCGAGCGCAGGTACTGCAAAGAAACACCCACAAGCTGCTGTAGCTTCCTTCGATCGGTTTGCGAAGGCGCTAGTAATCCACCATGTACTGGTGGTTCATGCAATGTGTTTTTTAATGACTGCTGCAATCTTGGAGGCGGAAAATGCTGTTCAAAGTAAAGTACTGTATCACTTATCTGCTGGTGTGTATTCACTTCCTCAGCTCCGATTCCGCGTTTGCACAGGGCCGTGAGCCAGATCTGTGGTGGACTGCTGTGACGCCGAGAACGGTGTTTCATCATCCTCTATGGGGTTACGTTTCATTATTCGAATTCAATGGCCTTTACGGTGGACAAACACTGTCCGATATGAAGCCAATGCTTTCAGCGGAAAGCATGGATCGAATCAAGGCTTTGCCAAACATGGCTATTCTCCGCAGCGGTGTTTGGGTAGTAGGGGGAGGGACACCTCCGCGGGAAACACCGGGCAGTATTTTTCGGTTCACACCAGGAAAGGCACCCGAACTGCTCTCCGGTGCCGACCTGGATTCATCGATCATACTTGGGGGCGGCATCGACTTCGGAGTTGTGTGTCGGTCCTATGAGCCAGATGGTTTTGCTCTCAGTCGTCTGTATTCGACGAATAGTGGCGCAAGCTGGTTCTACGGCGAGTGGCCAGACTCGATGGAATCAGGAACATGGGGATTCGTCAATCGACTCCCTGATCTGGGGTTCGTCGCCCTTTATGAGCGAGACACGACCTGGCATCGACTGGAGCTGCCTTCGAAACGGTGGCTGAAAACGCAGAAGATACCAGCATCCTGCCGGGAGCTCACCCCATTGCGCAACGGCTCCGCCGTCGCAGTTGTTCAGACGAGACCCGACATTTATACGGGGGTCGCAGTGCGACCAAGCGGCTCTCAAGAGTGGTCCATCCATCGGGACGTTCGCATACGCAACAGGAAGGATTCCCTGCGTCCAATCTGGCGTCTGCGACAGGAACGAGAGCCCGTGTTTCATGTGATCAATGATTCACTCGCAGCAATGGCACTGGATAGCGGGATCATCGTGTTTTCTGATGGTCGGGATGTGTGGTCAGTAAAAATGGATATCCCGAAACAACTGCGATTTGTTGGCAAGTCTGGTTCTTCTATCAGTGTTGTCGACGAAACGATGTACATGAGTTACAGCGACGGCCGAAGCTCTTCAACCGTGACCTATCATGTTCCGTCAGGTACGACGAAGACACTTTCACGACTCCCCCGGATGCAGAAGGCCAACGACGTGATCATCGGCTTTGGCTCGAACAGTCTGCGCATCTATCAGCCTGAGGAAGATCTTCAGCGTCCAATTCTCAGAGCACGTGGTGAAGGGGGCGAACCGATTTACCCATTTTCCTTCTCATCACTGGCGCCACACGTGGGGTCGATATATACTCACAATCAAAACGGAGAGGTTCTGGCGATAAGCTCCCGCGACAGGTCCGTACAGTTTGCCTCGTGGCTTCCCACCGATTCACCTACGACATCCCGTGCGCAACACGAGATTGGCTTTCAACCATGTGTGTCAACTCCCGCCGGACTTATGCTCATCGGAAGCCGTGGACTTCGCCGCGTTGATGGTCGCGTAACGACGAACCTGCGAACCGACAGCACATCCTTTGTCTACGCAACCAATGACAGGACATTTCTGAGTGGTTATCGGAGTCTGGTCACGTCGGTCGACTCCGGCGTGACATGGAAGAGTGTACCAGGTCCGTTCGACAGCGCGAGTGCAAAGCCGGCGATCTCGTCATGCATTGTCAATGGACAGACAATGATCGTTGCCTACCGTGGCTATGACGTGGAAACAGACGGAGTGCCTGACGGATTCGTCCCAGGCGGACTGCATCGGTCGATTGATGGCGGGTCTACTTGGGAGTCGTTGCCGCTACCTGTGCCGGCTCGCTGGGTCGAGTCATTACACAGATCCGAGTCCGGGTACTTGTGGTGCTGGGCCATCGATCAGTATCTCGAGAGGTCGGGAACGAGTTCGAAGTTCCGCTATAACACCGGAACTATTCTTCGTTCCTTAGACGATGGGAAGTCGTGGCAGGTCGTACACTCAGAGCTCGGTTCGCAAAAGCTTAAGGATCTGGCTCCCTGGAGCATCAGCTCACTCGGTGGTCGAGTTGCCGTTAACAGTGACGAGGCGATGCTGCTGACAGACGACGGCGGAAGTACATGGAAAACGTTTGACGATATTCCACTCGGAACGCCGATCAATGGATCGGTCATCGATACCGCAGGACAGATCTGGGCTGCAACAAACAAGGGCATATACGTTCTTGATGCAACGACAAGTGTCAATTCTGATTTGCTGAACAACACTTCGTCGATGGAGCCGCACGTCTGGCCTAACCCGACTGACGGCTCATTCACCATAAAATGGAATACCCATCAACAGGGCAACCCTCCGGCAGTGATCGACGTCGTCGATAACCTTGGCCAGAGCGTCACGTATGCAAGCAACCAGAACAGCATCTCGTTGTTCAGTGCGTCAGCTGGGATCTATTACGTGTGGTGGCGCGCTGGATCCTCTGCCGGAGCGATTCCCGTGATGGTTCGTAAGTAGCACTGGGATGACTGGGAACCCCGCAGCCAAGACGGCCGATCGGCAGAGCCTTCCGTTACGCCGTATGTCTTTAGGATTACCTAGTGGCCTATCCGTGAATTGGCCACCTCGAGATCGACAACAACCGGATGGAGAATGCCATCAGACCTTTCGGTGCTCGGTTGGATACAGATTTAATGCCTCACTCCTGCACCATCACCTTACACCACTCACTGCCACCCGCATGTGACACGACTAATTGATAGAACCCGGTACGAGGTGTTCCACAGAAACACTGAACTCCTGACGCGTAGTTGTTTGGATGATCGAACCCGACAGATCAGATATCAGCTGACCGTAGACGTTAACAAGGGTGAAAAGCTTCACACGACCCATCTGATCGATCATTCACTGGTATGTGGACCACTCATCAGCAGCTGGCTAACCGCCCGCTCTTCGGCCGGTATCCGTATTCGCGTGAGAATGAGGTAGTTGAGTGTCGTAGCAATGATCGCCGTGAGATATGCCCCGACAAAGAGAGGAATGACGAAGAACTCAATGAGCACGATAATGTAGTTCGGGTGAGAAACATACCTGAAGGGGCCTGCGGTGACTCTCTCTGCACCCGGTACGATGATAATGCGCGTATTCCATGCCGGCCCCAGTGTGGCAATCGTCCAGTAGCGCATAACCTGGGCTACAGTGATCACCCCGACAAAGAGCCACCAGGGCTGCAGCAGTGCACCACCTCGCAGTACATGCTCGATGATCCATGCGATGAACCACGAAACGTGAAGCGCTACGATCAGCGGGTAATGAGAAGCCCCATATTCACGTCCCCCACGCGCAAAGGCTAGCCGAGCATTGCGCTTGGCATGAACAAGCTCGGCAAGACGCTGCACAATGAGAAGGACGAGCAGAACAACGGCGGCAACGTGCATGGTCACTCTACAGAGTTGCGAAGCAGAACGAGCTCGGAGCTGAAGCCCGGTCCGAGCGCAGCCATCAGCGAATATGGCGGCCGCGTAGTATTGGACCGCAACCATTGCTCGAGTACGAAAAGGACGCTAGCGCTTGACATGTTTCCAAAGTCGCGCAGAACCGTGCGTGCGATGTCGAAGGTCTCGGCCGGCAGCCCCGTGGCCTGGGAATAGGCCTCGAGGACCTTCGAGCCCCCTGGGTGCGCGATCACATCACGCACCTCATGACGTTCTATGCCCCAGACTTCACATGCTGCCTGTAGGACGTCAGGAATGTGTTCACGAACGAACGACGGAATGTCGCGCGAGAACCTTACGGCAAGCCCGTCATCTGTCACATCCCAGCCCATGATGTCATGCGTGTCGGGAAACAGCGTGCTGTGACTGTCGATGATCTGCGGGCCACCCCCTTCCCCACCAACGAGCACGGCAGCGGCTCCGTCACCAAAGATCGAGCTGGCCACGATATTGGACTTGCGCGTGTCGGACTGACGAAAGGTTACGCTGCAGATCTCGACGGCTACCATAAGGACCGGCACGCCGCCAAGACCGCGAGAAAGCTCGGCCGCTCGCGCCAGACCAGCCACGCCGCCGGCACAGCCGAGACCGAAGATCGGCAAGCGTTTTGTGGAGGCCGGCAATCCCAACCGCTGTATCAATGACGCATCAAGAGACGGCGTCATGACGCCCGTGGAGCTGACCACAACGATGGCACGCACCGCGTCCAGGTGCTCTGCAGCAGCAGCCCTGGCCGCATTCTCCGCAAGCTCGAGCGCTGACTCGGCAAATACCGCATTGGACTCACCAAAGCCATGATCACGCTCATACCATTCCGGCGGACGCACGAAGTAGCGTGTGTGGATGTGGTCGTGTTCAAAGACGCGTAGCAGACGCTCAAGGTCCGTTACGCGATGGCCGAACACACGCTCGACGATCGTGCGTACGATCGACTGGTCGACAACATGCCGTGGAACAGCCGTTGCGACGTTCATTATCCGGATGGTGCTCATGGCTGCGGTGCGTCCGGATCGATCTCCGGATGTTCACAGGTGTTGCGGAAGACAAGCTGTGAAAGCCGCTTGCGATGAGCGCTGCTCCAGTCGATACGCGGACGCTGACGATCCGGTGGAAGATATCCCAGGCGGTAGACCGCCATCAGTTCCATATCGTCCGGAACCTTCATGATCTGTTTCAGCTCGTCCCATGCCTCGGGGATCTCCATCGGCGTGGAGACAAACTGAATACCCATGCCGAGCTCGGTGGTCATCAGCCAGATGTGCTCGATGGCCATACCAAGCGAGAGCGTGCAGTAGAACCCGCTGAGCTCTCCCGGACGGTACTCGTCCTTGCTCAGAAGTGCAGCCAGCAGTAGCGGACTTCCTTCGATCAGCTTGCGGTTGTCCTCTCCCAGCATCTTTGCCACGCCGAGCTTGGACAGAACGTTCATGACGCTGTCAGAAAAGACCTGCTTGATAAAGGGGCGAAGCGCAAGAGGCATCTGATCGATGAAGATCCCGTCCCGCCGCTCGTCCATCTCCTTTTCACTGAAACGGAAGTACTTCCGGTAGCGCGTAAAGAATGTGCCTCCTTCGATCAGCTGCGTCATCGTGCGACCACCGATCTCGGCAATACGCGTGCGGATCGCAGGGTCATCAACGAGCACAAAGCGCCACGGCTGCGAGTTGAAATGACTCGGAGCACGCTCAGCGGCTTGGATGAGCATGTGCTGATGCTCGAGGCTTACAGGGCGCGTATCAAAAGCACCGTTAGTTGTCTTGCGCGACTGGATCGCCTCCCAAAGTGTCATTCGCCCTGCTCGTAAAGTGAGTCGACAATGTCGGAGTAACGCTCAAGCACCGCTTTTCGTTTGACCTTCAACGTTGGCGTCAGCATGCCGTTTTCCACGCTAAACGGTTCGGGAATGATGGCAAAGCGGCGTACACGTTCGTATTTCGAAAGATCTCTCTGAAGCCTGTTTATTTCTTTCTCCACAGTAGATCGCAATGTAGGGTTGCCGACCAGTTCTTCCCACGGAGTCGGCTGAACGGCATTCTTTTCGGCCCATGCCTTGGCGGCTTCCTTGTCGAGCACCAGCAGCGCCGTGCAGTACTCACGTGCGTCACCGACGAGCATCACCTGGTCAACAAACGGGCACTGCGCGATGAGGGCTTCGATCGGCTGCGGAGCAATGTTCTTTCCTCCTGAGGAGACCAGCAGATGCTTCTTACGGTCGGTGATTCGCAGATGACCCTTGCTGCTGAACTCGCCGATATCGCCCGTATGCAGCCATCCTTCCGCGTCGATCGTCTTGGCTGTCTCTTCCTCATTACGCCAGTATCCGCGCATGATGTTGGGACCGCGCGCAAGGATCTCACCATCATCGGCGATCTTCACCTCTACACCCGGAATCGGGGTACCAACGGTGCCAAGGGCGATATCCTCCAGGCGATGCACACTGATGACCGGCGAGGATTCCGTAAGACCATAACCCTCGACGATCTTGATGCCGAAGACCTGGAAAAAGCGGCCGATCTCAGGGTTTAGTGCAGCACCACCGGAGACGAAAAAGCGAAGACGTCCGCCAAAACGGTCGCGAATTTTTGAAAACACAAGCTTGTCAGCAATGGCATGTTGCAGCGCAAGCACCGGACCGCCCTTGCCGTCAAGCTTTGCCTCGCCCACCGAGTAGGCCCAGCGGAAGATTTTCTGCTTGATCGGCTTATCCTTCTCAACGGTTGAGAGAATCCGCAGGCGGATACGTTCAAAGAGCCTCGGCACCGACGTCATCATCGTTGGCCGCACCTGACGCATGAGTTCGGCCACGGTATCGATGGACTCGGCAATGGTCAGCGAGCCCCCTACCGAAAACGCAAGGTAGAAGCCTGCCATGCGTTCGAAGATGTGGCAAAGGGGCAGGTACGACACGAGCGAGTCAGTGTCGTAGAGCGTGATGACTGTTTGGGACGAAAGAACATTTGAAGCCAGATTGTGATGCGTCAGCATCACACCTTTAGGATTTCCGGTGGTGCCGCTGGTATAGATCAGCGTAAGCAGGTCATCGGGCTTGATCTGCGACATCGAGGAGAGATACAGATCGCGGCGGTGATTGGGTGTTGTCGACTGTTCTGCGCTGGCCATGACCGAGGCCATTGTAAGCACGCGATCATCATCACACTCGACGTCGTTCATCGTTATGATGTGCCGAAGCATCGGCAGGTCATCCCAGACCTGACGCAGCTTGTTGAGCTGCATCTGGTTCGAGACGATCACGCACACGGCATCACAGTCATGATAGATGTACTGCAGCTGCTTCGGCGTCAGCGTCGGGAACACCGGCACGTCAATGATTCCCAAGCCCACCATGGCAAAGTCGCTGATGAACCACTCTGTTCGGTTTTCGCTGATGATCCCGACGCGATCACCCTTGCGGATGCCGAGTGCGTGCAGGCCCGCGGAAAGCAGTTCTACGCTCAGACGCAGCTGATCGTAGGTGATGGACTTCCATTCGCCGGAAATCCGCTCGGTGTATGGAAACTTATCCGTGCGCCCTACATAGCGATCACAGACCTGCGTGAACATCTCGGGTATTGTCGTGAACATGGCCCTATCCTTCCCCAGAAAGATTGTTGTTCGGAAATATGCAACTAGTCGGTGAAAGACCAGTCAACACTTAGGCGGAAAACACGAGATAACTCCGGCGCGTTTAGGACCGTATACCAGCGATTACCAAGAATATTCTCATACGATGCGCGCAGGCTGGCATTACCAATCTGTGCAGTGATGTAGGCCGAGAATCCGTCGAGCTGTGAGGGGGCTTGCCCAGCCCCCTGCCGGAATGACCACACCAAAGGCTCATAGGACGGCAGCGTAGAGGCCGGCAGCCATGCACCGTTGAGGCCGATTCGTACGCTATTGGACGGTGTGCGGAATACGTAGGCCAGATCAAGGTCGAGCATGGCAAAGGACCACGTCTCGGACGCTCCGGTAGCGGTCGTTTGTTCTGCGCGCAGGCGCGGACGCAGCTCGAACACCCCCCAGGAGAAAAGCCCGCTTGCAGATGCTCCCGCAATGCGGCGATCGCTGCCTGTGGTAAAGCCCACGACAGCGCTGGTAGCGCCGGGAACTGTATTGATCGGATCGGATATGCCACGATAGTATGCGCGCACGTTCAGAGCTCCGCTGCGTGCTGCCAGCTCAGCCACAGCCAGCGTATGACGCTCGGGTGTGGAGACAGCCATGCGTTGCACGGCCGTTGGGTCTTGCTCGGCCATCGACAGATCGAGACGCAAAACGTAACTCCGCAGATCAACCGTCGCTCCCCCACCGGCCGACAGGCGCATGCCATCGCTTGCCGAGGCAACACGTGCCGCGACGCGCAGTGTTAACGAGCTCAGGTGGTACTCCGCGTGCAGAAAGGCACTGGGAAAAAGATCATCAACGCGGACCGAGCGCGAGGTCGCGTCAAAGCTCCGCAACTCAAGATGCGACCCCACACGCAGTCGCAACAGCCCGAAGCGCTGATCGAGCCGAGCCAGAAAGCCAGCGTGCCTGCCACTACCATGCACAAGGCCCGAGGTGTCATCAATGGACGTTCTAAGGGCCGATCCCTGCAATCGATGAAGGAGCTGAGCGCCGGCATAGCCCTGAAGCGTAAGCTGGCTGGTAGAGTCCGGCGCCAGAAGACGGCCATAGGTGAGCGTCACATCATGTCGCCGGGTTTCATCTTCCAGCGAAAGCGTGTCATCATAACGTACACGGTTGAGCTGTTCGATCGATGCTTCATCGGCCGTGCGATCGAGTCCGCCCCATACCTGCGTTGATGCCGTTGCAAGACCATAACGCACAAGCAGCGACTGCCGCTGATCGATTGTCCAGCGCGCCTGCAGATCCAGGTTCCAAAGCCCGAAATCCGTTCGCTGGTAACGTCCGCGTGCACCCGAACGGCGCACGCTTGCGGCTATGTTCCACCCGGGAGCAATATTCTGGGAAAACGTCACGCTTGCCGCGATCAGATCACCCGCCCCCTGATGATACCACATGCTCATGAAAGGTGTTGCCGTATTGAACAGCGATGACTGCGCATTGAGCATCGTTAGCGTGGTCGTCGGGGCAAGACCAATGGCATCGCTACCGTAAAGAAACTCGATGCGTTCAAGCGTGGTAAGGGGCTGCTGCAGAAGGTGAAACTGGCCCGACCAGAGATCATGCATCGGACGACCATCAGAGCCCATGGAAAGATGCTGCGAGCCCCCTCCGAGCACGGAGAGCGCATCGTACTGCCCGAACCCGCCGTTGCGAAGGGGCACGAAGGACGTCAGCCGCCGCAGGACATCAGCCAGACTTTCATACTGTACGGTCCGTATTCGCTGCTTTGTAAGGTCCTCGGCCGGTATGCCTGACGAGGTGTCCAGCAGCGTTCCCAGGGTCCGATCAGGCAAGCGCAACGTATCAGACGCGGACTGTCCGGATGACGTCGCTAGTATCAGCACAAGCCCCACCAACGAACAACACCAGGGACGAACTCGTCGTCCCTGGTGCTGCAATGTCGGCCTTAAAGTCTTCATCGTCGTTTCACCCACCCGTGCGGGCGATAGTGATCATGACTCGTCGCCTGCCGGGCCTTCCTCACCGGCACCTTCATCGGTTGCTGCGTCTTCGTCGCGGCTGACCGTTGTGATGTCGGCAATTCCGTCACCCTCTTCAAGGCGGATGAGCTTGACGCCCTGGGCGTTACGACCCAGCTGGCGTACGTCCTTGACCGGCTGGCGGATAAGAATGCCATTTGTGGTGATCACCACGAGGTCTTCGCTGTCGCTAACCTCCAGAACGGCACAGATATTTCCGGTCTTTTCCGTCATATTCATGGCGATGACGCCCTTGGCACCGCGCTTGGTCTTGCGGAAGTCCTCAACCAGCGTACGCTTTCCAACGCCCCTTTCGCCCACGATGATCACCTGCGCATCGGCGCGGCGCACGGCCGTGAGCGAGATCACATGATGACCCTCGAGCAGGGCAATGCCCCGCACGCCGGCGGCTGCACGGCCCATGGGTCGGACGTCCGACTCGTGGAAACGGACCGCAAGTCCATTCGAAGCGCCGATGAGGATCTCCATAGTACCGTCGGTCAGGCGAGCACCGATCAGGCGGTCATCATCATCAAGGTTTACGGCGATGATGCCATTCGAGCGCACGTTCGCGAAGTCCTTGAGCGCGGTCTTCTTGACGGTACCGTTGCGCGTGGCCATGAAGATGAAGACGTCGTCTTTGTCAAAGTCCGTCACTGACAGATATGCCGTTACCTTCTCATCGGCCTGCTTCTGGATGACGTTGGCAAGCGAACGCCCCTTGGCCGTGCGCGATCCTTCCGGAATGTCATAAACCTTCTGACGGTAGACGCGCCCACGATCGGTGAAGAACAGCATGTAGTGGTGCGTCGAGGCACGGAACACGTGCTCTACCCAATCATCATCGTAGGTGCCCGAGCCGGACACGCCACGTCCGCCGCGATGCTGACGTCGGTAATTCGTAACGGCCGTCCGCTTGATGAAGCCGTTGTGCGATATCGATACGATCACCTCTTCATTGGCGATCATATCCTCCAGCGTAAAGTCCTTGGCATCATAGACGATCTGTGTGCGGCGCTCATCACCATACTTGGCCGACAGCTCGCGCAGTTCCGTCGAAATGATCTGCATCTGAAGTTCCTTGCTGGCAAGCACCGAGCGTAACTGTTCGATGGTCTTGATCAGTTCGGCATACTCATTCTGGATCTTCTCGCGTTCAAGTCCCGTAAGACGCTGAAGGCGCATGTCCAGAATGGCTTTTGCCTGGATCTCCGAAAGTCCAAAACGCTCCTGAAGCCGCGAGGAAGCCGTTGGCACGTCCTTTGACTCCTTGATGGTCTTGATCACCGCATCGATGTTGTCGAGCGCGATGATGAATCCCTCCAAGATGTGCGCGCGTTTTTCCGCTGCATCAAGGTCAAACTGCGTCCGTCGGACGACTACCTCGTTGCGGTGCTTGAGGAACTCTTCCATGAGTTCCTTCAGCGTCAGAATACGCGGACGTCCGTTAACAAGCGCAAGCATGATCACACCGAAGGTGACCTGCATCTGCGTGTGCTTGTAGAGATTGTTCAGCACCACCATCGGGGTCGCATCGCGCTTGAGCTCGATGACAATGCGCAGACCATCGCGGTCTGACTCGTCACGGATATCGGAAATGTCCTCCAGCGACTTGGCTTTGACCAGATCGGCGATCTTTTCGATCAGACCTGCCTTGGACACCTGATACGGCAACTCGGAAACAACGATCGATTCCCGCCCCTGCTTGTTGGTTTCAATGCTGGCCTTGGAGCGCACGAGGATCTTTCCACGACCGGTGGTGTAGGCACTACGAACACCCTCGTATCCGTAGATGATGCCGCCCGTTGGAAAGTCCGGCGCTGTGACGTGCTTGATCAGCTCCTGATTGGTGATCTCCGGTTCGGCGATCAGCGCCAGAATGCCGGACACAACTTCGCGGAGATTGTGCGGCGGAATGTTCGTGGCCATGCCCACGGCAATACCGTTAGCACCGTTGACCAGCAGCGTTGGCAGAACGGCTGGAAGGACCGATGGTTCTTCCAGCGAATCGTCAAAGTTTGGACGGAAGTTGACCGTGTTCTTGTCGATATCCCGCATGATCTCCATGGCCAGTCCGGCCATGCGCGTCTCGGTGTATCGCATAGCTGCCGGCGAGTCACCGTCGATCGAGCCGAAGTTCCCCTGCCCATCGACAAGCGTATAGCGCATCGACCATGTCTGAGCGAGTCGGACCATCGCATCGTACACGGCAGAGTCTCCGTGCGGGTGGTACTTACCAAGCACCTCACCGACGATACGTGCACTTTTCTTGTACGGTCGGTTGGGCATCATGCCCAGCTCGTACATCGCATACAGAATTCGGCGGTGCACCGGTTTCATGCCATCACGCACATCAGGAAGTGCCCGCGAAACGATGACCGACATCGAATAATCGAGGTACGAATCACGCATCTCGTCCTCCATGAGGACGGTCATGATCCGTTCATTCAAAAGTGCCATATCCCCTTAGAAAAATAGCGGTTTGCGAATGACGCAAAGGTACGAAAACAGGGACTTCGCAAGGGGCTGAAAAGCCCGTCAACTAAGGCGTTACGACCAGTTTTTTGGTCAGTGTGGATAATGTTTTCCCGCCTTCATCGAAAAGCTCGGCGACCACGGTATACATGCCCGTTTCGAGTGTGTTTTCGCCGGTACCTAGCGTGGTTCGATAGCTTCCTGTCGATACCCCAAGCGTCGAGGTAGAGATGCGCCTACCATGCAGGTCATAGGCCGACACGCGAAGTAGAGACATACCGTCAGGAACGGCAAGATCGACACTCACGCCCGCCATCCCGCTCGACGATGGATTTGGAAAGACGTTAAGGTCGATGATCGATGCCGACGTTGGAAGAAAGAGCGACACCTCCGAAGTATCGGGATTCCCCGATGCATCCCGCGCCCGGATGATGACAAGGTTCTCCCCTGTCTCCATCGGAAACCTAAACGACAACAGCGCCCGCGCATCCGTAACTCCGGGCAACATCTCTGCAAGCTTTTGCGTGCCCATAAATTGCCAGTCTTCCACCGAACCGGGCCGCACGCGTATGCCGTTAACAAACACGATGACATTATCCGGCGATTCGACCGCGAGCTTGGAATTATCTCTCAGCAGAATATCAAAACGCGGATAGTTCGACACAGCCGCGCCACTGGCACGAGGCGCGCCGTCGGCCGAAAGCTCGATCGTGGGAGCGGTATTGTCTTCTACGACGATTCCAGATCCAACAGCTCGAGTGAACACCGGGTAGCGCATGGGCTGATCAGGCGGTTCATCGACGACCAGCTCGAGCGCAAGCTCACGGGAAACGGACTCTGTGGCAAGAGCCGAGCGGACCGATGCACGGGCATCGGGCCCGACGTTCAGGAGCGCTCGACTGGTGGCAAGAACATTACCGGATGTGTCTCGCACGACGATCTGCATGGGCACGGAGACCGAGTCCGGATCGAAGCGGGCATTGATGACTTCGGCCTCAATGACCATCGTATCTCCGCGCAGCACGGCACCGGAACGGGATCCAATGCTCCTGGCAAACACCTGCGGACGCTGCGCAAAGAATAGATCGGCCTGCGTGAATGAGGGAAGAGGCAAGGCGCTGCTTGCGCGCATGTCCACCGACAGCAGATCGTACTGAAATCCGTCCTCCGGCTGCCAACGGCCCGAGACGGCAATGGTGTCCACAAGCCCCTTGCCGTCTCGACGCGCAAGACGCAGGCTCACTTCCTCAATATCCGGGAGTTGAATTCCCTTCCATTTGCGCACGAATGGCGTCGTTACGGGCACCCTTAAGGAATCCCACGTAAATGGCACGTCGGCGGTGGCAACCACGACAGATCCGGCCGGCGCGAGACGTTCAACAGCTGTCAGTCTCCGATAGCTGCGAGAGCCAATGAAAGCAAACGATGAGGAGGCCGAGAGTGAATCAGCCCTTATGGACCCGAAGGCTTTGAGCAGATCCTTGAATTCGTTCAACAACCCGTCGCGCTGAAATCGAGTAAATGACTCATCACAGGCAGCGATGGCGATGATCTCCTCGTCGCGCACCGAGTCGCGCAAAAACGTGATGCATTCGCGGGCATATCCATCGTGTCCGGATTCGATCGGAGAGCCGGATGGCGAAGTGTCATAGCGACGAACAGCCCTTGGCAACGAGTCAAAGACCGAGAACACCATGATGTTCAGTCCCTGACGGAACGAGTTCTCCAGTAGCAGGCTATCGCGCAGTCGAAACGACATGTACGGCTCACGCACCGGATCACTTGTAGGCCTACCGGCCGACCGCACCGCCAGCGGAACGGCACGAACCGGCAGAATGATCGACTGCCTCAGGCTGTCGTAGGCACCCTGCGGCGCTGAAGAGCGAAGCTCTTCACCACTGAGGCGATGATGAGTGACATCCGTGCGCTGACGTGTGAACTGCACTGGCTGCCATTGCACTGATACGGCCATCTCTGGGCTGGAAGGCGCCGACCATGCACCGATCCAGTACGTTCTTGAAGTGTCTGGTCGGGTTGAACCCGGCATCGTCCAATCGCAGAGAGCAGTTCCTGTTACCCGACGCAGGTCGGTAGCCGACGAGCGCGCGATCCACGAACTTGTGTCGCGCGACGCGCAGAGGGCAACGTTCACATTGACCGTGCTGGTCCGGGTCGATAGCACGTCGATGATGCGCACCGTGAGTGAGTCGGCGTTGACCACGCGCCGCGCCTCGGGCTCGAGGATCAGCAGCGATGGCTTTGCGACGTCCAGCGCGAGCGTCACCGTGTTGTTTTCGGGTCTGTCCAGAAGGCGTCCATCGGGATCGACCGTCAGGACGATCTCATTGCGTCCCGCCTTACCGACGATCGGCACAAGGAATCGTACAGTCGAACGGCGGCAGAGCCCATCACTGATAGCCTCAATCAGAGTGTCGGTAACTCCTTCGTGCGTTCGTAGCAGCCGCACATCGACCGAGTTTCTCGTACCGACTCCCTCACTCCAGATCTCGGCATCGACCATCAGCACGCTATCGGTCTCAACAATCGGATTGCCGGCGCGCGCCGTCGAGAGGAGCACCGCCTGGCGTGGAAGTGAGACTTCAACAGCCGTATCAATGCGTATGCGCGTAAAGGGGTCGCCGAGGACACAAAACTGATACGTGGCATTGTTACCGAAGGTCGTATTCAGCAGCGCCATCGAACGCTTTGCTTCATAGGTAAGCTCCCCGACAGCGCGCCTCTTCGACGATGCAAGTACTTCGTGAATTCGATAAAGAAGAAAATCCGCCGTCGATACATACTGCAGACCGGTCGTTCCGATGGCTGCGGCCACACCCTTCTTGGGTTCAAGGAGGTATTTGGCATTCTCACACGTAGTCGACGGGCTCGCATATCCACCCGTCAGACACGAGAACGTCGCAAGCACAGGGTAGCGTCCTTCATTCGTTAGCTGACCAACGGTCCAATCCTCGATATCAAACGATTCGGTTCCGCCGTGTCCAAAGAAATTGATCAGCGACACACCGTCATTGATATGCGAGCGGATCACGCGGCCCGGCTGCTCGACAAACTCCTTGCACACGACAAGCGTGTCGATGCACAGGGGCGGAGCGGTAAAGTCCACACCGCTGCCAAACTCATCGCGCAGCATGCGACCAAAGATGTCGCAGAAACTTTCTTCAGGCTTGCCCCCTCCGGCATAGAGAAACTTCCGTTGGTTTGGCGTCCAGGCTGCAGTGTCCGCCGTAATGATCTTATCGATCAGCACGCTCAGTTCGGCGCTTGTCAGGGCCGGCAAGCGCGTGACAATAAGCTCCGGTGTGATGAGGTCGTTTTCATCATCGAGCAGGCCGTACCAGAAATCCGACACCGGACGACCGTAGGACGGAATCTGATCGGGGCGGCGGGCGTCCACGTTACTGGCCTTGACGGCAACACGCTGATCCCAGCTGGCATTGCCGATGAGCACGCAGTACTTCGGCTTACGCTCAAGCGAACGCTGCCAGGCATCTTTCAGAAATGCCCTGATGGCCTGCGGTGTGTGACGTCCAGCATCGTACGCCTCAAAAATGGTCTCAACGTCGACCATGCGAATGCGGACATTGCTCTGCGTCTGACGATACTGGGCCCATCGCTGCGCCTCAGCGAGAAGATCGCGGTGAACGATTGCGATCACGTCCGCCCCCTTGCTCCAGTCTTCGCGGCTCAAGAAGGCATTGGTTGCGCGTCGAACACGGGCCTGCTCGATACCTTCGCCACTGCCAACAAACAGAGCATGAGCTCCGGCAGGCATCGATATGCTTGCCACACCCGATGAACCAATGGGGGCTTCGTACTCGGCAACGTGATGCCGCACCGACGAGACCATGCCGGACGAACCGATGCAACTGGCTATCCAACCCCTGGGGTACGCTCCGGGAACAATGGTCACACCTCTGCCCTGCAAGGCCTGGACAACGAGTTCGTCTGTTTCGCCCGTGACGTTGACAACGATAAGGGGCTCCTGCCGGTCGGCACGATCGATGGTCTGAGCCAGAGAGCGTGCATCCCGAATGCGCTGAATCTCCAGACGATCCGGCAGGCGCAGCCGTCGGATGACGGCATAGCTGGTCACACTGTCGTCGCTGACGAAGCTCTCACCAATCGCGGCGGATACATGATAACGTCCGGTCTGAACATCCACCGGACGACTGGCATTTCGATAGAGCCATGCACCGGCGCGAATCACGTTCGAGCGTTGTGTGGACCTGCCCAGGATGATCTCATCCGAGAGGCTATCAATGACAAGACAGGTTGTGTCCGGAAGATTCGACAGATGCAGGTCGACGTTGCCAGCAAGATTTAGCCGCCCGGCAAGCCGTCCCTGTTGGAGAATGCTCGCCCCTTTTCCCGAAACTTCCACACCGTCAACCAGAACAAGACTCACCCAGCTTGCTGAATCAAGACGGTCAGGAAATCCTGTTGCCTGCACGAAGAGATCCGATGTGACAGGCGGAAAATCTGCCGATCGGGCAGTATCGCGCACCAAATGTCTACCGTAGCCATCGACCTCGATGCGACGAGAACGATCTGCCCCGGGAAGGACCACGTCGAATGCATGATCTGGGTCATAGAGCTTTGATTCGAGCGTCGTAACGATGTCCGACAGAACTTCTACATCGGCTCCAGGAGCGGCGATAAACGACACGGGATAATGACCAGCCTGCCGGATGCGGGCGTTCAGCGTAGACCAGTAGAAGCCCTCGAGCGCAGCTCGAGGAGTGAAGAGCTTTCCGTGATCATCATCGATCCCGTTGCCCGGATGGAAGTACCCCGTGTCGAGCTCGTAGCGAACGTGCATGTCAAGCCAGCGGACAGCAGAATCCACGCCGGGGCTTTGGGCTTCACGCCTGCGCAGCCGCTGCGGCGGCTGACCGGTTAGAGTTCCCGTGAGGTAAAAAATCGACGTTGTATCATACTCATCCAGAAACGCCGTGTCGCCCGATGGTCTGCGTCCGAGAAAGAAGATCGCATCGGCCGATGTCAACGTGGAGGATCCATCAACATCATCGATGTAGATCGGTTGCTGACGTCCCCGCCAGAAAAGTCCGATCGAATCCAGAGATCCAAACACTCCAAGCGGCAGAACATCCGCGGCCGTGATCTTTGCGATGCCATCACGTGAGGTTTCGATTCGTACAAAATCCCTTGCCTGGTGATACCACACGGCGGGATCTGTTCCACCGTGAGCGGCTTCTGCCTGCTTCAGGGGGCGGATCATGGATGCTACGTCCCAGGTCGCATTGACCACATCAGGCCCCACGGGCGGCTGCAGCGATGGTCCGTCAGCGACGGGTCCGTCGGCGCTGAGCGATACGTCGAACCCTGAGAGCCGACCACCTGCACTGGCGGAATGTCCAAGCACATCGATCTCAATATGCACCATCGGCCGGCCACCATACGAGCCGGCAGGTATCACCGTGATGAATGGACGCAGCGAGGCCGGCGTGCAGCCGGCGATCGTGACGTTCCGGGTCGAGGGCACATACGCCCCATAAACCAGAACCGTCTTCGATGAATCACGGACGCTTCGGCTGGCCTTGGGATGCCGCAGAGACAAGCGTGCGCCTCTGTCCCCGACGCGGATGGCCTCGGCAAGCCCCTGCTCGGTGATTCGTATCCGGCGCGCTGCTTCGCCCCCTTGCAGCAAAGCGGGCAAGATTGAAACAGCGACAAGTATGGATAGAAATATCTGCATAAGCCAAGAGCGCCGTGATACAGTCGAGTGTACCACGGCGCTCTTCATTGTTTCGTGTGACGACCGACCGTTTTTCCGATCAGCCGTTGTTCTTAGGCGTCGGAAACGCCTCGCGCATGGCAACGATGATCTTCTCGGCTACCTTGTCGGAGACAACGCGCTTGACGTTGTCATCGCTGGCAAGAGCTTCGGCAATAGCCAATTCAACCTTCTTCTTGATGATCTCCGAAGTTTCACCCACCAGCGCGCTGGCCATCGAGTGCATGTCCTCGGAAACATCCTTCATCGTCTCCAACTGACTCTTGCTGGCGTCTTCCATCTTCTTCATCAGCTTGTCCATCCGCTCTTCGCCTTCTGTGTACACAAGACCAAAGGCCAGCAGGGCAAGAAGGGCACCTTCAAGAGAAATAGCAGCCAGGATCAGCGACGGCTTGGTTGCCGGAATGAACTTCAGACCGCGGATACCGATGATAACGATCAGGATGGCGGCCCCGAAGTAGGCAAGTCCAGTGACGTTGTTCGAATACTTTTCCGTGAAGTGGTGCGCCATGTAAAGACGCAGGCCACCGAAGAGCTTGGCGCGGTTGCGGGACCATTCGATACCGGCCGTTGCGTCAAGAATCTCCTTGACCACAAAGTCGGAGAAATACTCATTGATACGGATGAAAAGAGCTTCTCTGCGGAATTCTGACAGAGCCACATCGGGCGTGAAGATCTCATCGAAGCGGATCAACCGACGACCACGGGCCTTGGCTTCTTCCTCAGACTCCTGCGTCGTGCGGTCCCAGATGACCTTGAACGATGCACGAACATCCTTGTGCTCGAGTTGGTCGAGATCACGCTCTGGCATCACCAGCAACTCGACGATCTCATCCGGGAAGCCCGACTGAAGACGGATCTTCGTCTTCGTGTGATGGATCTCGCGTTCGACCTTCTGCGCCATGAAGCCAATGCTGCTAGGAAAGAAGAACGTAATGAAAATGGCAAACGTGAACCCGATCGCCAGCGACAGAACGATAAAGCCGATCGGCGGCTCGATGATGATCGAGTTTTCGCCAAGGCCGCCTTCTCCTGTCGCGCGCAGAACCCATGTTCCATGCTCCTTCAAGTACCCGTCACGTTCGACAGTACGATGAGCGCCCGTTTCGAAGTCGAACACGTACTCGGACTTGATCATCTTCTTGAGCCCCTCGGCGGCAGCCTTTGTCTGACGCTCCCCTGGCGCCATTGCAGAGGCATCCTTCGTCATGAGGGTTTTTACGCCCGGGATCACGAAGTCGAACTTTTCGCCGCTCTTTTCGGACACCTCAGGTGCGAAAAGATTCGACACGGCCATCTGAACCGCGGTCGGAATGACGAATAGATAGAAAACTGCGGCGATTGCCGCGGTAAGTGCCAAAAGCACCGCCGTGTGTTGAAACCCAGCTTTTGGAACTGCTGCATGTCCTCCTGCTGTCATCGCCACTCCTGTCGACATTGATGGTAACGCAATTACTCCCCCTAGCGAGAAGCCGTGCCCAATATACGAAATGGGCACCCTTGTCATAACGTTGGCAAGCGAACTTTCATGTGACCCACCGAACAGAGGTCGACGCGCAGTCCGTATTTTCGCGGTCATGAAATCCTACTCACCACGCTTCGACATCGCCCCTGCGGACGTTCTCACCACCCTGCGGGACTACATCCTGGTTGACGGATTCGACCATGTGATCGACCTTGACAACAGCCATGGGGCTTGGATGGTCGAGGCACGGTCGCAACGTCCATACCTGGATTTCTTCACCTGCATTGCCTCAATGCCCATCGGGATGAACCACCCGAAGATGGTCGACCCGGCCTTCGTGGAGTTCATTGGTAAGGCTGCACTGAACAAGCCGTCGAACTCGGACATCTACACGACGCACATGGCCACGTTCGTGAAGACATTCTTCGAGCTTGCCCTGCCAAAGCACTTCCGCTATGCCTTCTTCATTGACGGTGGAACTCTGGCCGTAGAGAACGCCATCAAAACTGCCATGGACTGGAAGGTCCGTCGGAACTTTTCCAAGGGGTATACCAGCGACCGCGGACATCAGATCATCCACTTCCAGAGGGCATTCCACGGCAGGTCCGGCTATTGTATGTCTCTGACCAATACCGATCCGACGAAGGTTGCCCACTGGCCTCAATGGAAGTGGCCGCGCATTGCTCCGCCGATGCTTTCCTTCCCGGTCACCGATGACGTGCTGGCCGATGTGCGCCGCCGCGAAGATGAGGCCGTCGCAGCCATCAAGCAGGCATTCATTGATAACAAGGACGACATCGCCGCGATCATTGTCGAACCGATCCAGGGTGAAGGGGGCGACAACCACTTCCGCCCCGAGTTCCTGCGTCGCCTCAGGGAACTATGTGATGAGAATGAAGCCCTGCTCATCTTCGATGAAGTGCAGACGGGTGTCGGTATCTGCGGCCACTGGTGGGCCCACATGGGGCTTGGTGTCGAACCTGATATCATGTCCTTCGGAAAGAAGATGCAGGTCTGCGGTATCGTGGTGGGGCCACGCATTGACGATGTGCCGGACAACGTGTTTCACACCTCCAGCCGGATCAATTCCACCTGGGGCGGGTCACTGGTTGACATGGTGCGGGCAACAAAGTATCTCGAGATCATCGACGAGGAGAACCTGGTGCAGAACGCTGCAGATGTCGGCGTGTATCTGCGTCAGCAGCTGGGTGGCTTGCGCGACCAAGTCGGTCACGACCGAATGTCGAACATCCGAGGAATGGGGCTTTTCTGCGCCTTCGACCTTCCATCGAAAGACGAACGCAATGTCTTCCTCAAAACCGCCTATGACAATGGCCTGCTTCTGGTCGGCAGTGGCGATAGGTCCGTACGGTTCCGTCCGCCCCTTAATCTCACCCGCGAACTCGTCGATACGGGTGTGGACATCATCGGCTCGTGCATGGGCCGCTGATGTCTCAGGCGGCGAAGAGTGCCTCTGCTGATGCCGTGACCTGCGAGACAACCTCTTCATACGGACGCTGACGCACGCGGGCTCCTGCAGCATGCACGTGTCCGCCACCCCCGAGCGTGGCCGCAAGGTCACGAACGAAAACGTCCCCCTTTGACCGGAACGAGCATTTGATCTCTCCGTCGACCTCGACGAAGAGAATTCCCATCTGCACGCCGGCGATGCTGAGGGTATGGTGCACAAAACCCTCGACATCATCAACGCTGCATCCCGTATCAAGCAGGTCCTGACGGCGCACGGCCATCGTGCAGAGCCGCCCATCAGCTCGCAATGTGAGTGAGGCGAGTGCCGTACCGAGCAGTTTTGTGCGGCCGAATGAGCTCTGGTTCATTACCTCGTCGAAACACACTACGGGGTCAGCCCCCTTCTCGACGAGATCGGCAACAAGACGAAAGACCCCTTCGGTCGTGCGCGGGAATCGAAATGAACCGGTATCGGTCATGATGCCCGTGTAGATACACGTGGCTATCTCGGGGCTAATGTCCGAGGGATCGCCGCCGGTGAACAGCAGCTGCCCGATCATCGCGCACGTTGAGCATGCGGAGGTGTCGATATGGGCAATGTGAGCGAAGTCCTGCGGATGCGTGTGGTGATCGATATTGATGATCCTGGCCGTCGACGCTGCAATACGCTGTCCCAGCTCGCCAAGGCGCGTTAGCGTGTTCAGGTCGAGTACGACGATCACCTCTGCCGTGTCGATCAGCTGCATGCTAGCCGGACTGAACGTCAGCATCGACGAGGCTCCCGGCATCCAGCGCAGATTCGCCGGGGCCGCGTTGGGAAGAACCACATACGCATCAATGCCCTTGCCGCGAAGCCAGTGCCAGAGCCCAAGCGATGACCCAATGGCGTCTCCGTCGGGATTGACATGGGTGGTGATTACGACCCTTCGGACACCGGAAAGGGCCGAGATGATCGATGAGGAGATGGTCGATAGATCGTTGTTCATGAGGTCTGGATATCTTCGCAGGCATATGTGGACGTGGCGCAAGATAGGAATCGCAGCAGGCGTGATCGGCTCGGCCATCATCCTCATGCTGCTGATCGTTGATCAGCTGGCCTTACCGTGGATCGTCTCCACGGCAGACACAGTGCGTGTGCCCTCGGTGATCGGTCAGAAGGTCGAACGCGCCGACTATGTTCTCAAAGACCTCGGCTTGCAGGTCAAGGATATCCGCTATCAGCACAGCGCCGAGGTACCATCAGGCGTCGTGATGTCGCAGCTTCCAGCCGACGGCTCGATCGTCAAGCAGGGTCGGCGTGTGTACCTCACAGTAAGCAAGGGGCTCGAAGCTGTGACGATGCCCAACCTCATCGGCATGAGCCTCGGCGAGGCACGCCGAGCCCTGGCACGCAGCGGGCTTCAGCTGGGCGCAGTTTCGTCGACCATCAGCGCCGAATACGAGCCGGAGAAGATCGCCTGGCAATCCGTGGCCGCCGGCACCCCGGTTGCAGCCGATGCTTCCGTAAACGTAAGCGTCTCTCAGGGAGCATCACTTCGAATGCCCTACCTTGTTGGTCTGAATATCGACGAGGCGCGATCGGCGTTGTCGGAGCTCGGGCTGGAGATAACCACCATCAATGAGCGTCCCACAAAGGCCTTCACTGCAGGGACGATCATTGCCCAGGAGCCCCCTGCCGACAGTTCCGTGGGAGGATCCACGGTGGTCAGCGTCACTCTGGCACGTTAACCCAAACCTGTCCGCCGCGCTCTATCACGTCGTATGTGCGAAGTCCGGCCTGCCCCGTTACGTTTGCGCCCGTACAGAGATCGAATCTCCATGCGTGCAGAGGACATGACACGGTGCCATCGGCAACGAAGCCGTCAAAGATGCGGGCTTCACGTTTATGCGGACACACATTAGTGACGCATCGCACCCGGCCCTCAACGCGGAACAGTGCAAGGTCGTGCTCAATGTCGATCTCCACGCGATATCCACGTCGCTCGACAACATCAACAGACCTGCAAACAAGCACATAACGGCGCCCATCGGCATGCATCTCCTGCACATTGGTCAGCGGCACAGCACGAGCTCCTGACCCAGCGCGACTCCCCTGTCGGTTCGCACGATGCGTGCCGCATCACGCAGCGCGTCGTGCTCAAACACCACGATCCATTGCTCGTCGATCATGCGCGGCAGTAGGCGCTTCTTCTCGTCGATCGTCGTTAGCGGAAAGTTGTCGTACGCCATACCATAGGGCACGCTGATGTGCGCCGAGGTCGGCATGAGGTCGGCCGGAAAGAACAACGTCGTCTGTCCGTCGCTCAGGCGCACGGTCTGCATTGACTGCGTGTGTCCATGCACACACTCAAGGTGCAGTCCCGGGAAGAGCTCGCCATCTCCGTCGATAATGTTCATGTGGCCCGATCCGACAAGGGGCTCGAACATCTCCGGGATGAACGACGCACGATCTTTCTCGGTTGCCGCGCGGGCCCAGTCGAGCTGCCGCTTCTGCACGTGGTAGGCAGCATTCGGAAACCGTGGCTCTCCGGTTTCGAGCATGGCACCTCCTACGTGGTCAAAGTGCAGGTGCGTGAGCACCACGTCGGTAATCTCCGAGGCCTGCACTCCTGCGCGTGCAAGTGATCCGGAGATGGAATGGTCGTCGAAACTGATGTTGTAGATCTCGCGCAGTTTGGGACTCATCCATGGGCAGTTGCCTGTGTCGATCAGGATCGTCCGCCCAAGGGCGCGCACCAGAAGAACCTTAGCGGCCATCGGTATGCGATTGCGTTCGTCGGCCAGGGCATAGGCCCGCTCCCAGAGCGTCTTGGGGACAACACCGAACATCGCGCCGCCATCGAGACCAAATCGACAGGTCTCCAGAAGCGAGACGGAAAAGGGGCCAAACTCTAACTCTTGGTGGTTCATGGGGATAAATCTTTCGAGAGGAGAACGCTGTAACGCGCCCGTTTTCACGTCAAAGTTACGGCCAAACCCACCATTGAATCGCCCCTTGACCGTATATTTGGGGCTTATGCGTTCGGAACGTCCCGAAGACTCCGAACGCATTTCATTGTGTCATTCTCACGACGGAGGAGTACCCACTATGGGTGCCATAACACGTTTTCGGCAGATCAGCCCGTATTTCCTTGCTGTCATCGCCACCCTTTTCATCGTCTTCATGGTCGTGCAGGATTCCAGCTGTACGAGCATCAGAAACAACAGGCCTTCGGCAGAGACCATGGCAGCCGCCACGGTCAACGGGGAGGTTATCACGGTGGCTGATTTCGAGGCACGCGTCAAGGAAACCATCGAAAACCAGCGGCAGCAGAATCCCAATCAGGAGATCGATGACGAGGTGATCCGTCAGCAGATCTTTGATGAGATGATCAACGAGGTCCTGCGGCGACAGCAGGCCGAAAAGCTCGGCATCGTTGTCACTCCGCAGCAGATCATTGATATGCTTGTGACCAATCCGCCTCAGCAGTTCCAGTTCGGCAAGGACAGTCTGGGCAACTTTGACCCACGCATGCAGTGGACACTGGTGACGCAGCCGGAATCTGTCAAGGAACTGCTTGAGCGCAACGGTCTAACTCTTGAGCGCTGGAAAGGCATTCTGCTGCAGACAGAAGACTACCTCCGGATGCAGCTTCTTCAGCAGGCTCTGGCATCGACTCTTGGAGCCGTTTCCAGCACACCATCGGTGGCGGCAGCAAAGCAGGACTTTGTGCGGGAGAATTCATCTGCCGACATTGAGTTCGTCGCCCTGAGCACCAACCGTGTTGCCGATACTGAAGTCAAGGTCAGCGACGCCGACGTGGCTGACTACTACGAGAAGAACAAGCAGTTCTACCCGCAGCGCGCGGCACGCTCGATCAAGTATCTGGTGTTCCCGCAGATCCC
Organism: Ignavibacteria bacterium; assembly: GCA_947459875.1. Lineage (GTDB taxonomy): Bacteria > Bacteroidota > Ignavibacteria > Kapaibacteriales > Kapaibacteriaceae > UBA10438. The sequence goes on from CANHFG010000016.1 coordinate 28,651, forward strand.
GTCGAAGGACGATACGCTGAATGCACAGAAGAAGTCCATGCGCTTGACATCTACCCTTGCGCAGGCCGCTACGCCCGAAGCACGCGATTCGGTCTTCAGCCAGGGTATGAGCGATATGCGCGGCACACAATCGGAGTACACAACGGTAAACGAGCTCGACCCGAACGTTGCGACAGCTCTCAGCACGCTTGCTTCCCGTGAGGTCTTCGGACCTCTGAACATTCCGGGCGGCATCGCGTTTTACCGACTTGACGATCGACGCGAAGGTGTCAACCCCGTGGCTCGCGCCTCGCACATTCTGATCTCTTTCGATGGCATGTCCAAGGACTCTGCCAAGGCGCAGGCTACGTCGATCATGGCTCGCGTGAAAAAGGGCGAAGACTTCGCAGAACTTGCCCGCACCTTCTCAAAGGACCCCGGATCGGCCCAGCAGGGCGGAGATCTGAACTACTTCGGTAAGGGGCGCATGGTTGCCGCCTTCGACAGCGCCGTTTTCAACTCATCGGTCGGTGCGATCGTTGGCCCGGTGGAAACGCAATTCGGCTATCACATCATTAAGGTCACCGAGAAGACCTCGGTCGAGTACAAGTATTCGACGATCACGCTCAAGACCTCCATCTCCTCGGCCACCAAGCGCGCAGTTGCCGCCGCTGCCCAGGAGGCCCTGACGGCCATCACCAACGGTGAGACCATCGAATCGGTGGGTGCGAAGTACAAGAACAAGTTCTTTGCCGTTGTGCAGCAGTCGCCGATGTTCCGCCGCGAGACGCCAATTCTTCAGTCATACGAGATCACGGCATGGGCGTTCGAGAACGAGGCCGGCGCGGCGATCCGTCGCGACGTCAAGTACTACGGAACGGTCATCGCCCAGGTGGCGGACGTTCGTGAACCCGGCGTGATGCCGCTTCAGGATGTGCGCGAGCGTATCGTGCGCGTGCTCACTGAGCGCGCCAAGCTGGCAAAGCTCGAAGCACAGGCCAAGCAGGTTGCTGCATCGGCTGCAACGTCCGGTTTGTCGGCTGCGCGCGGTGGTGATTCATCGATCCCCTACCAGACGCAGGTCGGTCTTCGCAATAATGGCATGATCACCGGCTTTGGTGGCGAGTACATGGTCACGGCCAAGGCCTTCAGCCTTCCGGTCGGTCAGGTCAGCGGTCCGATCAAGGGCGAGCGCGGATGGTTTGTCATCAAGGTTCTTAATCGTACGGACGCTGATCTGACAGTATTCAACAAGGATATTCCAACGCAGCTTCAGGGTGCATCGGCACGGCTTCGTGGTTCGGCCTTCGGAACCTGGTTCCAGAAGGTGCGTGAGAATGCTGAGATCGTCGACAAGCGTTTCAGCGCACGCAGCTGACGCCCCCTGATCAACGATGAACATCCACGACCCCATGTCAGCCTGATATGGGGTCGTTTCGTTTTACGACATGACCACTGAAGCCGCATACCAGATCTGCCTGCGGATCGCCCGCAAACACTACGAGAACTTCCCTGTTGCCTCGTGGCTGGTTCCATCCAATCTGCGCCAGCCGATAGCGGCTATCTATGCCTTTGCCCGTCGTGCCGACGACGTGGCCGACGAAGGTGATGCCGACGCTACAAGCCGACAGCAGATACTGTCGACATTCCGTCAGAGGCTGCGCAAGCCCCTTGCCGATGACGCGGTGGATGTGGCACTGGCTGATACGATCGCCAGATTCGATCTTCCTTTGAGCGTTTTCGACCGGCTTCTTGATGCCTTCGTCGACGATACGGGACATCGGGCATTTACGACATGGCAACAGGTTATGGCCTACTGTTCCAACTCGGCCGATCCTGTTGGAGAACTTCTTCTTCGTCTCGATCACGCACCGAATACACCGTCAGAGTCGGCGATATCCGCCAGTAATGCCGTCTGCACGGCCTTGCAGGTCACCAATTTTCTACAGGACGCGGCAGCCGATCGGGCAAGGGGCAGGCAGTATCTCCCGCTCGATGACGCCGAGATCATCCGCCGAACCTATGCGCTGTATGAACACGGCTGTGCCACACTTGGCAGCATACGCTCGCGCAGGCTGCGCTGGGAGGTTGCCATGACCATTGCCGGCGGAGTGACGATGCTGGACCTGTGTGCCAGGCGTGCCGATCCGGCTGAACGCCCCGCGCTCGGGTTGCGGCATGCTTGGCATGTGCTGCGCCGACTTACCCACGTGATGCGCCACAAGCCCCTTGTCATGCAAAGCATCTCACGTCGTCACGGATCGAACTCGTAACTTCGTCCCATGTCGAAGCACGTCTTCTCCGACACCGAAGACGCGCTGGCGTTTTCTACAAACGGCAGCACGTCGTTCCATTACTCCTTTGGCTTTCTTCCAAAGGAGGAGCGCGCGGCTATAAAGACCATCTATGCTTTTGCTCGGCGTATCGACGACATTGTTGATGAGAACCCATCACAGGAAGAAGCCGTCATCGATGAAAAACGTCAGCGTCTCTCATGGTGGAGATCTCAGATCGAAGGTATCTATGCCGCATCAAAAGACGTGTCATCATCGGTCGACCCCTTGCGTAGTGTCATCAACCGCTATAAGATTCCCAAGCAGTATCTGCAGACCATCATCGATGGATGTGAGAGGGATCTTGTTCAGCGGCGCTACGAGACCTTTGCCGATTTAAAGCGCTACTGTTACTCGGTTGCTTCGGTCGTGGGCCTCATCTCCATCGAGATCTTTGGCTATCGTCACGAGTCAACGCGTCAGTACGCCATCAACCTTGGTTATGCACTGCAGCTGACCAATATCCTGCGCGACGTCAAGTCCGACTTTGACCGCGGGTTTGTGTACATCCCAAAAGAAGATCTCGTGCGATTCCGCTACACGGAGGATGATCTTCGCAACCAGGTCTACGATGAGAGGTTCATCAACCTCATGGAGTTCCAGGCCAAACGTGCCCGCGAGTACTATCACCAGGCACGGGCGCTGCTGCGTCCGGACGAACGCATGACCATGGTAGCGGCTCAGATCATGGATGCGATCTACTACCGGCTTCTGGAGAAGATCGAACTCAACGACTATCGCATCTTCAACCGGCGCATCAGCGTCAGTACGGTGCATAAGGTCATCACCGCCCTGCGCATCTGGCTTGGTGCAAAGTTGTTCGTCAAGCGACTTCGATAAACAAAATCTGTATTTTCGTGCCCATGACTACGACATTCACTTCCGAAGAGCTTTCCAGCATCTCATCGCTGAAGGCAAAGTATCCTGAACCCAAGGCCGCCATCATGCCCGTCCTATGGATGGCGCAGAAGAAATGGGGCTGGCTCTCAGAAGACGTCATGAAAGAGGTCGCCCGCGTGATGGAGCTTCCCTACGCCCATGTACTTGGTGTAGCGTCGTTCTACACCATGTACTTCAAGAAGCCCATGGGTAAGCATCACATCCAGGTCTGCACGAACGTCTCGTGCATGCTCCGTGGTGGCGAGCAGCTGTACCGTCATGCCAAACAGCGGCTTGGCATCGGACATAATCAAGCAACCGACGACGGTGTGTTTTCTCTCGAAGAGGTCGAGTGCATGGGCGCTTGCGGTGGTGCTCCGATGATCGCCATCAATGAGACGTTTTACGAGAACACCTCAACGGCGCAGCTTGACTCGCTGATCGATTCCTGCCGCTGAGTTCTCTGCCTCAGCCGAGGACTTTCCGAAATGTCAGATTCACACGCGGCCCAACGGGCCGCGTTTCTTTTTTTATACCATGCAGCCAGTGATGCTGCGTTGCGCCGCGCATGACAAGAATGCTCGAATCCGTCAGCGCCAGTTCCACTGCCGGCACATCGCGCCGAGTGCGATGCTTCATCACAAAGCGACGCGTTGCGCCAAAGCTCATCGATACGATTACCGGGTTGATCCCGAGCTCCGGTTCGTCATCAGCGTGCATTCCCATGCTGTCTGATCCGTCGCGGTAGTAGTTCGCTAGCACGCTGTTAAACGATGCCCCCGCAAGGCGGCAGGCATCCTGCCGCAGACGCTCCAGCAGCGGCGTCCAGGTGAGCCCCGTAAATGTTCTGCGGGAATACGTGTAGCGCACTCCTTCGTCGGCATAAAACGCGATCAGTCTTGGCTGCAGCATGGTCCGACCGAACATCGTGATCGTTTCCGAGCGCCACTGAAGTGTGGATTGCAGTTCCTGAAGATGGCTCTCCGACCACAGGGCATGCTCGTGAGAGGCAAAAAAATCGATTTCGAGGTCGGGTATTGTAGAATGCTTCGACATTTTGTAAGTTATCCCCAATCACGCCTTGGGAATACCGCCATGAACACACGCGCACAGCTCGGCATCCGCCACCGTCAGGTTCGAGAATCGATCCTGAAGCTCAATGTTCAAGAATACGCCAAAATCATCGACGTCCGCGTGCCGACGGTCTACTCCTGGGAATCGGGCCGCACGGCCGTGCCGCAGCACGTTCTGGCCATGCTCGAGTCGCGCTACGGGATCTCATCGGGCTGGCTGCTAACCGGTTCCGGATCGCCCCTTATCCAGACGCGGCAGGAAATGTCGGAAGGGGGCGAACCAAAGCGTTCGATCATGCAACAGCTGGAGGATCACGTGTCACACATCCGCGAACTCATCGAAGAACTCAAGCGTCACTCACCCCAGGTTGTGGCCCCTGTACGTCGGAAGAAGTCCGACCGCGGCCCGCGCATTCCCATGCTTGCCCTGGGCGTCAGCGCAGGCCTTCCGACGGCTTCGGACGACACCATCGAACGTGAGATCGATCTGGCCGACATGCTGCTGGAACACCCCGAGAGCACCTATTTCATCCGGGTTGTCGGTGACTCCATGACCGATGCCGGCATCAGTGACGGAGATACGCTGATCGTCGACTGCGCCCTGCAGCCGCGCTCGGGACAGATCGTCATTGCCAAGGTGTACGGCGAACTCACCGTCAAGCGCTACATCATGTCCGACGGTCAGCCCCTTCTGCGGGCCGAAAATCGTCGCTACAAGGACATCGCCATCACGGCTGACATGGACTTCAGCATCGTCGGCGTGGTGCGTAACTGTATCAAACAGCTCTAAGCCCCCTCTCTATTTATCCCGACATATTGCATAGGGATTATACATTTTGTATAATCGCTTATGCTTCTCTGTCTGCTTCTTGACCGCGCATCCGATGCGGTTTTCGACACTCTGCTCGATGCGGTTCACGCCTGCACGCCGCTGATCTCCGTGCCTGTACGCGGACGCATCTTCTGCGGTCGTGACGACATGCGGGGTCTTCACGAGGTGGTGCGCACCTTCGGGTGCCGAGCTGCGATGGCCCCGCGGCGCAGCGACGCCCTCTTGCGTGCCTGTGCAAGCGTCGCGCCCGGCAGGATCGACGCCTTTGATCATGCCGATGATGTAGCAACCACCGTGCTGAGCATGATCCCCGAGCTGGGTCTGAGTGCAGACGATGTCGAGCGTCTTCGGCTGTTCGGACTCGATAGTATCGGACGGCTTCGTACGCTTCAGGAACGGCATCTGCAGTTACAGTTTGGAGCGCGCGCGGCCGCACTCTACAGAATGCTGCACGAGACGGAAACCACTCCGCTGCCGATGTATGTGCCGGCACCGCAGGTGATCGTGACCGAGCATTTCGACGATACCATCCGCGAGCCCGGCATCATTCTCGACACAGCACAGCGCTGTACGGCGCGGGCTGCACTGCAGCTGGGCACGCGTCAGGCCTGGCGCATCGAGGTTGGTGTGCTCGACGTTGCAGAGCGTATCGTGCAGGTGCGAGTGCGCATCCTACGTCAGGGGGCAACGCTGCTGCGTACGCTCTGGGTGCACGTGCAGGCGCTATGTCGCGAGCTCCTGCATGCCGACCAATACTGGCGTGGCATCCGGCTTCGGATGGCCTCTCTGCGTCAGGCCGAGGGTCAGCAGATGGACCTCTTCGGCACCGAGATCAGCCGCACCGAGCTGCTCGAACAGATGCGTCCGCGCTACGGCGGCGTACTCAAGCAGATCGAGATCCTTGATCCGTGGACGCTGATACCTGAGCGTCATGCCAGGATCGTGCCGATCAGGCCGGCCGAAGCGGCACAGGACGGAGATCAAGCATGAAGTTTCTGCTCGAACCGATCGATGTCGCCCAGCGCAATGGCCTGCCGACGATCATCTGCTGGCGAGGGGGCGCGTATGACGTCGAGCAGGTGCTCGATCGCTGGTCGGCCCGTGGCCCGTGGTGGGGCAGCGACGAGCAGCGGCGGTATCTGCTGCTGATCACCACCAGCGGTGTGATGGAGATCTTCCACAGCAGCATCAGCGGCTGGATGCTCTCACGCATCTTCGATTAACGGCACATGTTCGGTTCCCTGCATACACGGTCACATTTCTCGTTTCTCGACGCGGGCTCATGCGTCGAGCAGCTTGTCGAAGTTGCCCATGCGCTGGGTCACGATGCACTGGCCATAACGGATCTGCACGGCGTCTACGCTGCCGTACGGCACCAGCGTGCATGCCGCCGCGTCGGCATCAAACCGCTTACAGGCATGGACCTGCAACTGCTCATGCCTGATGCATCTGTGCTGGATCTGAGCCTGCTGGCACGCAATGCCGAAGGCTACCGCAAGATCTGTCGCCTCAGCAGTCATATCCACGAATGCGGCATCATCGCACTAGAGCAC
>CANHFG010000017.1 GCA_947459875.1 Ignavibacteria bacterium
GTTGCCCCGTAGGGGCGAGACGCAGTCTCGCCCGGTGCCCTCGCCCGATGCCATGTAGGGGCGAGACGCAGTCTCGCCCGGTGCCATTTAGGGGCGAGACGCAGTCTCGCCCGATGCCCTGTAGGGGCGAGACGCAGTCTCGCCCGTTGCCCTCGCCCGATGCCATGTAGGGGCGAGACGCAGTCTCGCCCGGTGCCCTCGCCCGATGCCATGTAGGGGCGAGACGCAGTCTCGCCCGGTGACCTGAAACCTGAAAAGAAAAACCGCAAACGGCGCGACGAAGTCGCCACCACTTGCGGTTTGTTGATTTTCGATTTTACTGGAATCTTACAGGTGTAGGAGGTACGTACTTCAGTAACTCCGTACTTCCGCAATTCCGTAATTACTTCCGAAACTATTCCTGTTCCATTTGCGCGCGGTGCTGACGGCGCGCAGCCTTGAGGCGAGACATGCGACGCTCGACGCTTGGCTTTACGAAGAATGCGCGCTTCTTGAATTCGCGCAGAACGCCGGAGCGCTCGTATTTCTTCTTAAAACGGCGCAGGGCACGGTCGATCGACTCATTGCTTTGTACGGTGACTCCGATCACGGGATGACCTCTAAGTTGGGGGGTTACTTGAAATTCTCGACGAGACGTTTTTCTTTGTTCTTTTCGAAGTGCACCAGCACTGCGCCGCGGCCATTGGACATGATCTCCTTGGAGCGGACGATTCCGACATCGTCCCACAGCTTGTGATAGATCACATCGCCAACCTTATACACGTTCTTGGGTGAGTACTCCTTGGAATCCTCACGGGCTAGCTTGATCTCGGCAACCTTCTTCTCTGTGTTCGTTGCCAGAGTGTCAAGGTTAACCATTTGCATGTGACGGCTCAGCGTACAGCGGGCCCACTGCATGCGGCCAGCTTCTGTTTCGGTTGGCTCGCCCATAAGTTCGTGCTTCGTGTCCTTCATGAGGAACGGCGAATACAGAACCATGTACTTGGCTTTGCGCTTGGTCTTCTTTGGTGCCTCGGCGCCTTCAGCGTCTACGGCTTTGGCCGTGACCTTCTTGGCTTTCGGGGTCTTGGTTGTAGCGGCCTTGGAGGCTTTCGCTGCGGGCATAGGAATTCCGACGAGGTTTTTGGGCCTCAAAGATAGGAAGAAAAATCCTAAAACCGAGCCTTTGTGCCCGAAAAATCAGCCCCTTAGCGAGCCTTGGCGAGTTTTGCCTTGAGGGACTGGATGACAGGAACGGGGCTTGGGTCCACCTTATTCAGCACAGCCAGGTGCCAGCTGACCCAGTCTCCGAGGTAGATCTGTGCGAACATCCTGCCGAGCAGGGTGACGCCCTTGGCCTCGGGGGCGATCACCTCGGCTACGCTGCCTTTGATGATGTCCTTGAGAGCGTCAAAGCGGATCTGCACGCGGCGATGATCCTCGGGGTCGCGTAGCATAACGGCGGTGAAGTTCTTGGTCTTGCCCTTCGGATGCTGCCAGCCATTGATCTCGTTATGGTTCATCTCCGGCAGAAGGTTACCGAAGGCCAGCTGCTTGGCATTTTCCTGGATCTGACCTCTCCAGCGAAGGTTGACCACGTCCATCCGCTCGCTGGCCGAGTAGATGACCGGCACGGAACCGTGGAGCTTCTTGGCGATCTGCAGGGCAGGATTCTTGGCGGCTGAGGATGCGTAAAGATCGCGGACCTCGTCGGTGTGAGCCAGGATCTCGCGGATACCTTTGGCATTCATACGTCCGGCGCGGTTGTCCATAGCCCCATACCGCGACATGATCATGAGCAGCGGAAAGAACGAATAGGCAATGGCGCAGCGAGGCTGATACCCGGGAGGGATGTTGATGATCGGGAAGCCATACGTGATGGCCCGCTTGCCCAACTGTCCGCCTGTGGTGATACACACCACGCGCATGGTCTTCTTGCGGACGTCGTCAAATGCGGCGAGCGTTTCTTCGGTCTCGCCCGAATAGCTCGTGCACACCACGTTCGTGTCGCTGTCCATCCAGTTCGGTACACCGTAGCCGCGATGCACCGATATGTTCAGATGGTCTGCTCCGATGGTCGAGGCGGCATAGCTGCGCAGCAGATCCGCCCCGATGGCCGATCCACCTAAGCCGAAGAAAGCATAGCGGTTAGACGTAGATTGCTGCCGCCAGAGCGGTGCATTTTCTCCGATGTTGACGGCTTCTTTAACCTGCTCAGGGAATCGATACAGAGTATCGAACATGTTCGAGGCATCGAGAGTCGATGCCGGATTCTTGGGCATGACGGCCCCTTTCAGTCTTAATCGTTGGCGGCGATAATAGAAAGGGTTATCATCGTTTCCAAGCGAAAACGATACTATTCTTCCATGGTCGAATTGCGTAGTTCTACGGGAGCAGCACTTTGACGCTGACGAAAACGCATATTCAGGAACTCCACGCTGATGGAGAAGAGCATCGCCGTGTAGACGTAACCCTTTGGCACGTGAACACTTAGGCCTTCAAGCATGAGTACCAGGCCGACCATCATCAGAAACGCCAGGGCCAGGATCTTCACCGTCGGATGCTGGTGAATGAAAGCCGATATCTTTCCTGCACTGAGCTGCATAACGATGACGGCGATGATGACCGAGATGGCCATGACCATGAAATTCTGCGACAGTCCGATGGCCGTGATCACGGAATCGATCGAAAACACGATATCCAGAACGATGATCTGCACGATCATGGTCGCAAATGCTGCCTTCGCCGCCTTGGAGGAGGCCTGTTCGGCACCCTCGAGCTTGCTGTGGATCTCGGTCGTTGCCTTGGCCAGCAGGAAGAGTCCCCCACTGAGCATGATCAGGTCGCGTCCACTCACGCCCCATGGCGCTTGCATGGCCAAGATCGGCGGAATGGTGAAGAGCGGAGCGGTCAGCTGAGCGATCCAAACAGCACCCAGCAGAAACACCAGTCGCAGAATGAGTGCTAAAGACAGGCCGATGGTGCGTGCCTTCTGTTGCTGCGACGGGTCGAGTCGCCCAACAAGAATGGATATAAAGATGATGTTGTCGATCCCGAGAACGATCTCAAGCACGGTAAGCGTGAGCAGCGAGACAAGGCTATCGGAGGTAAAGAGTGTTTCCATGGATGCAAATCTAAATTTGTGGCTATGAACTTCCGCAGTATCGACCCCACAACGGAACAGACCGTTGCTGAGTTCACGGCGCATACGGCCCTTGACGTTGGGCGCATGCTCAGTGCCGCATCTTCGGCTCAGGGACAATGGGCCCGTCGTCCTCTTCTTGAAAGGGTGCGCCTCATCGAAGGTCTTGCCGACGTGCTGGAGAAAAGGCGTCATGAGGGGGCGAGCACGATCACAAGGGAAATGGGAAAGCCCCTTGCCCAGGCACTGGCCGAGGTCGACAAATGCGCCGGCGCCGTACGGTATATGGCGTCGATCGCCCCGACGGTGCTGGCCGATGAGACCGTGGATGCCGGTTTTCGACACAGCAGGGTGGTCTATGAGCCCCTAGGCCTGGTGCTCTCGATCATGCCATGGAATTTTCCGCTCTGGCAGTTCTTCCGGTTTGCCGCTCCGGCGCTTCTTGCCGGCAACGGTGTTCTGCTGAAGCACGCACCCAGTACTATGGGCTCGGGTCTCTTTGCGGAATCTGTCTGTCTTGAAGCTGGTCTGCCTGCGGGACTGGTGACTTCGCTTCTGATCGACGTACCGCAGGTTGAGAGCGTTATGGCCAACCCCGCCGTTGCCGCCGTGACGTTCACCGGGTCAACGGGTGGCGGAAGGGCTGTGGCGCAGGTTGCTGCCCGCCATATCAAGCCCGTGGTTCTGGAACTTGGCGGGAGCGACGCCTATATCGTGCTTGGCGATGCCGACCTCGATGTTGCCGTCAGCGCCTGTGTTGCCGGACGCCTTCTGAATGCCGGACAGTCCTGCATCGGTGCAAAGAGGTTCATCGTTCACACCTCGCTGCATGATGCATTCGTTTCCAGGGTTGCAGAGGCGTTTGACGCGGCCATCGTCGGATCTCCGCACAATCCTGACACTCAGGTCGGTCCTCTTGCGCGGCAAGATCTGCGCGATATCCTTCTGGATCAGGTTCGTCGCGCGCTCAACAGCGGTGCCCGCTGCGCCACGAAGCGGACTCTTGAAGATGTCCCGTCACGGGGCTGGTTTGTTCCGCCCATGTTGCTGGTGAACGTTCATCAAAACAATCCGGCCTTCCGGGAGGAACTGTTTGGTCCGGTGGCCAGCGTGACCTCCTTTGAAACGGAACACCAGGCCGTGGCCCTGGCCAACGACACGGAGTTTGGACTCGGCAACGCCGTGTTCTCCCGTGACACGCCTGCCGCGCTTCGCATCGCCGCTCAGTTACAAAGCGGCACGGTGTTTATCAACGACTTCGTGCGCAGTCATGCGGCCCTGCCATTCGGCGGAGTGAAGTCGTCCGGTTACGGACGTGAACTTGGACGCTGGGGAATGCTGGAGTTCGTAAACGTAAAGAACATTACGATTGGCTGATCCGCGCCACGCGCGCATCACGACGCTGCTTGGCCAGCTGTCGCAGGTCCACCACGTGATCGGCCTCATCGACGATCTCGGCACCGAGCATTGTCTCAAGGACGTCTTCCATGGTGATAATGCCTTCGACGCCACCGTGTTCATCGACGACCATAAAGACGTGCTGACGCTTTTGCAGAAACTGCTCCAAGGCGTGGTCGAGCGTAATGTTCTCAGGAATGAACCCGATCTCGCGCTTCAGCCTGCCGAGCTCCACGGACTGACGTCCGGCCAGGGCCGCGCGGAGAATGTCCTTCGTCATCACGTAACCGGCCACTGAATCCAGATCGCCCCCTTCACAGACCGGCAACCGCGAGAACATCTGCAGCTCCGGGTGCTTGATGGCCTCGCCGACGGTTAGTTCGACGTTCAATGCTGAGACCACCATGCGAGGTGTCATCACGTCACCAACTTCGATACTGCTGAGCTGCATGATGTTGGTCATGATCCGGTACTCTCCCGGATCAAGAGCCCCTTCCTCGCGCGCCGTCTCTACAAGCGCCTCGAGTTCTTCACGGGCTTCTTCTTCCTCTTCTTCCTGGGAACGGGGCTTGGTGAGCGCAAGGATCAGACGGTGCACCAGCAACATCGGCGTTGCCAGGAGCGTGACCACGGCAAGGGACACACTTGCAAAACGCAGAAGATGCTCGACAGTGCGTTCGCCGATGACCGTTGCTACAACCTTGATAAGCGCAAGACCCGTTGCCAGAACGGCCACATCGATGGCCAGGCGCGGACCGTCGATCTGCGCCATCAGCAGGATTCCCACCACGGCCAGGATCTGCACCAGAACGTCCAGAAGACTGATGGCCAGACGGGACTCGTTGGGCTCGTCAAGGGCCTGCTTGAGGCGGCGTCCGACGCTCGATCCTTCTTCGGCCATCGTCGAGACAACCGAAATCGGAAGATTGGCCAGCATCGAAGCCAGCAGCTCGAGGTAGCCGCTGATCAGAACCGATATGACGACAAGCGCAATGTCCATCAGCGGGAACGGAACTCCGTGTTGACAATGCGGATCGGACTTGGACTCTTCCAGACACCAAATGGAGTATTGACGACCGGAGTTGCCTCGACCATCAGCTTGGTGGGTTCGGCATTGACGCCGCCGATGGACAGAGCAAGAGACATTAGCTCGTCATACCCGCGGTCGGTGATGACCTTTGTCAGGTCGACCTCGATCTCGATCGGGATCGGCGCTGAGGTCTGGCCGCCCGGTATGGCGATCTCCTTGCGGATCGACCCGCTGATCGTTTGCTTCCCGTCGATATAAAGCTGCCACGGCAGCTCCTTCAGCGTCAGATCTGCAGGCTTGCTACCACCGCCACCGTCGTTAGGGTTGCGGGCCTCGAGATACACGGTAAAGGTGGTTGTAAGACGCTTTGAGCGGAAGGCATCAGCAAGCCGTATGGCATCCATCGCCGATACGTCTGTGAGCGACCGCAGGCGGGAAACGTCGACGCCGACAACCCGCATGTTCTCAACGCGGACAATGCGAAACTGCATATCGCGTAGCGACATAAGCGAGTTGGCCATCTGGCGCACGTTCGCACAGGAAGTAAGCAAAAGGAGACCAACGATCAAAAGGGTGCGCATGGGTGTACTGGAACTATGAGGTTGTGGTGATGATACTCTCTGCCGCGATCATGCCGCTGGTGGCCACAAGCGGAATGCCACCTCCCGGGTGTGCACTGCCGCCAACATACCAAAGATTCGCGACCTCCCGCGAGCGCTGCCGTGGACGAAGAAAGGCGCTCCATGGTGTGTTTGAAGACGCACCATAGAGAGAACCGCGATCGGTTGACCATTGCTGCGCCATCGTGTCCGGCGTACGTATGCCCATGGCATGAACGTGCGGCCGCAGCCCGAAGGCCTCCATCCGGCGCAGCACGTCCTCGGCCCGCGCTTCCTGCTGACCGGCCCACATGGAGCGCTCACTGCCGGAGCCGGTTGCGCCGACGCCGTTGGCCGGTGCGTTGACCAGGACAAACCAGTTCTCACGGCCGTCGGCAGCAAGCGACTGGTCGGCTGCACACGACCGCGAGATGTAAACTGTTGCGTGTGGATCCGGATGCGCACCATACCGAATGGCATTGAACTCGGCGGCATAATCGTCGCTGAACAGAATGGTGTGCTGTGCCAGACCACGCTCGACACGGTCTGCGCTGATGTGCAGCACGAGGCCACTGCATGATGGATCGGAAGGGGGCTTTACCGGCATCCCCAGCAACTGATGCCGCGTCACCCAGACGTCGGCATTCGAGACCACATGATCATACTCCCGGCGTTCTCCGCTTGAGAGCTCCAGCGCACTTGCACGTCCGTTGAGCACAACGATCTTACGAACTCCGCAGCCGAGGTTGATCATCACTCCCAGCTCACGCGCGCGACGCTCAAGTCCGTCGGCGATAGAGTGCATGCCCCCTTCAGGATACCACGCACCGAAGCCGATCTCCACCCATGGGATTACCATGAGCGTGGCCGGCGCACGGAATGGAGACGAGCCATTGTAGGTGGCAAAGCGGTCAAAGAGCTGCACCAATCGACGGTCCGCGAAATACGATGCGTTGTGAGCGTGCAGAGTCGAGAATGGTCGGAGTTTCGGTAGCGACGGAAGAAGGGGCAGGTTGCGAGGCTTAATGAGTTCTCGTGCACCGTCGAAGGCGCTGAAAATGAAAATGTCCTTTGTCAGCTCGTATACCGTGCGGGCATGCTCCAGGTAGGCGCGCGCGGCCGCGCCCTGACCCGGTGAGAACTGTTCGATTGCGTCGATCAATGCATCGTGATCGAACGGCAGGTCCAGCAGAGCGCCATCGCTCCATCGATACTGACAGGCCGGATCGACGCGTTTCAATGTGATGTAGTCCTCGCGCCGCGCGCCGGTTGCGGCAAACACCCCGTCGAGCACAAACGGCATCGTCACAAGCGTTGGGCCGGTCTCGAAGACACCCCCATCGAGCAGCACGCGATTGAGCTTTCCGCCGAGGCGTTCGCCCTGTTCGAACAGGTCAACCCTGTGTCCGGCAGCCGCCAGGCGCACAGCAGCAACGAGTCCGCCGATGCCCCCTCCGATGATACCGATGCGCTGCATCCTATTCTCGCGGTCGTTCGGCATTGAGCTCGACAAGCAGGTGATGTCCGCTGCCGACGGCATCGAAGACCTCCAGCGCGTCGGCCAGAGCGTCCGCACCCACCTGTGCCTCCCAGTATGCAAGAGGGTAGACGCGCTCCTGAAGCGTGTCCTGCGGATACAGCCCACTGTGCAGACTGCGTGCCCGATCCAGATCGGCAGCATTGCGCCGCTTGATAGCCGAGCGGATCTTGCCCTCGAGTGCCTCGATCGAGCTGAGGATGCTGGCGCGCTGCGCCGCCACCGAAGGTATCAGCGTGACATCGGTGCGCGAGGCAGCGTCTGAGTAGGGTGCGAGCAACGAATCGACGGCCGACAGCGTAGCGTCAGCGTCAGGAAAGATATCCTGCGTAAGCTGCTGCGCGAGTCGGCGTTCGATCTCCGACCACGGATGCAGATACGATGTGGCCTCAGTTTCGGACTTGGCAAGCAGGCGTTGGATCTTTGGCGAGAGAAGCGTTGCCCCGTGTCGCAGCATCGGCACCGGCATTTCGATGCCGCATGCCTGATAGGCCTCGGCCAGCTGCGCGTGGTAGGCAAGTTCGGCCCCACCCAACACGCTGACAACGGTCGGCAAGAGTGCATCCTGGATTAGGGGGCGCGTGAGCACCGATGGGCTGAAGTCCTGCGGACGCGTCTGAGCTCGCTCGAGCAGGCCAGGCTCAATGGGGTCCGGCCGGCGACGTGACCGATCATCGATCACAAAGAAGCCGAACTCCGGTGGCTGCGCCTGAATGCTCAGCCCCTTCTGACGGCACGACTCTGTTCCGAGCTGAAGTGCCGCCGTGATCGTGCGGCCGCCAATCTCGCGCATGACCAGCGGAGCGTGCATCCCGGAGCGGATGACCTCGCTGGCGCGCACCACAAGTACTCCCCAGCGTTTAAGGTAGGGGGCCAGTGTCGCGATAAACGCATCGCCCCATGAGATGTCTGTCGACCATGCCTCGAGCAGCTGACGTCGTACGGTTTCGGCATGCTGTCCGGTGAGCAGCGTCGAGGCGTCAGCAATACGCGCATGCATTGCCGCATCCACGCTGCGCATGCTCACCGGCGTGCGAGGATTATGGCCGTCCCATGTCTGCAGGTTCGTCGGAGCCGAGTCTGCACCGGGCAGAGTCACCTGCGATGCTTCGGCGGCATCATGATCGTTGTCCTCCAGCCAGAACACCGGCACAGCCTCCATGCCATGCGTGCGGCGGATCGTACGGCTGACGGAGACAGCCGTGCGGATCTTGTAGAGCGTATACATCGGGCCGCCCATCATGCCTACTTGCTGCCCCGTAGCCACCACCACAGAGTCGGGACTGGACAGAGCAGAGAGGGCCACTTGCTGCTGCGGCGACAGTTCGCGTGGTGCCATCGAGGATGTCACCAGTGCCGCAAGGCGTGAGCGGGAAGCCCCCTGAGAGGCACGTTTCCGGCAGAACTCCTGCGTCAGTTCTCGATGCGGGAATCGGCTCGATACCGCTTCCTCGCCGGCGATGTACGATCGAACGAAGGCGGATGTTCGGATGATCTCGTGATCGATGATCTTCATCGGTTCGAACCGGAACCCGCAACCTCATCTTCCTGCGTGTCGCAGTGATACTCGCGCCGTGGACCTTTTCCGCCCGCAGCTGATGAAGCCCCCTGACCGATGGCCGTGATGGCCTCCTGCTCGAGGAATGCGCGAAGCTCGGCATCACGTTTGCGAAGCATCTGATCAACATCACGTGCGAAGTACTGGCGTCCGTCCACAAAGGTGCGTTCCACGCGCGACATGTTCGAGAGAGGATTGCCGCTCCAGACAACCACATCGGCGTCCTTACCCACCTCGATGCTGCCCAGACGCTGATCGATGGCCATCTGCTTTGCGGCATTGATGGTCACAAACTTCATTGCGTCTTCTTCGGAAACGCCGCCGTACTTGATACTCTTGGCCGCTTCCTGATTCAGGCGGCGCGCCATTTCGGCATCGTCGGAGTTGATCGAGACCGTTACACCCTGCTCGTGCATGATGGCCGGACTCTCCGGGATCGCATCGTAGACCTCGAACTTGTAGGCCCACCAGTCGGCAAAGGACGATGCCCGCGCACCGTGCCTGGCCATTTCCTTTGCAACCTTATAGCCCTCGAGAATGTGTGTGAAGGTGTGCACGCGAAAGCCGAACTCTTCGGCCAGACGCATGAGCATGAGTATCTCGCTCTGCACGTAGGAGTGACAGTGAATATTGCGCTTGCTGCTGGCGATCTCCACCAGAGCGTCAAGCTGCAGGTCACGTCGCACAGGCTTTGTCGGGTCGCCGGCACGCATCTCCCTCTCATACTCCTTTGCCGTGCGGAATGCATCGCGCATGATCTCTTCCACTCCCATACGTGACTGCGGATAGCGCACCGTATAGCGGTCGCCCCAGTTTGCCTGCTTCACGTTTTCGCCGAGGGCGAACTTGACCGTTGGGACGGCTCCTTCGACCTTGAGTTCCTCGGCATCGGCGCCCCATCGCGTCTTGATGTACTGCAGCTGACCGCCCATGGGATTTGCCGAGCCGTGCAGAAGATGCGTCGAGGTCACTCCTCCGGAAAGCTGGCGATAGATGTTCACATCATCCGGGTACACGACGTCTCCGATACGCACTTCGGTTGTTATCGCATGCGTTCCTTCGTTCACACCGCGGCTGATGGCAATGTGGGAGTGTTCATCAATTATCCCGGGCGTGATCTGCATGCCCGTGCAGTCGATGACGGTATCAGCGGTAAGCCCCTTACCAACGGCCGCAATCTTGCCATCGCGAAGGACAACGTCCGTACTGTCCAGGATACCTGCCGCAGCCGAGGTCCACACGCGTGCATTTTTGAGTACAACGCTCAGCTGCTTTGGACGGCCGCTAAGTCCGAACGGACCAAAGGGCAAAGTGTTCGGCAGGGGGCGACGCGCGCGCACTGTCGATGGTTCATCGCCGGCTTTTGTCTGACGCAGTGTTGAATCGCGGCGCAGCACAAATGGCACGGTTGTGCCGTTGGGCTGAAGAAGTTCTCCGCTCATCATGACACTGTCGGCCGGAGCTACTGCGCGCATCGTGCCTTTAAGACCCAGCGTATCGGTGGTGACTGAAAAAGCGGCGCGTCGGCCCGTCACGCTGAATGTTGCGGGAACCGTTACACTATCGCGGCTGGCTTCGATCGAGGGATTCTCGGCCGTTCCTGTGATGGAGATGCGCAGGGGGCGCGCCGACGGCAAGGCCGAGGATGATAAGGTCCAGTGTCCGCGCGTGTCGACCTCTGCATGGTGATGCATGACGTTTTCCGCACCGGCAACGACAACGCTCTGGAGCTCACTGCCGGAATCAAAGATCTGCTTTGAGAGCACAACAAGGTTCGCGTAGTAGCCCCGTTCGATCTTGCCTACGCGGTCGGACAGACCAGCCATGCGGGCCGGCTCGGTGGTCATGGCTGCAAGAGCAACGTCTGCACGCAGACCACGCTGCACGCACTCGCGCACGCGCACGAGGAAGGCCGAACGATCCTTCAGTCCATCCGTTGTGAAGGCAAACCGTACGCCTACAGAGTCGAGCAGACGCGCATTGTCGGCCGCCCAGTACCACGTCATGAGATCAGCAAGACCAACCTCGTGAGCCGAGACTGCGTCACGGACGTCGGGTACCTTGGGAAACTCGAGTGGAAGGATCATATCCGGCTTGATGCGCGCTACCATGGATAGGCGACGAAACTCAGTTCCTGTGCCCTTGTAGATCATCGGCACGGAGAACTCCTTGGCGATACGGTCCCAGCGGCTGATGTCGTGCTCATCGATACACTCAGCAACGAAGTTCGTCCTGGAGCTGATCGCCGTGCGCAGCGCGTCGAGAGAGTGGTTGAATTCCGGTGGACGCTGTGCCGAGCCCCTTGCCGCTGCCGCGTGCGCCCGCCCATACCAGTCGGCGTCATAAAATGCCTGACGGATAAGGGCAATCGAGCCCATCTGTGACGACGGGTATGGTGTCTTGCTCGATCCCTTGGTGAAGGACAGTGCCTGATAGACGTTGTCATTGATGATCGTCTGTGATGCCGTCCCCTGACGAACAAGAACTGCCGCGGCGCTGCCTCGGAAGATGCCGTCGTTGCTCACCGTGGCGGCAGCTCCGAATCCCACATTCTGCCACTCCCGGGCAACGTCGGCCGGTATCGTGAGATCGGCCGAGGCCCGTCGCTCCGGGCGCACCGCCTGATTCCAGTATCGCGCACCCTGCTGACCCGGGGTTACCGGATCGCCGTCGTCGCCCCAGTTCTGTCCGCCGCCGGCGGCGTTCTTGCTGAACGATGCGATCGGCAGAAACGGCTCGACAAAGCCGGCGTACACCCAGGCACCGCGCAGATCGCGCAGGACTGCGCCGGGCGGAATCGCCAGATTTCGACCCACGTCCGCGATGCGCTCGCCGCGCACGATGATGACGGCCGAATCAATGCGCGAACCCGGTGAAGGCACGACCGTGCAGTTGACGTAGACCACTGTCGGAACGCGCTTGTCGCGCAGTCCTTCAACGGCCGTTGTAGAAACCTGTGCCGACGCGATCACGGTCGACACGACAAGCAGAAGGAGATAACGTAGCATGGTGACAAAACTACGGCGTAGAGCCGCTCTGGCGCACCATTTCGAGCGCCGCCGCCGGATCGACCATGCCGGCCCCCTGACGCGTCGGGGCGACATCACTCAGGGGGCGTGCCGTCTGCATCAGGATACTCTTGATGCGGGCCGGCGTGAGCGACCCGTCACAGGCGATCATCTGGGCTACCGCGCTGGCAACGATCGGGGCGGCAAAGGACGTCCCGTCGACAAGCTTGTAGTAGGGGGCTACCAGCTGCTCATGGATGATCGCCGCGTCGATCGACTGTCGCAGAAGCGAGGCATCCGCCGAGCTCCACGACTCTGCCTCAAGTCCGGCCGCCGAGGCAACGCGGGCTGCAGACCTGCACAGCGCATCATCTGACATTGCATCAAGCGCAAAGAGAGCACCGGCGCGACGCTGCTGGGATGTGCCCGGCAGAAGCGGACCGGCCAGCCAGAGTGCAGGCGCGATCACGTCGGGCTTCTGCATCCCCAGGTCGGTGATCCCAAACGTCGAATGATACATAACGTTATCATCCCGTCGCACCGTGTTGTTGTCGTTAAGCCCTCCAACGGTGATGGCGCTCGGGGCGGCTGCCGGCGGACGGATCGGTGCCATCGGATTGTTGCCGGCAGCAGCAACGACAACGATGCCCTGTGCGGTGAGGGCCTCGACGGCTGCGTTGACAGGATGCCGCAGTGTGTGATCGATCTCGTCGGCATAGACGCTGATGTTCACCACCCGGATTCCGAGGGATGATGCATTCTGGGCGATCCATTCCAGAGCCCAGGTGATGGTTGACGTCGGGATGCGCCCGTTGTCGTGCATCGTGCGGATGAGCACCAGCGGCGCATCGGGTGCCAGCGAAGTGTACATGCCCCGCGAAAGGTAACCGTTGCCCGCTGCCGTGCAGGCCGTCATGGTCCCATGCCAGTGTCGGTCGCGGGCCACGGCCGGTGGGTGCTCAGGAATGCACTGGCGGACAGCGTCCACGTAGCGAATGATGCGGTTGACAGGCTGGATCAGATCAGGATGCGCAACAAAATCACTGTCGACCATGGCAATGACCACCTCGCGCGCCGATGGCGCAGATGCCGAGCGAAGACGGGTTGGAATCGGCAGTGCGGTTGGACGACGTTCAGGGGGCATGCTGGGGTACGGAGTACCGGGGAGATCCAAAATCGGAGACGCGAAGTTAGTGCAAGCGGACCTATGGCATACATTTGCACCATCTTTTCACTACGACCAAGGGGACGGGGTATGCGTGGAAGCCTGCTGGGCGCTTTTGTGCTTTTGATGACCATTGTGCGACCGCTTGAGGCACAGGTGGATTCCAAGATCACGGTTGATTCTCTGACGAAGATCCCGACACAGAAGGCGCAGGCCGGGCCATGGTCATGGTACTCCAAGTTCGGTGTGGGCTTTACCACGGTGCAGCTGACGAACTGGACCGGCGGTGGTCAGGATGCCATCAGCGTTGCACTCAACTGTCTGGCATCGTACGACTACACTGATTCCGTGTTCTACTGGGACAACGAAATGCAGCTGGGTTATGGTCTTGTGCGTCAGGGCAAGCAGGCCATCCAGAAGTCGGATGACCGCATCATCCTCAGCACTCGGGCCTCGCATAAGACCGCTGATTGGTATCGCTTTACCGGCTTCGTTGATCTTCGTTCGCAGTTTGTGGATGGTTTCAATTATGGAGCGCTCGACACGCTTGGCAATCCAAAGCTGATTTCGAGTTTCTTCGCGCCGGCGTTTCTGACGGCCGCACTCGGCGCTGAGCTTCGGCCGGTATCGCAAGTGCGGATCCTTGCCGCACCGCTTTCTTCCCGTTCGACGTTTGTGGCGGACGATCGCATCATCGCTACCGGCGTGGCAACGGGCGACGGGGTCTTTGGTCTTGCGCCGGGAGAGCGCTCACGTACTTCGCTGGGTGCGGTGCTCAATGCCAGCATTGATTGGGAGATGTTCACCAACGTGACGTTGCGCACGAGGTTCAACGGCTTTATGCCGTACGAGACCCCCGAGCTCTGGGTGGTTACGCTGGAAAATGCCGTGATGATGAAGGTCAACAGCTGGCTGAACATCCAATGGCTGGCTGATGTGTTCTATGACGACCGCATTCCGGTGCAACGCACTGATGGCACAACGGGTCCGTCCACGCAGCTGCGTAACCAGCTGATCGTGAATATCAACTGGAACCTGGGCTCGTGATCATGGCCAGGAACTCCTCCTGACTGATCACCGGCACTCCAAGAGATCGGGCCTTTTCCAGCTTACTTCCGGCGGACTCGCCGGCTACGACGTAGCTTGTCTTTTTTGAGACCGATCCCGAGGCCTTGCCTCCTCGCTGTTCGACGGCCTCTTCGGCTTGCCTGCGCGTCATGCGCGTCAGCTCGCCGGTAAAAACAAAGGTCATCCCGGCCATCTCATTGCTGGTCACGACGCCGGCGGCCGACTCCATCTGAAGGCCTGCAAGGCGCAGTGCGGATATTTGCTCACGGTTGTCTTCTTCCGACATGTAGGCGATGATGGACTCGGCAATCGCGTCGCCGATCTCATTGACCGAGGTAAGGTGCTCACGGGTCGCCCCTTGAAGAGCGTCCATCGAAGCGAAGCTGCGAGCAAGGATCTTGGCCACACCCTCTCCCACGAAACGTATGCCGAGGGCGAACAGAACCCGCTCGAAGGGGCGTGTCTTGCTTTCTTCAATACCGTCGAGCAGACGCTGCAGACTCTTGGGTGCCCATCGCTCGAGACGCAGGATCTGCTCTTGCCGATCGCCGAGACGGTAGATGTCGGCGATCGACGTCAGAAGTCCAGCCTCAATGAACTGCTCGATTGCCTTCTCACCAAGACCGTCTATGTCCATCGCATCGCGCGAGGCGAAGTGCTCGAGCGTGCGTCGCAGTTGCCAAGGACACTTGCCGTCGTTGCAGAACCACTGCGCACTGCCCTCCGGACGATGAATGTGGGAGTGGCGATCGCATGGACAGAGGTTCGGCATGCTCCAGCGCTGCGCCTGCTGAGGCCGGAGTTCAGCAATTACGCCACTGACCTTGGGAATCACATCGCCCCCTTTCTCGATCACCACCATGTCGCCGATCCGCAGGTCAAGTTCGTGCACGAAGTCCTCGTTGTGCAGCGTCGCCCTCGAAATGGTTGAGCCCGCCAGCAATGTGGGTTGGAGTTCGGCAACGGGAGTGACCACGCCGGTTCGGCCGACCTGGAGAGTGATGTCCAGCAGGCGTGCCTGCGCCTTGCGGGCTTCATACTTGTATGCGATGGCCCAGCGTGGTGAGCGGGCTACAGAGCCGAGCTCTGCCTGCTGGCGCAGTGCGTCCACCTTGATGACCACGCCATCGATCTGAAACGGCAGATCGAAGCGCCGTTCGTCCCACTCGCTAAGAAAGGCCATGATCTCATCAACGCTACCACACGTGGCCGTGGCCGGTGAGGTTGGCAAGCCCATCGTTGCCAGAAGCTCAAGATTGCTCGAGTGCGACCGTAGTTCGGAATCCTGCGTGTCGATCCAATAGGCAACGAATTCAAGTCGCCGGCGCGCAACAGCTTTGGGGTCCTTTTGTTTGAGCGTACCTGCCGTAAGGTTGCGCGGGTTTGCATAGGTCTTCTCGCCGCGTGCTTCAGCCTGGCGGTTGATCTCGAGAAACGTTTCGTTGAGCATGTAGACCTCGCCGCGCACCGTCGCTGAGCCGATCGTGGGGTGATCCAGGCGAAGGGGTACGGCATGGATGGTGCGCACGTTGGCCGTGACGTCGTCACCGGTCTGCCCGTCTCCACGTGTTGCCGCCTGCACCAGCAGGCCATCTCGATACGTCAGCGACAAGGCCACACCGTCGTACTTCAACTCGCAGACGTAGCTTGGTGTAGCCCCCTCCAGACCCTGTCGTACACGACGGTCGAAGTCCTCGACCTCCTGTCGTGAATAGGTGTTAGCCAGTGACAGCATCGGAACGCTGTGGGTGACTGTTTCAAAGGTTCCGATCGGTTCGCCCCCTACACGCTGCGAGGGAGAATCGGGCGTGAGCAGTTCGGGATTCTGCTTCTCAAGGCGGATGAGTTCGTCAAGCAGCGCGTCGTACTCGCGATCGGAGATCTCAGGGCGGGCCTCAGCGTAATAGAGCCGGTCATGATGCAGTATCTGGCGCCGCAATTCCAGGATTCGATCGGCGGCGTCCGACGGCGGGTCGAAGAGCGATTTCATCCCCAAATATGAGCAAGGAACGGGGTATTTTGGCCGCACTTTGTCACACTGAGGTACCGAATGCTGTCGACCATCCGAATCGCCATTCTGCACGTGTCTCTTCTTTGCTGGGCCTTGCCGTCGATGGCCCAGTTTTCATTCACTCCAGTGGGAATCGATCGCCTTCGCACCCGGGCACCGCTGCCGGAGCAGCGCTCGTTGATTACGCCGCCGGCAGGTCTGCCCGAGGCCTTCGCGAGCGAGCAAACCGTGCGTCTTAGCATTCCGATACCGGGTCGCACGGTGAGCGTTTCTGGCAAAGGCTTCCAACTCTTCTCGCCCGAGGCTGTGATGATCGCGCGCTCAGCCGACGCAGAGCGCAGTCTAGATCTGCCCAGGCACGGGCTGTTTTCGGGAACCATTGATGGACTGGCCGGTTCGTCGGTGTTTCTTGCGGCCTTCGACCATCACGTGGTCGGTTTTATCGAGGTGCCCGAACCCGAGGGTCGCCGGCGGTACCTGATCTCGCCCGACACGGTGATCAGCGGCCGCATGGCCACGCACGTCGTATACGAAGTCACCGAGAGTTCCGGCTCGGCGCGTCAGTGTCTATCGGAAACACTTCCCGACTACCAGCAGCGCGCGGATTCGATCATGGCAATGGTCAGCGCCTGGGAACGTGCCAAGGGGGCTGAGGGCGACGTCACCCAGGATGCTACGCGGCGTTCACTGCACCTTGCGCTGGACTGTACGGAGTCGCTGTACAAGAATCTTGGAAGCAACCTGACCAATGTGGCTACCTCTGCCATCGCCATCATCGGCGCAGATGCGATGGTGTTTCTGCGTGATGCAAATGTGATCGTTCGCGTGCCGTATCTGCGGGTGTGGACATCTACTGATCCGTATCCGGGTGACATCGGTGAAAAGCTGGGCAAGCTTCGGGATCACTGGAACGGCAACATGCAGCACGTCAACCGCAGCGTCACGTGCCTTCTCTCGGGCGAAGGCGGCGGTGGACTTGCATGGGTGGGTGTGCTCTGCAGTGGATTTGGATACAATGTTTCGGGTGTCGACGGACGCGTCAACTTCCCGGCTCCTGGATACCAATGGGACGTGGATGTGACGTCGCACGAGCTCGGTCACAACATCGGCTCATCACACACGCATAACTGCGGATGGAATCCTCCGATCGATTCGTGCTGGAACGCCGAGGGCGGATGTTACCAGGGAACACGGACACGACGCGGCACGATCATGAGCTACTGTCACCTGCAGTCGCTCGGAACCGAGCTGCAGCTTCACCCGCGCGTGGCCACGTTGTTCAATCGTGTTCTGGCAAACACGGGCTGCACCGGCCCAGAGCCGGCACAGCAGGATACGGACCTTGCGGTGGTCGATATCCGCATGCCGATCAGTGGTGGTTCAGTGATCACCAAGGCAAGCTTTACGCCGTCGGCAGTGGTGCGAAACATTGGACGTCGAGCCGTTACCGGTGCCGTTCTGCGATGTTCATTAACCCGGCTGAACAACTCGGTCAGCAAGACGATGACGGCTACCATCGGACGGCTTGATCCGGGACAGTCACAGGTGATCACCTTCAACAGCGTTGCATTGGACACGGCGGCGGACTACCTGGCGCGTGTTGCCCTTGAGCTGTCGTCGGACAAGTTCTCAACGAACAATGCTCTGACGCGACCGTTTCGCGTAGTCGATCGCGACACGGGGACGATCCGTGTGACCGCACCAAACGGCGGTGAAACGCTCATCTCCGGTCAGCGTGCAACGATCACCTTCACGGCAACGCAGGCGCCGGGCGTGTACATCGAGTACTCGTCCAATGCCGGCGCAGAGTGGTTCACCGTACAGACGTTCGTGGAGTCCGCCTCGGGATCCTATGACTGGCTGGTCCCGTACACGCCCTCGAGCACATGTCTCGTACGCGTACGCAGCGCACGTAACGCCTCGGCCATGGACGTGTCCGACGCGACGTTCACGATAGCCACGCAGCGGGATGTGCAGGCATACGACATTGTCGACCCTTCGACTGACAGCACCGTCGCGACGCCGTTTGTGCCGAAGGTGGTTATCCGCAACAACGGTACCGCCGATCTGAAGGACATCTCCGTGCGTCTGACCATGCGCTGGACGCGTGCCGGCCAGGCATCGTTCGATACAACCCTCATGCATCCGTTGCTCAAGGGGCTTGCCCAGGATACGATCTCTTTCCCGCGCACACCGACGATGGCCAATGGCGTGCACGTGATCGAGTTGAATGTTGATGCCAAGGAGGATTCCAACAAGACCAACAACCGGTTCTGGCGGGAATACTCATCCACCGGGATCAACCCACCGTATGGTGTGCGACTGGAGGCCGGCGCAAATCGCGTGATTCTGCAGTGGTCATTGTTCGATGTGGACGACGCGGCTCGGGTTGAAATCTGGCGCGGAGAGACTGCCACCAGTCTGGCGCGCATCCGAACGCTTCGTCGGTCGGTGGAAACCTACGTCGACGATGGTCTTGAGAACGGGCGTCGCTACTTCTACGCCTTGCGCACGTCGCTTGGTTCGAAGCTGAGTGTTTTCACGCCGGTGACCAGTGAGCTGCCACAGTCCTTTGCTGCCGGCGCAGTGCTGCAGGCCCCCGGAATCATCTCGCCTCCGGACGCGGCCCAGGGAGTGCCGAGCATGGCCGATCTGGTGTGGGCAAGCGTGCAGGGCGCAGACCAGTATGAGATCAACGTCGCAACAGATGCCTCGTTCCAGGATCTTGAGCGCGTCTATGTTGTGCGCGATGCCGGTGACATCATTGTTCCGCTCGACTTCAACGTAACTCGTCGCTGGCGCGTGCGCGCGATGAATCAAACCCTCATCGGTCCGTGGTCAGCCCCCTCTACCTTCATCACGACAAAGAACTGCGCCGGCTCCGCTGTCGAGTTCGATGGTCAGGGCCGGAAGGCCACCGATGCAACTCTCACATGGAACGGCGGACCGGTCACGGTTGAATTCTGGACGTACGTGCGGCGCTCGACGTTGCGTCCGACGACCACCTTCATGATCGGTGAAACCGACGACGGTGGCAACCGCTTTCAGGCGCATGTGCCGTGGGAGGATCGACGCATATACTGGGACTATGGCAACCTCAGCGGCAAGGGGCGCATTTCGGCACCGTTTGGCGATGGCAACTTTGACCGCTGGACGCACATTGCGCTCGTCAGTGATGGTGCAACGTTCAAGGCCATCTATGTGAACGGCGAACTCGTCGGCTCGGCCAATGAGGCGGGGCAGCCAACCGGACTCAAAGAGCTAACCATTGGTGGCATGCGCACCTCAACATGGTTTAACGGCTTGGTCGATGAGTTTCGCGTCTGGAATGTCGTACGCAGCGCAGAGGAGATCCGCAGCAGCATGGGGCGTCGCTTGCCACAGGCATCCGACAACGCCAAGGTCGTTGGCTGGTGGCGATTCGATGAGGGGGCTGCGCGTTCCGCACGCGACGCAGTACGTGGACGTACCCTTACGCTGAGCGCCGATGGTATGTGGAAGCCAAGTCAGGCGGGCATTGTCTGTGACGATCCCGTGAATCTTGCTGCAACGAAGTTCACATCCGGCACCGGTGTTGCACCGTCGATTCGAAATGCCGTGCATGACGTTACATGGCAGTCCAGCTCCGTCACCCGCGGAGCGCTTTGGTATCAACTTCAGGTGGTGGACACGGCCTCGAAAGGCGTGATGATCGACGTCAACAACATCCCGCATTCGGCCGGAGCCAGTGCCGTGTCGTATGCGCTTCGCGGACTTCCGGCTGATTCGACGATGGAACTGCGCCTGCGGCCACGTGGCACGTATGGAGACGGACCGTGGACAACGGCATCGATCACTACGCGTACGCCCTGCACCAACAGTGCTGTGACGTTTGAGGGCAATGGCAACAGGCTCATCTCGGAGAATTTCCTCTACAACGGTCGGGCCGCAACGGTCGAATACTGGAGCTACGTGGATGCATCGCAGCTGATGAACAGTGTCTCGTTCATGGTTGGCGCGGCCGATAACGAAGCCCGCCGATTCCAGTCTCATGCTCCATGGAGCGATAGAAATCTCTACTGGGACTACGGCAACTGGCGCGAAGCAGGCCGCGTTTCAACGTCGTATGAAAAGAACCTCGGAAAGTGGACGCATGTTGCGCTGGTAAGCAACGGACACGACTCGATGTCGATCTACTACGACGGAGTTCTTGCGGCGTCATCGAACTTCACAGGTGCACCGGGTGAGCTGCGCCAGCTTACGCTGGGCGGCAATCCGTTTTCGAGAACCTACTGGAAGGGGACCATGCGCGATTTCCGCATCTGGAACACCATGCGCAGTCAGCAACAGATCCGTCAGTCGATGTATGACCGGTTCACCGAGCCGCAGAGCGGTCTGCTTGGCTCGTGGCTTCTTGATGAGGGCAGGGGGCTTCGCACGGCCGACGTGACGCGGCGTAATGCCGCAGCCCGCAGTGACGTTGAGTTCCGCTGGGACACGGTCCGTGCCAAGCTTGCTCATGCTGCGGCGGTCGTGACGGGTCGCCGTATCGTGCAACGTGGTGACACGGCAGCGTACGACGTGCGTGAGATCCGTGATGCCTCGCATTCATGGAGCGTAACCGGCGGCGTGCTTCAATCAGACCCGTCATCGACATCCGCCGTGGTGCGCTGGAATGCATCCGATACGGCTGGCATCATCACGCTCACGCGCACATGGCCGGGCGGCTGCACGGATCAGACGCGCCTGCAGGTGACTCTGCCTGTTCTGGTGTCTGTCGACGAGCCCCGCGACAATGACGTGTGGCTTGCATCGACTCCAAACGTGATGCCGAATCCGGCAAGTGATCTCATCAAGGTCTCGTCGGCATCACCGTCGACATTGGAGCTTGTCGACGTCCACGGCCGTGTGGTCGCGCGTCGCGAGATCAGCGCCGGCGGACATGACATCGACATATCGGCACTGGCACAGGGAACCTATTACGTGCGCTTTGTGATGCCGCTGACGACCCACGTCACCACGCTCACAATCCGACGCTGAGGGCCGCGCGGTATGTTCTCACTGCCAGACCGCTCGACGGATCTGCAGATTCTGCGGGAGTCTATCCTACAGACCGTGCGGCACGTCACCGAAGCAGAGCATGACCTGGTTGCCAACCTGGCCAATGCTGCGTCGATCATGTATCACGCGCTTGCAGATGTGAACTGGTCCGGGTTCTACCTCTTCGATGGAACGGAGCTCGTGCTCGGACCTTTCCACGGCAAGCCGGCGTGCATCCGCATCGCCCTTGGACGTGGCGTGTGCGGAACGGCCGCGCTGGAAAGACGCACATTTGTGGTTCCGGACGTAGAGGCATTCCCCGGACACATCGCCTGCGATGTCGCCAGTCGCAGTGAGGTCGTTGTACCGATGATCCGTGCAGGTGTTCTGGTTGGCGTACTGGATGTTGACAGTCCGGTTGTCGATCGGTTTTCGGCTGACGACGTCAGGCTGCTTGAAGAGATCGTTGCCGTGCTGATGTCACGCTAACGCGACGTTGCAGCACAAGGAGGGATATGAAAAGCCCCCTGAGAATTCCTGTTCTCCTGCACGATGCCGTGCATGCTGTTTGCATGTGCGCCTGCGTGCTGGCACTGTTGGCTGTTCCGGCAGAATCCATGGCGCAGCTGCTTATCACGGAAGTGCATCCAACGCCGGCATCAGGAGAGCCGGAATGGGTGGAGTGCGTCAATACCGGCGCACGCCCGCTGAGGCTTGTCTCGTGGATGATCTGCGACAGCCGCACGTGTGCATCACTTGCTGATGTCACGATTCCGGCAGGGGGCTTTGCCGTCCTCACTCCCGATGCGGAAGCGCTGGCCGAAACGCGGTCGGTTCCGGCAGACGCCGTTGTGATCGATTGCCGATTACCGTCGCTCAACAACACGGTCGACCGCGTAGAGCTGCGCAGTTCCGATTCGTCGATCGTTGATTCGGTGACGTATGATACGCGACGGCATGAGCGCGGACGCAGCATTGAGCGCTGCGGTGAATGGGTCGATGGCACCGTAACGTACCGATCTTTATGGTCAGCCTCGCAGCGCCGGGACAGTGCAAGCTGCGGTATGCTCAATTCCTGTGTTCTGCTGCCGCGGGATGTGCGTGTGATGCCTCTGCTGGTGCTCGACTCGTCGATCACCATCAGCCTGCACAATAGCGGACTCATGACGTCTGCCGCGCGGCGGTTTGTCATTGATGTCGGCGCTGACCGCCTCCGCGGTGAGATCCCGCCGCTTGAACCGGGCAGAAGTAGCGAGATCACCATTGACCGTCTGGATCTCGGCCTGACCGATACGGTGAGAACGATTCTGCTTCGCGTTGCGATCAATGCCAGCGATGATCGCCCGGAGAACGATACGCTTGAGACAAGGATCACCGCTGCGCCGCTTGGTCCGGCGATCACCATAACGGAGATGATGGCCGAGCCAGATGATCATCAGCCCGAATACGTGGAGCTTTGGAATGGCACGCCGCGGCCCCTGGATGTGGCTGGCTGGACGCTGGAGGATGCGTCGGGACGTCGGTGCGTGATCCTTCCGCCGGCAACGATCCTGCCGTCTGCCTACATGGCAGTGTCGACCGATACGGCGCTGAGGCGCATGCAAGGAGTTGGATACTGGACGCTGATGCGTCCGGCCATGAACATTAATGCCACAGCCGATACCGTCACGCTGCGTACTCCCGAGGGTCTGGTTGTTGAGAGGGTTGCCTACGATGACGATGCCCATGTAGCGGTCCTGACCACGCGCGGACGCTCACTTGAACGCCGTGCGCCGTGGTCGAGCGCAGGGGGCGTGGTGGCATGGACAACGTGTGTCCACCCGTCGGGCGGCACTCCCGGCCGGCCGAACAGTGTCGGTCTGCCGCCGCCCGTGATCGTGGGCATGCGAAGCTGGCCGGATCCATGTTCGGCTGTGGCGTCATCGGCATTCCATCCTTGCGTAATCACCTGGGAGCAACCCATCGAGCAGGGCATTGGCCGGCTTAGGATCTTCCGACTTGACGGGATGCAGGTTGCCGAGCTTCTCAATGGCGAGGTCATCGGTCGAACAGGTTCGGCCATATGGGACCTGCGCGACGCAACCACGGGTGCGGCCGTAAGCGTCGGCACCTACGTGGCCGTGCTGGAATGCACGGCACTTTCAACGACCGATCATCATGTCGAGCGCTGCCTTGTCAACATTGGACAGAGCGACCTTCCGCCGAAAAAAAGATAACACGGCAATGCACGAAAGGATCGGTAGCTTCGTGACCCGAGCCACGTATGAAGACTACACCGCAACGACGCCGACCTTCCGCACGGTCCGGTTCAGCCCCCTTGCCGGCATCGGCAGATGGTGTGGCTGTCGAGATCGACCTCGACGACGAGGGACTCTACCTCAATCGTGAACTCTCCTGGATAGAGTTCAACAAGCGCGTGCTTGACGAAGCCGACGACATGCAGCACCCGCTCCTGGAGCGGTTAAAGTTCCTGTCGATCTTCTCGACCAATCTCGACGAGTTCTTCATGATCCGCGTGGCCGGTCTGCAGGAGCAGATCACCTCGGGGGTGACCGAGCTGTCTGAGGACGGCATGGCACCGCAGGATCAGATCCGCGAGATCCGCTCTCGACTACTTCCGCTCTATAAGCGCCAGGCGAGTATCTGGAACGAGTCCGTGAAGCCGGCGCTCATCAAGGAGGGCATCATCATCCACTCGTTCGGCGATCTGACCAAGCAGGAACGGTTGGAGATCGAGACGGATTTCATCGATAATATTCTGCCTGTTCTGACGCCCCTTGCCCTTGATCCCGGACATCCGTTTCCGCGACTTCTCAACAGGTCGCTGACGGTTGCCTTTGTGCTTTACGACGAGGTGGCCGACGATGATGAATCAAAGGTTGCCGTCGTGCAGCTGCCATCGGCCTTGCCCCGACTGATGAAGCTGCCTCGAACAGGGGGCCACCACTACGTGCTGCTCGAGGAGATCATTCGCGCTCACGCCGGAATTCTTTTTCCCGGACACCGCATCTCCGAGAGTCATCTCTTCCGCGTCACACGTGACGCGGATGTGGAGATCGCCGAGGACGAGGCCAATGACCTTATCACGGCCGTTGCCGAGGGCATCCGTCAGCGTCGATGGGGCACCGATGCCGTGCGCATGGAAGTTGCTTCGGATATGCCCAAGGGACTCATGCAGTTCTTCACGCGGGCTCTTGAACTGGACATGTCGGATGTCTATCCGGTGGAGATCCCGCTGAACCTGCAGGACTTTCTTGTGCTGCTGCAGCTGGACAAGCGCAAGCTCAAAGACGCCCCCTTCACCTCGCGCGTGCTGCCCGAGTTTGAGGCCGAGGGAGTGAGCATTTTCGACGTGCTCAAGGAACGCGATCTGTTCGTACATCACCCGTTCGATTCATTCAGTAACTCCGTGGTGAAGTTCATTGAGGCGGCCGTTGATGACCCGAACGTTCTTGCCATCAAGATCACGCTTTACCGAGCCGGTGGCCGTTCACCGGTGATCGACGCGCTGAAGCGTGCCGCAAGTCTTGGCAAGAACGTCACGGCATTTGTCGAGCTCAAGGCACGGTTTGACGAAGAGACCAACATCGCCTGGGCGCGCGCCCTGGAGCAGTCCGGCGTGCACGTGGTCTATGGAGTCATGGGCCTGAAGGTTCATTGCAAGGTCTGCCTGGTCATCCGCAAGGAAGGCCGCAGCGTGCTGACCTATGCGCACGTGGCAACCGGCAACTACAATCTTTCGACAAGTCGACTCTACACGGACGTTGGCATCTTCACGGGACGTCAGGAGCTGGAGCGCGACTTTGTGCACCTGTTCAATCTGCTGACTGGCTATTCCCGTCATGCCCAGTGGCAGCATCTTGCCGTAGCGCCGTTGAACCTCCGTGAGACGTTCATCGAGCACATCGAAAAAGAGATCGAGCATCACAAAGCCGGACGTCAGGGATACATCATTGCCAAGATGAATGCGCTGATTGATGCCAAGATCATCAAGGCACTCTATCGAGCTTCGATGGCTGGTGTCAAGGTCGACCTTATCATTCGCGGTGTCTGCTGTCTGAAGCCGGGCATTGCCGGCGTCAGTGAGTCCATCACGGTGCGCAGTGTACTCGATCGGTTTCTCGAGCACAGCCGGATCTTCTGGTTCCGCAACGGTGGCGAAGAGACGGTCTACATCTCCAGTGCCGACTGGATGCCGCGCAACATGGAGCGCCGTGTGGAGGTCGCCTTCCCCGTGCTTGATCGGCGTGTGCGCAAGAAGCTCCGCGAGTTGCTTGCCCACTACCTCGACGACAACGTCAAGGCGCGTCAGCTCCAGTCCGACGGTTCGTATGTTCGCGTCAGCCCGGGCTCATCGCCCGTGCGTGTGCAGGCCGACCTGCTCGCGCAGCTGAAACGCCGATGAACATTGACCTTACGATCGCTCTACGATATCTCCGTCCGCGCCGATTCTCCTTCATCGGACTCATCGGCGTGCTCTCCGGCCTGGGCATCATCATCGGCACGGCCGCACTGATCATCGTGATGTCGCTCTTCAATGGCTTCCGTGATGTGGCGCATGATCTTATGACGTCCTTCGGACCGCACTTGCGTGTGACGGCTACTTCGGGCTCGACGATCGACGGAGCATCCCGGAACTGGTCTCCCGTTTGGCGCACATCACTGGTTGTTCAGGCACCGCAGGGGACGTCAGTTGTTCAGGCCGTGGGAATCACGGAAAGCGATCTCTCCACTCGCCGTGTTCTGCAGCAGGCGATGATAGGGGGCAAAGCGGAACTGTCACTGAGCGGCGGAGCTGCCGGGGCCGTTGTCAGCTCCGGTGTCGCCCAGTCATTGAATCTCTTTCTCGGTGACACGCTGCGCGTGATAAGTCCGCGGCAGATCGAATCGGCGTTAACGATGATGTCCATGCCCCTGGGCACGCCAGTCGTTGTGGTCGGTGTCTTCCAGTCCAACGCCTCTCGCGATGTCGACGCATCCACCGTGTATCTTTCTGCCGAAGTTGTTAAGCCCCTTATCGCCTCTACCGAGCCCACCGAGTGGCACGTGCGCATTGATCAGCCGGAGCGCTCCGAGCAGGTAGCTGCCAGCCTCGCGGCATCGCTCGGGTCGACAGCGCGCATCGAGACATGGCAGCAGATCAACAGCGGTGTTTATGATACGATGCGGCTCGAGCGGCTCGGTTCATTCGTGGTGCTACTGCTGATCATTGTGGTTGCAGCATTCAGTATTCTGGTTTCGCTCACGATGGGAGTGGTGGAGAAGAGGCATGATATTGCGATGCTCAAGGCCATGGGGATGACCAATACGATGATCGCGAAGATCTACGTCTGGCAGGGTCTGTTCATTGGCGTCATCAGTTCCGGGCTCGGAACCATGATCGGACTTGGGCTCTGCTGGGGGCAGATGCACTTTCAATGGATACGCTTTGATATGTCGCAGGGGTATCTCATCCCCGCACTGCCGCTTGATGTACAGACCGTTGACGTCGTGGCCACGGCAGCGTGTGCCGTCATGGTCTCGTCCGCTGCGGCGATCTATCCTGCCATGCGGGCAGCGGCCTTGGAGCTGATCTCGTCGCAGACACGGTAACCTTCAGCGGTCAGCGACAGAACATCGTTGCGGTCGCTTACGAAACCCGCTTCGATCCAGTACGATAGATCGGGCTGCAGGCGCTGCCGCACATCAAGACCAAAGCGGCGCTGTACCTCGGCCAGGCGGAGTCCATCGGCGCGCAGGTGCAGAAAAACATGCTCGGTCAGCAGATCCGCCGCCGATAAATGCTCATGATTTGCTTCCGGCAGTGTGCCCTTCATGACGTGATCCGTCCACGCACTCAGCGAGCGGTAGTTCCAGTAGCGGGTTGTTCCAAGAAAGCCGTGAGCGCTTGGTCCAACCGACAGATACGGCTCGCCGTGCCAGTAGGTGAGGTTATGGCGACACTCCCGGCCGGGACGGGCAAAGTTGCTGACCTCGTACTGATGATATCCGTGCTGACGCAGTGTAGAGATCACCATGTGGTACATCTCGGCGTCGACCTCTTCGGGAAGGGGCGTTACGCGACCTTTCAGGAGATCGGCATAGAGTGGTGTGCCGTGTTCATAGATAAGCGAGTAAGCCGAGATGTGGTCCGGCTGCAGATCGATCATCCGACGCAGATTGTCGCGCAGCGTTTCGATGGTCTGCCCGGGCACGGCAAACATCAGGTCCATGTTCACGTTGTCAAATCCAGCTCGCCGGGCAAGGTGCATCGACACCACTGCCTGGTCGGCGTCATGGATGCGATCCAGGAATTCCAGTTCGGCCGACTGAAACGACTGCACACCGAAGGACAGCCGATTGATGCCGCAGCGCCGATAGCCCTCAAGCCGTTCAAGCGTCACCGTTCCGGGGTTGCATTCCATCGTCCACTCGCAATCGTCGCTGAAAGCGAAGTACGAGCGCAGACGTGTGGTGATCGCCATGATCTCATCCGGGTGCAGTAGCGAAGGAGTTCCGCCACCGAAGAACACCGACGTAAAGGCAGTGCCATCATAGGAGGCCGCACGCAGATCGATCTCGCGCTTGAGCGTTTCAACGAATCGCTGGATATGCTCGGTCGACTCGATGCTGTAGAAGTCGCAGTATGAGCACTTCTTTTCGCAGAACGGGATATGAAGGTAGAGTCCGAACATCACTTCACCGACGACAGAACGCGGTCCCAGCGGATATGGGTCAGGGGGTTATCCGTGCTGCCACCGCGCGACCAGTAAATGAAGAGCGGCGTACCAATCACGGCTGCCGTGGGAAGGCATCCCCAGTATCGGGAATCAAACGAATTCCGGCGATTGTCGCCCAGCACGAACAATGAATCACGGCCGACGATGATCTCCACCGGACTCCTCTGGGAGGCAAGCACGGGGTCGGCCGGTAGTTTACACTCCGGCGGATCTGGCAGGGGGCGACCATTGACCCACACCCCTTCATGGGTAAGCGTTACGGTGTCCGACGCAAGACCGATCACGCGCTTGACGTAGGTCTCGCGAACCATTGACGTGTCGGCCTGATGATGAAAGATCACGACGTCTCCGCGGCGCACGTCGCGCAGCACGTATGCGAGCTTGTTGACGACGATGTAATCACCCGGAAGAAGGGTATTCTCCATCGAATGCGATGGTATCTCAAACGCACCAACGATAAATACCCTCAGCAGCAGGGCAACAATGATCGCCACGGTGGCACTGGTGGCGATGTCTCTCCATGAGAGTTCTGCAAGCCCCTTATCCGACATGGTCAGCGCTATCGTGGAGGTGTCGAAGTGAGCTCAGGACCATCAGTTAATGATCGTGCCGATACGTCCCCAGCGGATGTTCTTCAGGCGCTGCATGAGCGTGAGCCTGCGACCATCGGGAGTTTCAACGGGCAGGGACCAATACACGATCATCGGGGTTCCGACGACGTCTTCTTCCGGGATGAATCCCCAGAAGCGTGAGTCAAGCGAGTTGTCGCGATTGTCGCCCATACCAAACACGTAATCACGCTTGACGGTATAGGCTGTGGCCGGCCGGCCGTCGATCGTGCGAAGGTCTGCGTTAACCTGATGTCCTTCACGGGCAATAAAGACGGACCATTCGTGGAAGTTCTCCGGTGTCAGACGGATCACGTCGCCCTGCTTGGGAATGCGGATCGGACCATAATCATCGCGTGTGTAACCACGTCCTGGCGGGAAGGTTGCCTCGCGGTCCGCCTCCGACACCATAGCCCGCTGCTCAGGGGTCCACCCCATAAACTGTGCATGCTCCGGAAGACCATACTCGACTCCATTGACAAAAACTCTTCCGGCGCGGATATGAAGCGAGTCTCCGGCGACGGCCACACATCGTTTGAGGTAGTACTCAAATGCCGGCGGATGAGCAACCTCTCGATTACCCGGAAACACAAAGACGATCACGTCTCCCTGCTTTGGCGCGATGATTGGCGGCAGCTTGTAGTAGGGAAGGGGCATGTTGAGAAAAGGCACGATCTGCGGCGTCGAAGGTCCGAACTTGAACTTGTTTACGAACAGGAATTCTCCCGCCAGCACGGTGCTCTCCATCGACCCCGTGGGGACGACGAACGACGCCAGGGCCAGGCCGTTGATGATCGTTACGACGGTGAGCGACCAGATGATGGTCTTGCCCCAGGCAACAAGATGTTCCTTAAGGGTCTCGGGCTTTGGGGCATTGAGCCGGTCATGCCGCCGCTTCAGAAGGAACGCACCGAGGCGGCCCATGCGCTGATAGAGTGATTCGATGAGTGCCATAGATGAGACGATCAGTCCAGTGAGAGAACGGCGTGGAAGGCCTCTTGAGGTATCTCGACCTTGCCGACCTGCTTCATGCGTTTTTTGCCTTCCTTCTGCTTTTCGATCAGCTTGCGCTTACGGGAAATGTCGCCGCCGTAACACTTGGCAAGAACGTTCTTGCGCATGGCGCTGATCGATTCACGAGCGATGATCTTTGAACCGATCGCAGCCTGGATGGCCACTTCGAACATCTGACGCGGGATCAGTTCGCGAAGCTTCGAACACAGACGCTTGCCCCATTCATGGGCCTTCTGCCGGTGGACGATCGACGAAAGAGCGTCGACCTGTTCACCGTTGAGCAGAATGTCCATACGCACCAGTTGCCCCGGCTTATAGTCCGCATACTCATAGTCGAGCGATGCATAGCCCCGTGTATTGCTCTTGAGCTTGTCGTAAAAGTCAAACACAACCTCGGCAAGCGGAAGCTCAAAGGTCATATCAACACGGTCGGCCGAGAGATAGGACTGCCCCATCATTGTTCCACGGCGGTCCATGCAAAGTTTCATGATCGTACCCACATACTCTGAGGGGGCGATGATCTGCGCGCGGATGTATGGTTCAAGGATCTCGCTGATCAGTGTCGGATTGGGAAGCTGAGCCGGATTGTCCACCCATAGCACCTCTTCACGCGTCGTCACCACCTGATACCGCACGTTCGGCACCGTTGTAACGATCGTCTGATTGAACTCTCGTTCGAGGCGCTCCTGCACGATCTCCATGTGGAGAAGACCCAGGAATCCACAACGGAATCCAAATCCAAGCGCGCTCGAGGATTCGGGTTCAAACGTGATGGCCGAGTCGTTTAGCGAGAGCTTGCCGAGCGCTTCGCGCAGGTCTTCAAAGTCATCGCTGTCGGCAGGATAGATGCCACTGAACACCATTGGCTTGACCTCGCGGAAGCCTTCGATGGGGTTCGTTGTCGGGTTAGAGAAAAGGGTAACCGTGTCGCCAACCTTTGAGTCCTGCAGCTTGCGGATCGCAGCGGTAAAGTACCCCACGTTCCCGGCTGAGAGCTCGCCCGTTCGCTGCCTCTGCATATAGAGCACACCGACCTCATCGAGCTCGTAGGACTGTCCGGTAGCCATGAAGAGGATCTTGTCCTTTTCACGCATTGTTCCGTCGATCACCCGTACATAGACGATCACGCCGCGATAGGCATCGAACACGGAATCGTAGATAAGTGCGCGCAAGGGGGCTTTAGGGTCACCCTTTGGCGGCGGCACACGGGCAACAACTGCCTCGAGGATCTCATCGATACCGATGCCGGCCTTGGCCGAGGCAAGGATCATGTCATCTTCTTTACAACCGATCAGGTCCATGACCTGCTGCTTGACGTTTTCGATCGTTGTCACCGCGCTCGGCAGGTCGATCTTGTTGATCACCGGGATGATCTCCAAGCCCTGCTCGATAGCCATGAACAGATTTGAGATCGTCTGTGCTTCCACGCCCTGCGTGGCATCGACCACCAGGAGAGCCCCTTCGCAGGCGCTCAGCGAGCGGGAAACCTCGTAGGAAAAGTCGACGTGACCGGGCGTATCAATGAGATTCAGCTTGTAGGTGCTCCCGTCCTTGGCTGCATAGTCCATCTGGATGGCATGCAGCTTGATGGTGATGCCACGTTCCTGCTCGAGTGGGTTGTCGTCGAGGATCTGATTCATTGTCATCTCGCGCGCCGAAACCCGTCCGGTGCGTTCCAGCAGCCGGTCGGCCAGTGTTGACTTGCCGTGGTCAATGTGCGCGATGATGCAAAAGTTGCGGTAGTTCTGCATAAGGCAGCGAAGTTACGGAGTAGGGGCGAGACGCAGTCTCGCCCGAGGCGTTGTAGGGGCGAGACGCAGTCCGAGGCTTGCCCCATTATCACATCCGACCGACGGGTCGGTCAAAGCAAAAAATGACGTAGTTTCGCCGTGTTGACGGCGCTCAAGTTTTCATCACCAAATGAGTTCGCACCACTATGGCAAACCCAGATTTTTCGGTCCTGTTCAGCGGTATTGATGCCAAGGATCATAATCTCTTTGGCACATTCCTGACCGACGATGCCCAGTTTCGTTTTGCAAACCACCCAGCGGTGGTTGGCAAGGACGCCATCGTCAACTTTCTCGAGGGATGGTTCCAGTCGATCGCAGCCATTAAGCACTCAGACCTGAAGGTTCGCGAGGCTGACGGATTTGTTCTCACCGAGGGAACTGTAACCTATACACGACATAGCGGTTCTACGTTGTCAGTGCCCTTTGCCAATGTGTTCAACATGGTCGATGGGAAGATCAAGGACTACTTGATCTATGTTGACAATTCGACACTCTACACCGAAGCCTAAAGACGTATTTTTGTTTCGGATGGGGCTTCGGCCTCGTCCTCCTTACAAGCCCCATGATCACGCACTGCTCATGGGGCTTGCTTTTTTTTCCGTAGCCGGCCCAGAGCGAAAGCGTTGTGAGTTTTACAGGCTGGTGCTTATCGTAACGGTGCCGAAGACTTCGGACGTCGATACGCCGCCGGTGGCGGGGAAGACCTGGTCGTTGGCGAACAACCCACGAAGCTCTGCTCGGATCGTGATCATGGACGTTGCCGACCAGTCGATGTTCGCCGAAACTGAAGACGCAGTAAATCCATGACCTGCTGCAGGTTGTATGATCACCGATTCGGGATCTGAGAAGTGTTCGGCGCGCACGGCTGCACGCCACCGCGGATGCAGGCGGTAGGCCATGATGGCGGCAACGGAAAAGGTGGATGCCGCTGAGTCTGTCGAAATCGTCTGATGTCCGTTATCGATGATCGCTACAACGGTCACATTCTCCGAGGGCTTCCACTCAGCCCAGACGTTGCTATAGAAGCGCCATCCGAGTTGAGCAGAAGATGGTTGTCGGAGTGCACGACGGTCGAACATATTGCCGTAGAAAGTGCTCCAGTTCAGGGTAAGGGCCGAGTCAGGACGCCAGACGATCCGCGAGCCCCATGCCACATTGTCATTGATGGCAACGATCCTCTGCCATCCGTTCAGGACAAGACCCTCAAGAGTTACCTGATCCGTAGGCTGCCATTGCAGGGCCACACCGGTCTCGTAATACGGTGTCGCATCGGAGCAGAAGAGTCGCGAAACGATCAGGTTCTCCCGCTCATTGACTGGCTCATAACCGATGTGCGAAGGCATCACTCCTGCACGCAGGGAAACATCCGCGGACATATCAATGCCGACCCATGCCTGCTGAAGGTATCGATAGGCATAGTCATCGCCGGCATAATTCGCTTCGGCAAACCAGCCCTGCTGTCCAACAAGCGTGGCCTGCAGCCAGCGACTCCTGTATTGAACGCCGAGATCCATCTGCATGACGCCGAGGCGGCCATTGACAGATGGCTGCAGGGTATACGCGCGACGTCCGGCCGCAATACCATTTGCCGACGCGGAGTATGCCAGTGTGGCACCACCGAGAGTCGTTAGCCCATCGGTCGGCGCTGACTGCGCTGGGCCTCTGTTCGGCAGCGAACACAGCAGCAGGACCGTGATGATGCACCCTCGTAGCATGACGCACCCCTACCGTGCCGCGGCGGGTTTGATAACAACCCATGCCAGCTTGGTCGAAGCGTCATTTGCGGTGATGCGCGCCCCCTGACCTCCCAGATACAGTGACGTGAGCGGCTGAAGGCCGAGTTCGGTACCCTTGATCCACCGATAGACGTTGCCGGTGCTTGTAAGAAAGAGTACTGAGGTATCCCAGAGCCAGCAGTAGTCTTCCGTGCCGGGTGGCATCACCACAAGCGTGTCCGGGGGTATGGAAGGACCGATGGTCATCATGAGCCGGTTAGCTGCTGTGTCGGACTTGTCGACGTAGCTCAGCTGTCCCGAAGGGTGCCGTCGTATGCACCGCCCGATCGAGTTTGCAATTGGGTAAACAGTGCCCGATTCAACGCCCTGGATCTCCAGCCGATGCGGACTGCCTTTCTGGTCATCACCGACAAGAAAGAGCGCCACCCAGGCAGAATCCATCCACGTATGATAGCCAACGCGTCGTTGCTGAATGATGGGCGATCGGGGCTCACCGTCAGCCGAATAGCGCCACAGCTGCTGTGACTCGGTGTATACCTCGCCGGTATCCCGTGGGCGCGCAACGCGCACCACAGAGAAGTCCGTCGACCCCGGAATCGGCGTCGGAGAGAACTCCTGCTCCGGCGTCGAGGTCAGTCGCGCGGTGGTCTGCGTGGCAAGATCATACCGATACACGTCAGTGCTGCCATCCCCCGCGCGATCCGAGACGAACAGCAGCCCCTTGCCATCAGCGGTGAACATCGGCTGGTTGTCGTACCCGGGCGCGTCGATGATCATCGACGCATTGCTTAGCTCACCGGTGCGGATGTCAAAGTCGGCCAGCCAGATCTGCGTTTCGGGAAGGGGCTCCGACGGAACCGAACGGCAGGAAGGAAGCAGAGCTGCCAGTGCGGCAAGAATCAGGAGGATGCGCATATGGTCAAGTGACGAGTGACAAGTGACGAGTGACAAGTGACGAGTGACAAGTGACGAGTGACAAGTGACGAGTGACAAGTGACGAGTGACGAGTGACGAGTGACAAGTGACGAGTGACAAGTGA
>CANHFG010000018.1 GCA_947459875.1 Ignavibacteria bacterium
ACGATCTTGCCGACAATGTCGAGTTTGCCCTTGGCCTTGACGACAATGCGTCCCGTGTGATTGACCACCAGGCCTCCGTCGGTCTTCCAATCAGACAGCGTGACATCGCTGTCCGAGTTGTTGACGAATTCGATCTTCGATGTTGCTTCGACGCCGATCTTTAGATCGTTGAATGAGAAGTACGTCGACGGCATAAAGGTGATCTCGCGCTGAATATCAGCCTTGAGATACAAATACCCGGTGCGGATGTTCGTGTCGGCCCCGCTCGGCACGGCCGAACCGCTGCTGCGGAAGGCCTTGAGTGCCTCATTACCGGCCAGGTCGGCCCACGAAAGCGTAATGCTCTTGGTGAGCGAGCCAGACTGCGTCGGGCTGATGTTGAGCTTCACCTTCATGGTACTGACTTCGCCCGGCTTTAGATCGTACTTATCAGGGTCGGTCTTTGTACAACCACAACCAGGACGCACTTCCGTGATGCGCACGGCCTTGTCACCGGTGTTCTTCATCTGGATGGTCGCCTCAAGGTAGCCTTCCTTCGGCGGCTTGACCTTACCCCAATCGTATGTGTCACCACCGACCACTTCGAGTTTCGGTTGAGCAAACGCCGTGACCGTGGTGACAATGGCAACGGCTACGCTAAGCAGGATACGGTTGAACATGATGTGACCCCAACAGAGAAAGTTTTACTTGCGCTGCGCAGTTGACGAACGCGTCACAAATATAGTATCGGTGGGCCTACCGCCCCTTCATCATGCGCAGCCCCAGGCCGACCGTTGTGGCGTGCCACGGATGGAGGGTCGACAGACTGGTGGCGGTGTATCCGA
Source organism: Ignavibacteria bacterium (assembly GCA_947459875.1). Lineage (GTDB taxonomy): Bacteria > Bacteroidota > Ignavibacteria > Kapaibacteriales > Kapaibacteriaceae > UBA10438. The sequence continues at coordinate 825 of CANHFG010000018.1, forward strand.
TCATAATCGACGGCTGAAGGTAGTACCCCGTTGAAAGGGGCAGGTCGTAGCCGAGACTGACGTATGGCTCGAGAAAAAGTCCGGATGCATCGGCGATGCCCGACGTAGGAAGATCCTCCACGGTCTTGCCGCTGGCGAACGTACCGGCGCCGACGACAACCTCGCGATTGGTCATATTCGCACTCAACAGCACTCCGCCGCGCATTCCAGCCGCCGCGACGAACATCGACGATCCGAGGCGCTGACGCACCGATGCCCCGATTGTGATATGCGACGTCACCACGCTTAGCTCGTAGCGCGTTACCAGGGGGTCATTGCCTGCGCGCACAAGCGACTGCTCCGCGGCCGTGAATGCAGCCGAATGCGTAAGCAACCCCATTTCAATGCCGACTGCGCGTGTTGGATGGACCCAGAATTCGGCAGCCAGACCGAAGCGGATCGGCACCCCTGAGCCCCGTTCAAACGAGCAGCACGGATCGGTAATGTCGGCCTCGAGATACGGCAGAGAACCACTGTGCCCCGCCAGCCCGATGGCCGCCTCGAGGCCGATAAACGACGTGGGCGCTACATACGGGCGGCGCGGCGACGGCTGCCATTCAAAGCCCTGAGCTGCAAGCTCGCTGCAGATCGCAAGCAGGACAACGATGATCGTCCATGACCTCATCGCTGCACCACAAGCGGTATTGTCTGAAACGCGTCGGCCATGCGCACGACTACCGCGTATGCTGCCGGCGGAAGCCCGGACACATCGATGGGGATGGTCGAAAGGGGCTCACTGCACACAAACTGACGTGGCACGGCGCAAGGGCGGCCAAGCGCATCAAGGATGTCGATCGTAACAATGCTGCCGGGTTTGGCCATCAAAGCCACGGTTGCAGCATCGCCGGCCGGGTTCGGTAGGATGCCCGCACGGAACGTCTTGAGTCCACTGACCGCCGTCTTGTAGGAGAGTCCACAGACGGAATCGATCCGCACAGAGCCGGGCCTGACGAAGAGCGACAACAGATCATCACAGGCATTGGTGCCAAGGCGGCTGCTATCCTCGTTGAATGTGATCCCGCTGGCCACAGAATCACCTAAAAACAGGCGTAGCTGCAGGATCAGGAGCGTGTCTCGATCAAGCAGTCCCTGCTGATCTTGTATAACAATGCGACGTCCACTGCTGCTCGGTACGTCGGTAACGACCGCATTCTGGCAAGCCGTCAGCTCCCGTCGAATGCCCACCAGCTCCACTACCGACGGATCGTACTCCAGATAAAGCGATCCCCTTTGCGCGCCGATAGCCGAACCCGAGCCGACGCGCACAGGCATCTCGACGATGCTGCCGGGACGTGCCGAGACCGATTCCGTCAGCACAAGTAAGAGCGCGGACGCATCCTCCACATCAGCCGTCAGAGCAAGGGGGCGCACACGCTCCCGCCCCGAAGTATAGAGCAGAACGTCGCCCGTGATCCGGCCGCGTCCCTGTGGTACGAAGACCGCCTGCACGGTCCGCGTCGAGCCGGCTGGCAGAAGAAATGTCGATGGCGTAAAGGTCAGATCAACATCCGGCTGATTGAAGTGTATCGAATCGATCCGCACATCTACCGGGCCGCTATTGGTGATGGCAAACTCCTCCGTCTCCACCACATCACAGCCTCGGGAGATCAAGACAACACCGTAGTCGACAGACTCGGGCTGCACCTCAAGATGCGATCGCGACGAGCCGCGGATCGGGAATACGTGCTTTGCCGCCGTCGGTGGCACGCCTCGCACGGCTCTGCGTGCAAGGTCCGTATACACCTCAATGCGGGCCTGAAAAATCGCTTTCCGGTCAGGAGCAAACTCGATCTTCAGCGTTTCCGTGCGGCCGACGCCAACGGTGGATATCGGCTCGCGGAGGACAAATGCAACGGTGCCGGACACGGTAACGATGCGCACACTATCGACGTGGATGTCGATGTTGCCGGCATTGACAAGGGGCACTGCGATCGTGGCTTTTTCCGATGCGGCAAGAACGTTCGAAACACTGATGGTATCAGCCATAACGCTCACGTCGCCCGCACCATCCGTCACCCTCACCTGTCCAAGTTCGAGAGACTGCCTGATGCCAATGCCGGTGATCGTCGTCGTTAGCGTCGTGTCGGCAACGATGTCCGAATTCACATACGAGACAACGAACTCCGCCGTGTCAGCTCCCATGTCCTGCGGCAGGTAACGCATCGGCCACTCCACACGCCCGCGTTCTGCAAACTCGACGGCAGCCATGGTGTCGACAAACACCTCACTAAAGCCCAGGGAGGATGTTCTTAGCCGTAGCCGCTGCGACCGGATCTGCAGTCTGCGCTGCAGGAGACTCTGCACGGCGTATCTGGTGGCCGGAACCGGAGTGGGGTTGACGTATACACTGTCGAAACGGATCCGCCTCTGCAGACTCCCAAGCGCCTTATTGGTCTTGAGTCCACGCAATATGAAGGTTTGTGACGCAACCTGATTTGCCGAGGCCACGTCAATAGCCCGAAGGACCAGCCGGATCTCTGCCAGCGAGTCAACCGGAAACACACCGCCGGCACGATACACAACCTTGAACGTCAAGGTCGTACCGGACTTTACTGTTTCCTCATTCGAAAAGATCGTGTCGAACTCGACCACGACAGCAGACGTCGCGCCGGTCAGATCAAGTCGCGTAGCGGTGATCTTGACCTCGCTCGCCGAGGTGTTGCGCACCTGAAAACTGTCGACGATCGGCTCGCCGGGACGTGTTACGCCGAAGGCAATGACCGTATCGGCCTTGCTCGATTCACGGATAAAGAACTCGACCTGTGCGTGTGCCGCTATGGCACCGATCACAAATACGACGAGATGAACCAACCACGAATTCATGGTTGAAGCTACCTCTCTGCTATTACCACGAGCCGTAAACCGAAAGGAGCTGCGTTGTAAAGAGTCCCAGAACGATGCTGGCCGTGGCAGCCACAACAAGGGTGATACCGGCCATGCCGGCAGGATTCGGTTCGTGATGACCCTGCGACTCGGAGAAGTACATCTTCACGATGAGTCCGAGGTAGAAGTATGCGCTGATAACAGACGACAGAACTGCCACAAGTGTCAGCCACAGGAAGCCGGATTCAATCGCAGAAACAAACAGCAGGTACTTACCGAAGAAGCCCGCAAGGGGCGGAATGCCCGCAAGTGCAAACATGAATACCGCCATGGCAAACGCCAGAACGGGTTGCCGCTTGGCAAGTCCAGCATAGTCGCTGATCTGCAGATGCTGCTCGTTGCCGCGCTCAAGGATACCGACAACGACAAAGGCACCGAGCTGCATGAACACGTACGACGTGACGTAAAACACGACCGCCATGCTGCCCTGATCGCTGTTGGCCACGATGCCCATCAGCAGATAGCCGGCATGGGCTACCGATGAGTATGCAAGCATACGCTTGACGTTGGTCTGCGCAATGGCCGTGATGTTTCCGATCAGCATGGTGATGGCTGAGACCAAGGCCAGCATATTCTGCAGCTTGGGCGTGAGCACATTGCCGTGAGGCATGAGTGCTGCAAACACCATGATGAAGCTGGCAAACGCGGCCGCCTTGCCTGCCGTGCTCATAAATGCCGTCACAACCGAAGGAGCCCCTTCGTAAACATCCGGTGCCCACTGGTGGAAAGGGAAGGCCGCAACCTTGAAGCCCAGAGCAACGGCCATCAGCACCGCACCGATGGACAGCAGAGCCGGGAAGTTCACCTGGCCGGTGGCTATGTGCGACGCGATCACGTCGTACTGCAACGAGCCGGTGGCACCGTAGATCAACGCCATTCCGTAGACGAGAAAGCCGGAAGCGAAGGCTCCCAGAAGGAAGTACTTCAGTCCGGCCTCAATACTGCGCGAGTTCGTGCGCAGGAATCCTGCCATGACGTAGAAGGAAATCGACATCAACTCGACACCGACGAACAGCACCAGAAGGTTGTTGGCATGGGACATAAACATCATGCCCGATACGGCCGACACCAGGAGCGTGTAGAATTCGTCGATCTCAGCGTTCTCGCGCTGCAGATAGGGTCGGGCAGCCATCATCGTCATCAGCCCGGCGCCGCAGAACAGCACGTCAAAGTAGTTTGAGAAGCCGCCCAGGGCCACCATGCCGTTAAAAGCGATGCTCTTGTGTCCGGCCGTGATGATCGCCAGAACGGCCGTGGCCACGAGTGTTGCCACGTAGTAGCCGAAGATCAGGCGCGTGTTGTTGCGCACGAAGGCCTGAATGGCAATGCCAACGGCTCCGAGAGCAAGCCAGATGACGATCAGGGGAAGCGATCCAAAGAAGTCGATGTTCATTGAGAGGTCCTCGATCTCACATTCAGCGGTGCGTGTTCATGGAGTGTGCCGCATGGGGCGCCTGCGTCGGGACGGTGATCGTCGGAGCAGCAGTTGATGGGTTCTGCACCCAGTTGACGACGGCCTGCACTCCCTTTTCCGACATGTTCATAAGGGGCTTGGGGTTCACACCAAGCCAGATGGCCAGAAGTGCAAGTGGCACCAGCTGCCAGTACTCGCTGCGACTCAGGTCGCGCAGATGATGATTTTCGGCGTTGTCGTTCGTGCCGAACATGACGCGCTGGAACATCCACAAGAGATACACAGCAGCGAAGATCACGCCGCTGGCACTGATGATGGCATACGTCCATGACCCGAGCGTCTGACTCTTGAACGCTCCGAGCAACGTAAGAAACTCACCGACGAATCCGTTGAGTCCCGGCAGTCCCACCGATGCAAACATGGCAATGGCAAACAGCACGGCAAAGCGAGGCATGACCTTGGTGATGCCACCATAGTCGGCGATCTCGCGTGTGTGACGACGCTCGTAAAGCACGCCAACGCAGAGGAACAACATCGGCGTCGAGATACCGTGGTTGACCATTTGCAGGACTGCACCCTGAACACCTTCGGTGGTGACCGAGAAGATGCCGAGCACGACAAATCCAAGGTGGCTCACGGATGAGTAGGCAACGAGTTTTTTGATGTCAGTCTGTACCATCGCCACCAGCGCACCGTATACAATGCCGATGACGGCAAACACGCTGATGATCTCGGCAAAATGCACCGAGGCCTGCGGGAAGAGTCCCAGGTTGAACCGGATAAGACCATACGTGCCGAGCTTCAGGAGCACGCCCGCAAGAATCACCGAACCTGCCGTTGGTGCCTGCACGTGCGCGTCCGGAAGCCATGTGTGCAGAGGGAAAAGCGGAACCTTGATCAGGAACGAAAGCGCAAATGCCCAGAAGAGGAACTGCTGAACGTTAAAGCCGACATGCGAGCTGATCTGCTGGAGCTTTGTCAGGTCGGCCGTAAACCCGTGTCCGGCCCACTGCGACTCGAGGCCGAGCCAGACGATGGCCACAAGCATCAGCAGTGATCCGACGAGCGTGTAGAGGAAGAACTTGATGGCCGCATAGATGCGATCCTTACCACCCCAGATTCCGATGATGAAGTACATCGGAATAAGGATCAGCTCCCAGAACACATAGAACAGGAAGGTATCCCAGGCCATGAACACACCCGTCATACCAAACTGCAGCAGGAGCATCAGCGCGTAGTACTCTTTGACGCTTTTGCCGATCGAATCATAGGACGCCAGCAGCGCGATCGGCATGATCAGCGTTGTTAGCAGAACCAGTGGCAATGAGATTCCATCGACGCCCAGCCGGAAACCGGCGTCGAGTGCCGGGATCCAGGGTTGGTTGACCACGAACTGCAGTGCCGTGTTCGAGGCGTCGAACGCCGGGATCATCAGCAGTGACAGCAGGAACGTGACACACGAGATCACCATGGCCGTGCGCTTGATCGCCGTCGTCTGATCGCGATGGATAAACAGAATGGCAATCGAACCCAGCAGGGGGCCGAATAATGTTGCAAGCAGCGCTGACACGCCCATACGTCTAAGGTTCCGTCTGTAGTGTCACTTACCGTGAAGAGAAGCCGCAATATAGCAAACGGCCTCGCTCGGGCTGACGGGAAACCGATGCATGCGGTGCTTAGGTTTGCAGTCTATGAGCAGTTCTTCACGATCAACCCTTATGCTGGTCGGACTGGGCAATCCTGGCTCCGAGTATGAGCAGACCCGGCACAACATTGGTTTCATGGTCCTCGACGCGTTCGCAAGCGCATGTGAGGCGTCGTGGACGCATCCGTCGTCGCTGTACGATGAGGCCCGCACGCGCTATGCCGGCGTAGAGCTGGTGCTGATCAAGCCCCTTACGTTTATGAACCTGTCGGGCCGCGCCGTAACGAAGCGTTCTCGCGAGCTTTCGATCTCTCCGGCACATATCGTCGTGATCACCGATGAGTACAACTTCCCTGTCGGCAAGATCCACCTCAAACAGGGAGGCAGCGCCGGTGGACATAACGGCGTGGCGTCGGTGATCGACGAATTGGAATCGGCAAACTTCTGGCGTCTGCGCTGCGGGATCGACCGCCAGTTTGGGCCCGGGCAGCTGGTGGACTACGTTCTTTCGCCATTCGATGCGTCACAGTCGACCGACCTGCAGGCGATGATCGAAAGAAGCTGCGAAGCGATCCGGCTAGTGGCCAAATCCGGCCCCACGATGGCCATGCAGAAGATCAATACCACCGGCGGTTGAGACCGCCGCGCGCCTCAGCGCCGCATGTATCCGTCGTTGCGGATGATGCGCTGGATATTCTCGGCCTTTATGATCGACGGGAGCATGTCGTTGAGGTGCCCGTCTAGCATGCGCAGACGCGCCGCCTCGGAGGGCGTCTCGAGCAACCCCTGCTTCTGCTGCACAGACAATCCGGCCTTCGGAGCCAGCTCAAACGAGGGTGTGTCCGTGAGCTGATCGGCAGTAAAGGTAGGCGCACCGATGCCATAGACGAGCGTAACGATGCGATTGTATCGCTCAATCACGGACTCGAGAAGGGGCGCACCGAAAGCCCCCTGCTCATCAGGGAAGTCCTCGACGGTGCCTACGGCAAAGGGCATCTCCGACGAGACCAGTTCGAGAAGTCGATATCTCCGGGTGCCTTCGATGACAATATCCAGGCGACCGTCCGGATAGCGCTTGACCTCCTCGACCACCGTGGCGGCACAGCCGACCGGGTGCAGGTGACCGTCCTCGACAAGATTGATGCCAAACTCCAAACCCCGCTCAAGGCACCCGTTGATGAGGGCCTTGTAGCGGGGTTCGAAAATGTGTAGCGGCAGCCTGACGTGTGGAAACAGCACCAGGTTCAGCGGGAACAGCCCGAGCGTCACCGCGCGTGCGCCAGATACCGTTCGTTGATACGTTCCCAGTGGAGATTATTCAGGAATGCATCGATGTATCCCGCGCGGCCCGGACCGCTCTTATGATAGTAGGCATGTTCGAAAACGTCGCAACTGATAAGCGGAATACCGCCCCAGATCGCCCCATAGTGGTGCTCGTCCACCAGCACATTGAGAAGACGTCCGGAATAAAGCGAGTCGATGCAAAGTACGCCCCATCCTGAAAGCTTAGCTGCCAATGCTGAGGCTTTGAAGTCGGCCTTCCAAGCGTCGAAAGATCCGAATTCGCTCTCGATGGCAGCAAGAACTTCCGGACCCTTTGATGGATCACCATCGCCGCCCATGACTTCCCAGTAGACATCATGCAGCACGGTGCCAGCGTGATTCCACGTAAACCGGCGCTTGAGTTCACCAACCTCGCTCCAGTTGCCGTTGGCCGCCGAGCGGTCTGCACCGGCAAGCGCAGATTCGATCTTGTTGAGGAATGTCACGTATCCTTTGTGGTGCGTGTTGTAGTGCCAGTCGGTGGTCTCGGGCGAGATCACGTCCTTGAGCAGCTCCTTCGCCTCGTCGTCGCTGTATGGACGAGGATTGAATTTCCATTCGTAGGCCATGTATACCTCGGTAGGTGTTGGTGGGTAGAGTCGTAGGTAGGAAAGATCAGACGCCGAAGCTGCTGCCGCAGCCGCAGGTCTTGGTGGCATTCGGATTATTGAATGTGAAGCCCTTGCCCATGAGGCCGTCGCTGAAGTCCAGCGTCATCCCCATCAGATAGAACATGCTCTTGGCATCAATAAACACGCGCACACCGTCGGCATCCAGCACGAGGTCGTTTTCCTTGGCAGCTGCGTCAAAGCCGAGCGTATAGGACATGCCCGAGCAGCCCCCTCCCTTGACGCCGAGACGCAGGCCGTAGTCGTCTGCGATAGAGTTCTGCTGCTTGATCTTCTTGACCTCGCTGATGGCCTTTGATGTGATGATGATGTTGTCGTGCTCATCCGTACCGGTCACTCCGGTTGGGATCGACACGACGTCGTCGCCGATCATGGTGACGCTCATAGAACCTCCAGTTGAACGAGTTCGCGAGGAGCTGCCAGCTCGGCAATGCTCATCGATTTGAATGTTGATTGAATACGCTCCTGCAGTCGACCAAGGGGCTCCTTGATCGTACACACATGCTCTGCGCTGCATGATGAATGGTCGGTGCTCTGACAGTCCACCAGAGCCTGACCTGCCCCTTCCATGACCTCGATGATCTCCGCTACGCTGATGCTTCCGGCAGCACGCGCAAGCGTGTATCCACCGGTGGATCCGGCAAACGAACGAATCAGTCCATGACGCGCAAGCTGCTGCAGCACCTTGGCCACGAGTGCCTGCGAGATGTCATAATGCGACGCAACGTCTTTGGCCGAGACAATGCTGTCGGGCCTTGCGGCCATATCCTGCATTGCCAGCAAGGCATACTCGATGCGTTTGGAGAGTCGAACCATGAGATCTTACTGATCGTAATCGGCAAAACAGTCGTCCGACGTCGGATGCGCCTGACAGGTGAGAATATACCCGTCGGCGATCTCGTCGTCCGACAGGGCTTCGCGCTCATCCATGATGGCGGTGCCCGAGACCAGACGCGCACGGCACGTGCAACAGGCGCCGATCTGACATGCATACGGAGGATCAAGGTTGGCACGCTGAGCCGCCGCGAGAATAGTCTCGTCCGGCTCGACGCTGAACTCGTGATCCTGACCATAGAGACGCACCTTAACGCGTCGTGTAATGAGTTGAGAAGTCTGTTCCATGTGCTCCATCAGTTACGGTGTTGGCGTTGGCCGTGGGGTTGACGAAAAAGATTCAATGTGAATGTGTTCTGCAGGCACCGCAATGATACCAAGGGCGGCGTTCACCATCTCGAGAAAGCCCGGTGGACCGCACAGGGCGTACTCGGCGGTCTTGTTGCCGCTGCGATGTCGCTCAACGAGCTCCATCACATCGGTCGCAGCTAGACGTCCGCCGCGCACCTCGGCAAAATCAGCAAGCGTGGCATCAGCCCCCTCTTCGAGAAGGATCACAACACGCAGACGCTCACCGTGCTCGCCATGAAGCCTGCGCAGCTCATCGGCAAACATCGTATCGGCGGCCGATACGTTGGCGTAGAAAAGCTCGACGGTGCTGAGGGGTTCTGCTACCAGTACCGAGGTGGCAATTGCAAGCAGAGGTGTGATGCCGCTGCCAGCGGCAAACAAGGCCACGCAACGCGAGGATTCCGGATGCAGGTCGATGGTGAACGACCCCTGCGGCGGGCTTACCAGGATGGTTGTGCCCGGTTGCAGAAGCGACTGGATAAAGGGCGCCGATCGCGACGTATCGCTGCGCTTTACGGCAATGGTAAGGGGCTGCCCTGCCTCGGGACTCGAGCACAGCGAAAACGCGTGTTCTTGCCAGACGCCATCAAGCTCCACATGAAGCGCGACGTATTGTCCGGCTCGATGCACGAAGGTCTGCCTGAGGTGATCCGGAACACGGAACTCAGCAACACGTGCTCGTGGCGTGGTGTCCCACGCGCGCTCGATCACCAGCGGATGGTAAGCGCTCGACGACATCAATAGAGTCCAATGGAAAACAGGGCAGCATCCGACATCATCGTCTTATCCCATGGCGGATCGAACGTGAGCTCAAGCTGCACCGACTCAACACCCTCGACGCTGCGCGAGACCTGTTCGACCTCTCTTGGAAGAGACTGCGCCGAGGGACAGTTTGGCGTGGTCAGGGTCATGGTGATGAAGACCTTTGTCTGGTCTTCAACGCGCACCTCGTAGATCAGACCAAGCTCGTAGATGTTGATCGGTATCTCCGGATCAAAAACGGTCTTGATCGCGTCGATCACCCGTTCACGCAGGTCTGGCATCGGCTGCGCGGCCGCTGCTGTCGTCGGTGTATCTGCTGGCGTATCGATCATGACGACGTCCTCAAACTGAGTGCAACAGCATAAAGGCGGATCTGCTTGAGCATGCTCGTGAGTCCGCTTGATCTGTTCTGTGAAAGATGCTGGGCAAGCCCCAGGCGCTCGGGGATGTCCTTCGGCGCTTCAAGGATCTCCTGCGGCGTCCGGTCCTGCATGATGCGGATCACGAGTGCCACAAGCCCCTTGACAATGAGAGCATCACTGTCGGCATCAAAGTGTATGCGTCCGTCGACCATCTGCGCGTGCAGCCAGACGCGTGACTGGCACCCTTTGATAAGCAGATCATCACGCCGATGCTCTTCGGGGAAGGGAGCAAGTAGCTTGCCGGTTTCCATGATCGCACCGAAGCGTTCCTCCCAGTCCGGAAGAGATGCAAGTGACTGACCGATCTGGTCGGCGACTTCAAGGATCGTACCTGATGCAGTCGAGATCATCGCAGCACCGCACATGCCCTATCGAGGGCAGAAAAAAACATTTCAACTTCGTCGACCGAGCTGTAGACCGCAGCCGAAACTCGTATGCTTCCGTTGGAGGAATACCGCTGGGTAAGAGGCATCGTGCAGTGATGGCCCGTTCGCACGGCCACACCATGCGCGTCGAGCAGAAGCCCCAGGTCCTGCGGATGAACACCGCCGAGACTGAAACTGACAATGCCCGAGTGCCCCTGATGACGGCCATGCACGTTCACACCGTCGCGACGTTGCAGGCCACCAACAAGCCGATCCGTGAGGTCCTGCTTATGGGCAACAACGGCCCGCATGTCCAGAGCATTACGCCAGGCCAGAGCCGTGCCAAGACCAATAGCCCCTTCGATGTTCGGCGTACCGGCCTCAAAACGCAGCGGACCTTCAGCATAGGTGGTCTTTTCGAAACTCACCGAAGTGATCATCGATCCCCCGCCCTGATAGGGCGGCAACGTGTCGAGCAACTCGCGCCGGATGAACGCAACGCCAATGCCCATCGGACCGTAGACTTTGTGTCCGGAGAATACCAGCGCGTCGCACCCAATGGCGGCAACATCAACCTCGGCAGATGAAACACTCTGTGCGGCATCGACGATCGATACGGCACCAACGCGACGGGCAAGCTCGGCCAGCCTAGCTACTTCGTTGGTTGTTCCGAGGGTGTTGGACACGTGAACCACCGACACAACCCCGGTAGATTCATCGATCAGCTCTTCGGCCCGCGCCATATCCAGCGAGCCATCATCCAGCACTGGGATCACCCGTAGCTCTGCTCCGGTGCGCTCTCTGAGCATCTGCCAGGGCACGATGTTGGCGTGATGCTCCATCTCGGTGATCACCACGTTGCGTCGGGCGTTGCCTCCGGTAAATCGCGCTGAGAGTGTTGATGCAAGCAGGTTCAGTGACTCGGTGGTGCCGCGCGTAAAGATGATTTCCTCAGCAGTAGCACCGATGCTCTCGGCCACAACCCTGCGGGCGTCCTCAAACATCGACGTCACCTCGGCGCCGAGAACATGTCCGGCACGGTGCACATTGGCATTATGATGACGGTAGAACTCACTGATAGCGTCGATCACGACCGAAGGTTTCTGCGTAGTGGCCGCATTGTCGAGGTAGACAAGGGGCTTTCCACCATGAACGCGGCGCGACAGAATCGGGAACTCGCTGCGCATTGCGGCAAGATTCAACGCCGATGGTATGGTTGCACTCACTGTCACGCCAGAATACTCTCGGCTGAAAGTCGGCGCGCGATGCGCCGCATGACAAGTTCGCGCAGTCCCTCAAGGGATATCTTCTCGGCTACTTCCGAGACAAACGCGTATGTCAGGAGTGCCTTGGCTGTTGCCTCGTCGATCCCACGGGAACGGAAGTAGAAGATGGCTTCATCGTCGACCTGTCCCATGGTAGCCCCATGAGAACACTTGACGTCGTCGGCCCAGATCTCCAGCTGCGGTTTAGCCTGCACCTGCGCCTTTGAGCTTAGCAGCAACGTATGGTTTGACTGATAAGCTGTTGTCTTCTGCGCCTGCGGGCGCACGTAGATCTTGCCGTTGAAGACGCCGGTAGAGCTTCCGTCATAGATGCCCTTGTAGAGCTCTTCGCTGTGGCAATGCGGTACCATATGGTCCACAACCGTGTGATTGTCCGTGTACTCGCTCTGCGCAAGGAGGCTCACGCCGTACAAAAAGCCCTGACTCGATGGTTCACACAGTCGAATGGCCAGATCGTTTCGGACGAATCGTCCGCCGATACTCAGGGCGTGCGAGGTGAACGTTGCGTCACGGTGCACGTCCGCCGTGACCGATGAGATCGAGCGGCTCGCATCCGAATCATCGGCGATCTTGTAGTAGCGGATGTGTGCAGTAGCCGCAATGCTCGCCTCGACGACCGTTACGTCAAGCACCGTTGCGCCACCGGATGTGTGACTGGAGTGGATGATGTCGGCCTCAGCCCCCTCTTCGGCAATGATCAACAAGCGCGGAGCGATAAGTGTCGATGCGTTGGCCGTCGTCTCCACAGAAAGGTGTATAGGCAGCTCACACTGCACACCCTTGCGAAGTCGAATCACGATGCCCGACTCAAGAAGTGCGGTGTTCAGAGCCACAAAGGGGTGCGAGCCGATCGGCGCGCCGGAACCAAGAGTGCGGGCTACATCCTTATCGTTCTCGACGATATCGGACGTCAGCTCGAGAATGTCAACTCCGTCAGGTACATTCGTCAGGTTTGCCTCAACGACGCCGTCGACGATACGAATGCTGATATGCTGACCCAGTGCAGAGGCGACCTCTGTCATCGAGGTGCGTGCGTCGGTAGACGCCGCTCGTTCACTCCATCGGACCGGTGCATAGGAATAGTCGAGTCCGATGAACGGGAAGAGATTTGTGTACTTCCATTCCTCGTGACGCGTTGTCGGGATGCCCATTCGGACGAATTCCCTCAGACCCTCCCGACGCAGAGCGTCGAGACGTCCGTCGGATGACTCCACGTCGCCAGAGACGACGTGTGCTGGCACCAGACGCTGGGCTAGTTCGACAAGTGGATGGGTTGACATTTACGCCTCCACCGCCGCTTCCTGCTTAAGCCAGTCGTAGCCACGCTGCTCAAGTTCAAGGGCCAGGGATTTGTCGCCCGACTTTACGATCCGACCGTTCCAGAGCACGTGCACATAGTCCGGTACGATATGATCAAGAAGACGCTGATAGTGCGTGATGACGATCGTTGCATTGTCGGCACGTCGCAGGGCATTCACACCCGAGGCCACAATGCGCAGCGCGTCGATGTCGAGTCCGGAGTCTGTTTCATCCAGCACGGCCAGCACGGGATCGAGCATGGCCATCTGGAAGATCTCGTTGCGCTTTTTCTCGCCCCCTGAAAAACCCTCGTTAAGCGAGCGTTGCAGGAATGACGGGTCCATTTCTACCAGAGCCATGCGCTCGCGCATGAGAGCCAGAAATGCCGCTGGTTCAAGGGGCTCCTGTCCACGATGCTTGCGCGACTCATTGACGGCGGTCTTGACGAAGTTGGCCGTTGACACGCCCGGGATCTCTACCGGGTACTGAAAGGCCAGAAACAGGCCTTCACGGGAGCGTTCTTCGGGCGAGAGCTCCATGAGTTCCTTGCCGTTAAAAAGCACGGAACCTTCGGTGACGCTGTAGTCTTCACGTCCGGCCAGAACGGACGCCAGCGTTGACTTGCCGGACCCGTTCGGTCCCATGATGGCATGAACCTCGCCGGCGTTGACGGTGAGGTCTATGCCCTTGAGAATTTCCCGGTCCTCGATCGAGGCGTGAAGATTGGTGATCTGCAGTAGTGGTGTCATCCGACGCTTCCTTCGAGTGAGATTGCTAGGAGTTTCTGGGCTTCCACGGCGAATTCCATGGGAAGCTGATTGAGCACTTCACGTGCGTAGCCGTTGACGATCAGCGCCACAGCGGCCTCGGTGTCAATGCCACGCTGATTGCAGTAGAACAGCATATCCTCACCGATCTTCGAGGTTGTGGCTTCATGCTCGACCGTGGCCGTGGAGTTGGCAACTTCCAGGTACGGGAACGTGTGTGCGCCGCAGGCATCGCCGATCAGCAATGAATCGCATTGCGAGAAGTTACGTGCCCCCTGCGCCACCGGTAGCACCTTGACGAGACCGCGGTAGGAGTTCTGCGAAACACCGGCCGAGATGCCCTTGGAGACGATGCGCGAGCGCGTGTTGCGCCCGATGTGGATCATCTTCGTGCCTGTGTCGGCCTGTTGCTTGTTGTTGGTCACGGCTACCGAATAGAATTCTCCGATCGAATTGTCGCCCTTGAGGATGACGCTCGGATACTTCCACGTGATGGCCGAGCCGGTCTCGACCTGTGTCCACGAGATCTTACTGTCGACCCCGGCGCAGATCCCTCGCTTGGTAACGAAGTTGTAAATGCCGCCCTTACCGTCTTTGTCGCCCGGGAACCAGTTCTGCACGGTCGAATACTTGATCTCAGCGCGGTCATGTGCCACAAGTTCGACCACGGCGGCATGGAGCTGATTCTCATCTCGCTGCGGCGCGGTGCATCCCTCGAGATAGCTCACGTAGCTTCCCTCGTCGGCGATGATGAGGGTGCGCTCGAACTGCCCTGAATTACGAGCATTAATGCGGAAGTACGTGCTAAGCTCGATCGGACAGCGTACGCCTTTCGGAATGTAGACAAACGATCCGTCGCTAAAGACAGCAGAGTTCAGAGCCGCATAGAAATTGTCATTCGGTGGGACGACCGAGCCGATGTACTGGCGCACGAGTTCAGGATGACTTTCCAGGGCCTCACTGATCGGGCAGAAGATGATGCCAAGCTCGGCGAGCTTGTCCTGGAAGGTGGTCTTGACGCTGACCGAGTCGAACACCACGTCGACGGCAACTCCGGCCAGTACCTTCTGCTCCTCCAGAGGAATTCCGAGCTTTTCGAACGTAGCCAGCAATTCTGGATCGACCTCATCGATCGAGCTCAGCTCGGGTTTCTTCTTCGGTGCAGCCCAGTAGATGATGTCCTGAAAATCCACCGGCGGGTAGTCCACGTTGGGCCAGGTTGGCTCTTTCATGGTTTTCCATTGCTGATAGGCCTTCAAGCGCCATTCCAGCATCCATTCGGGCTCGTTCTTCCGAGCCGAAATGAAGCGCACGACGTCTTCACTGAGCCCCTTGGGGAGCAGTTCCTGCTCAATGTCGGAAGTGAATCCATATTTGTATTCACTCCCAACGACCTCATCGAGAAGTGTTTGTTGGTCCATAGACGGCAATATACGACTAAATTAGTCCTAGATAGGTGTGCAGATGTGGAGCGAATACGAAACCGCCCCCTTGGAACGTCGGAAAACAGACCAAGGGGGCGCTTTGTTCCCGCTAACGCGGGAGAGGTTTCTCGGGATATCAGCGGGCGATCACGACTCTCGTGCGAGCAAGCGTTGCTCCATCGGTAAACTCAAGAGTATACATGCCGGGTGCCAGCATGTCGGTCTTGAGGCGGATGTCGCCCGAGCGTCCGATGTTCTCAGCCCCCTGCATGGTAAGGCGAGCACCGCGCATATCGATGAACGTAAAATGCGCGCCCTGACGCGGTGTTTCGTTAAGATTCAGGCGCACGGTCAGATCACCGTCGGCAGGTACGGGGCCAAGTACGCGCAGCATTGCACTGTCATCCGACTCTTCGTCCACCGACGTGCCGCCCATGACCACGACCGTTGCCGGCGTGCTTGTTACGGTTCCGCATCCACCGGTGACAGCGCAGGTGTACTGACCATCGTTGGATTTGGCAGCAGCCGACACGGTGTACTCGGCAGCCGTTGCGCCGGGAATATCGGTTCCCGACTTGCTCCACTGGTAGGTAAGCGTCGACCCCGTGGCAGCCACTGACAGAGTGAATGGCTTACCCTCATCAACCGTAAGACCCTGCGGCTGGCGGCTAATGACAGTCGGCGTTCCGATCAGCACATTGGCCATGGATGACGTCACACTCGGGTTGCACGTGCCGCTGACCAGGCAGTCGTACTTGCCGGCCGTCGATGCGTCGACCGACGCAATCGTGTAGGTGGCTTCCGTCGCACCGGCGATGTTCACGCCCGCCCTACGCCATTGATACTTTACTCCGGCACCATCGGCGGTAACAGAAAGCGTCACCGGCTTTCCACCGCAGGCAGAGGCATCAGCCGGCTGCTTGGTGATCGATGGTGGACTGGAGATCGTGAAGGGGGTGAGCAGCTCGCTCACGTGACCGTGGATGGTGGTCACACGCACGACGTACTGCCCTGTCGGGAGCGCCGGTACCTTCCACAGGTAACTGCGACCGCCCACATTCTTGGCTACATCCGTCCAGACGTTCGAACCATACGCCGAGTACTGCAACTGGAAACGCGCCGTATCGGCAAAACCGGCAGCCGACCACGAGATCGGCTTGCTGATTCCGACGCAGTAGATCTCGCCCCCTGCCGGAGCAGTCACCTCAACAACGCCGAACGCATGCTTGGCAACGTATCCGTGGAGTCCATCGGAGGCTCCGGAGGCAGATTTTGGATACGTCAGAAGGTTCTTCGAGGTTGTACTTGCGACGTAGTAAGGATTGCCGAGGGGGTCAAGCGCAAGGCAGCGAACGGTGTCGTTTCCGTTGCCGCTGACCAGCGTAGCGTAGATGTTCGTGGCCGTGTTGATGGTCGCGATGAACCCGTCGGTGTCGCCCGCGCGCGACGAGACAATTCCGGCACCCTCGAGCGGGAAGTTCTCCGAATTGGTCGTTCCGGCCATCATGACGGTTGTGCCGGAGATCAACCGCACGGCATGTGCTTCGTCGTCGCCTGTGCCGCCATAGTATGTCGTTCCGGCAAGTTCACGTCCGTCGTCAGCATAGAACGAGAGGAAAATGTCCTTTTTACCGATCCGCTGCGTGTTGAGAGTGCCAACGGCCGGCAGATTAGCCGACGTGGTCCAGCCGACGATGTAGGCGCGTCCAAGGTCGTCGACCACAATGTCTTTTCCTTCCTCGTCTCCATCACCGCCGAAATACGTTGAATATGTTCCGTCGTCAGTGCTGGCAAGCGTCAGGTCGCGGCTAAGCTTCACGACAAACGCGTCCGTGTAGCCGCCGTTGAAGGTCTCGTCGGCCGGCTTCCGTCCCGATGCAAATCGGTCGGACGTCGGAGCCGTTTCGAAATTCGATGAGGTGGTCGAACCGGTCATGTAGACGCTGTTCGATCGATCAAGAGCCATGGCATTGAAAATGTCGTGACCCGTTCCACCAAAGAAGCGTGACAGAAGAAGCGAACCATTTGCAGAAAAGGACGCTACAAAGCCGTCGGTCTGACCCTGATTGGCTCCACCGCCCGGAACGTCGCGGAATGTAGGTGGCCTGCCCCAACCGCCCGGGATGCTGATCCTGACCGTGGCCGGGAAAGTGACCGGGAAGTTGGTGGTCGATGTTGTGCTGCCGGCAACGAACATCACCCCTTCCTGGTCGACCTTGATCGCACGGCCGATGTCGTCCTTGTTCCCGCCATGATAGAACCCAACGATGAGCTTGGTAAGCGTCGAGTCGAACTTTGCTACAAAGGCATCCGACAGGGCCTTGTAGAGCTTGCCGGTAACGCCCGATGTCGTCGGGAAATCCGAAGAACCGGTCTCACCGGTCACATACACATTGTTGTTCTTGTCCTTGGTCAGCGAATAGATCCGGTCATCGGCTCCCCCACCAATGAAGGTGTATGACAGGACCTTCTCCAGACGCGTGTCCAAGCGCGCCAGAAAGCCGTCGAGCTTACCCTTGATGGATGTGCTGTAGCCCCCTGTGGCACCCGGAACAGCGAGCTCCGAAGTCGTACCGGCAACCACGATGGTTCCATTGGAGAGATACTCGACGCCGACGAGCTCGTCATCACCGGGTCCACCGACAAACGAGCCGTAGACGGTCGACGTCGGCGGCGTAACATCAGCAACTTCATTCTTTGCGCCGCCAAGCAGGTCATGACGCAAAAGCGATACGTCAGCACCAGCCTTGAGAATGATCTCGCGGCGGACGCGGCCATCAGCACCGCGGCTGAAGGCAAATGTCACCCCGGGGTAGTACTCCTCCAATGCTACATCTGACACTACCGGTGCTGTTACCCACTGACTAGGCTGATTGCCAAGCGCAAAAGTCACCATGCTGATGGTGGCCCCCGACTTGAGGTTGAATGCAGGGCTCATGAAACGGAATCCCTCACGCGTGACATTTCCGATGCGCTTCTGCTCGGCTCTGACAAGCGAATACTGGTCGACCACGACGCCCGTGCGCGTGACCCACACATCGGCACCGTTCTGCCGGGCGGCACAGAGGACTTCGGCAGGCCACTGACCGACGTTTACTATGAAGCCCTGCACCTGCGTCTGTGCGGCTTCTATGGTGGAGGCCAGCACTGCGTTGCCGGCAAATGTCATGACAAAGACTGCCGCGATCAGGCGCAGAAAACGCCCGTAATATGCTTGCATGAAGGGTGTCCCAGATGAGGAAACTGATGCTTGGTCGACCCCGAAGAACAGCACACGAGGGAAAATGTTACGAGCGGATAACGAAAAACTGAAAAGGTCCCGCAACAAATGCTGCGGGACCTTGGTAACGTCGAGAGATGTGTCAGGGGGCTGAGGGTTAGCGCACCACCTGGATACGTAGCGTCCATGTTGTGGCTCCGGCCGCGATCTTCAACAGATGCGTTCCGGACTGACACTCCGTGGTCGGAATGTGCATGTCGTGCGTTCCCTGTGCAAGCATACCGGCGTTAAGACGGGCAACCAATCGACCCTGAAGGTCGATCAGCGAGGCTGTCACCTCAGATGCAACCGGCAGTTCAAAGCGCACATGCGCCATGTCTGCTACGGGGTGGCTACCGACCAGGCGAAGCGAGCCGATGGCGAGGACCTCTTCATCAACTGACGTCGTCGTCACTGCAACGATGGCCTTTTCGGAGGTGACCGTTCCACAGCCCCCTTCAACGCGGCAGGTATACTCTCCCTCGTCAGCCTTGGATGCCGACGCAACAGTATAGTCGGCGGAGGTAGCCCCCGTGATCGGCGCTCCGTTGCGAAGCCATTGATATGCGAGATTCGAACCTGTGGCAGCTACCGACAGCGTGAATGGTCTGCCAGCATCGACCGCAACACCGGACGGCTGCCTGCTGATAGCCGTAGCCACGGCCGTTGTGACATTGACAGCAGCAGACGTTGCATTCGGCGCGCAGGTTCCGGTGATCACGCAATCATACCGGCCAAGAGCGGCCGCATCAAGGGCAGGGATCACGAGTGTGTCGGCTGTTGCACCGGCGATGTTGTTACCACCTCGGCGCCACTGATACTTCAGTCCTGCACCCTCGGCCACAACACGAAGCACCAGACGTCCACCAAGGCATGCGCTGGCATCCTTGGGTTGTTCCTTGATCGAAGGTGGATTGGAGATAGTAAATGGCGTCAGCAGGCGACTCATGTGACCACGTGACGTTGTGATGCGCATCTGGTACAGACCTGTCGGAACGTTCGGGACCTTCCACGAGAAGCTGCGTCCGAGAGCCGTGCGCGTCAGCACAGTCCAGTTGCTGGAACCTGCAGGGGCGAGCTCGATAGAATACTTTGTCGAGTCTGGCAGTACTTGGGCCGACCAGCTAATGGCACGGTTCGAACCGGCACACCAGACCTCATCGCCGCTCGGGACGGTGAGCTCAACAGTTCCGATCGCATACTTGCCGACATAGGCATTTGAGCCCCCTACTGCGCCTTGGGCTGCGCTGTCCGGGAGCCGAAGATTGTCCGACGTTGTTGATGTCACGTAATACAGATCGCCAACGGGGTCGACCGACAGCGCAACCACAGTATCGGCATCGGAGCCACCGAGGAGAGTCGTGTAGGAGTTAGTGGACGTATTCATGAGTGTGATGAATCCGTCCGTTGGGCCGATGCGTTCGTTGCTCGCTCCATCGCCGGCAACGGGGAAGTCCCCTGACTGTGTAGCTCCGCAAAGCACGGCAAGACGAGACACGGAATTGAAGCGGACACTCCTGACGTCATCCTTACCTGTGCCGCCAAAGTAGGTTGCTCCCGTGAGATTTCGTCCGTCATCAGGAAACACAGCCAGAAAGATATCCTGGTCTCCGATGGGCTGCGTTACCAGTGTACCGATGGTCTCGAGGTTGGTCGACTTGGTCACTCCCACAACTTGCGCGCGCCCGATCTCATCGACGAAAATGCCACGCCCCTCTTCGTCGCCATTCCCGCCGAAGAACGTCGAGTATGTTCCGTCATCGGACTTGGCCAGCTGGAGCTCATTGTTCATCTTCACCACAAAAGCATCGGTCGTGCCGCCGTTGAACGTCCGGTCATACGGAAGACGACCCGATGAGAAGAACCCCGGCGTGGGTGATGTCTCAAAGTCCGGCGACGTTGTCGAACCGGTGAAATAGACGCTGTTGGATCCGTCGATACACATCGCCGTCACGCGGTCGATGCCGCTGCGTCCGAAGTACCGGCTCTGTTGCATCGAACCGTTAACCGAAAAGAAGGCCAGGAAGATGTCGACGACACCCTGATTGGATCCGCCGCCGGGCTCGGTGAACGTCCGACCGCGCCAGTCACGTCGCGTGATGGTGACCGGAAATGTTATCGGCAGATTCGTCGTTGAATTCGTGTTGCCGGCAAGGAAGATGACGCCGTTCTGATCAACGGCAATGGCAACGCCGATGTCATCCTTGTTTCCGCCATGGTAACCGCTGATCTGCAGCCTGGTGAGCGTACTGTCAAACTTCGCGATGTAGGCGTCGATGCCGGCCTTGTAAAGCTGGCCGGATGCTCCAGACGTCACGGGAAGATCGGCAGACGACGTCTCGCCGGTGATGTAGATGCTGTTTGCCTTGTCACGCACGAGCGAATTGATACGGTCTTCTCCGTTGCCACCGTAAAAGCTGTACGAAAGCACACGCTGGAGCTTCCGGTCGAGACGCACGAGATAGCCGTCGCTAACCCCCTTGAGTGACGTCGAGTATCCGCCCGTAACGCCCGGGTAGGACAGGCTGGATGTCGTACCACCGATCACGACCTCCCCATTGGACAGGTACTCGATACCGGCCACCTGGTCATCAGACGGACCACCCACATACGAGGCGTAGACGATCGACGAGGTCGGCGAGACGATCGCGCGCGGCGATCCGCCGTCAGCCGACGGTTCCACAACAACACTGGCAGCGGATGGACTCACGCCCTGGTCAAGAATGAAGTGCTGCTCAAGCCCCCTGCCAACGGCGCGATACTCAACGCTCACCCCGGGTGCGGCATCACGGATCACGACCGATCGATAGACCGGCGCAGCAAACCACTGCGATGAGTTCCGCCCAAGAAAGAAACTGACCGTTGAGACCTGCTCGGATGCAACCACCGTTACCGCTTGCCCGGCGTTGAGCAGACGCCGCGACTCGACGCGTCCGTTGCGCATACCGGCGGCACGATCAGTTGTATAGGTATCGACCTCTGTTCCATAGCGCGTAACCCAGACGTTCTGTCCGTTCGAGCGATAGGCATACAGTACATGCGAGGGCCATTGTCCGACATTGCCAATGAGCCCATCGATAGATGCCGATGGCGCGGAGGCCACGGACGTCGCTGGGGTCTTCTGACTGTAAAGGTCGCCCGTAGCACAACACCATACGAGCGTAGCAAGGAGGAAAAACTGCATTGGATAAGCCATCAGCTTGTTGAACATGATTGCGAACGAACCGGCAAGCCGGCAGAGAATGACGCGTTGATGTACGTCCCATTGCCGCCGGCCGTACCTTTGCAGGCCAGCGTTGGCCGGAGGCGAAAATAGCACAACACGGTTGTCGTCACGGGCGTTCACAACTTCAAACACCTAATCAAACGCGGCGTTTCCACTAAATTTTTCCCCACCCGGCCATGTCCATCCGTCTTGCCGTCAACATCGATCACGTAGCCACGCTCAGAGAAGCCCGCGGAGGCATTGAGCCCGATCCCGTGCATGCGGCCGTCCTTGCCGAACTGGCCGGTGCCAGCGGTATTGTCTGTCACCTGCGTGAGGACCGTCGCCACGTGAACGACCGCGACGTCCGTGTGCTGAGGGAGGTCGTAACCACCAAGCTCGATCTTGAGATGGCCGCTTCCGAAGAGATCATTGTCATTGCCCTGGACATTGTGCCGGACCTGGTGACGCTGGTACCTGAGAAGCGCGAGGAGCTCACGACGGAAGGGGGCTTGGCAGTCGCCGGACACGTCGAACGCTATCGAACGCTTACCGAGCGGTTCCATGAGCGCGGCATCGAGGTCAGCTTTTTCATCGAACCGGAAGCCGATCAGATCGAGGCAGCCGCTGCGTGCGGCGCTGATATCATCGAGCTGCACACGGGAACGTATGCCAATGCCCGCAGCGGAGCCGCATCGATGATCCAGCTGGAACGCCTAACGTCGGCCGCACGCATTGCGGCCCAGGCCGGACTGGTTGTTACGGCCGGACATGGGCTCGACCTGCGAAACATCAGCCCCCTGAGATCGATCGAGGAGATCGAGGAAGTTTCCATCGGGCACGCCCTGGTGGGACGTGCCGTTCTGGTCGGATTTGAGCGCGCGGTGGAAGAATATCTCCAGCTGCTGCGCTAACCCGTGAGAGTTAGCCCTTGCCGCCGAGAGCACTGGCCACAAAGTCGCGATTCATCTGTGCGATGAATTCGGCGCTGATACCCTTCGGACAAGCGGCCTCGCACTCATAGTGATTCGTGCAGGCACCGAAACCTTCGGTGTCCATCTGAAGCACCATGTTCATGGCGCGAGAAGAACGCTCGGCCTGTCCCTGCGGGAGTGATGCAAGGTGACCGATCTTGGCCGCCGTAAAGAGCATGGCCGAAGAATTCGGGCAGGCGGCTACGCATGCTCCGCAACCGATGCAGGCCGCAGCATCCATGGCACGGTCTGCATCCGGCTTACCGATGGGGATCGTGTTTCCGTCCTGGGCATTACCCGTGTTAACGCTGACAAAGCCGCCCTTCTGGATGATCCGGTCGAACGAACCACGGTCGACCACTAGATCACGAAGAACCGGAAAGGCCTTGGCCCTCCATGGCTCGATGTAGATCTCGTCGCCATCCTTGAATGTCCGCATGTGCAGCTGGCACGCCGTGGTTCGGGCAAGTGGCCCGTGAGGGCGACCGTTGATGACCATTCCGCAGGTTCCGCAGATACCCTCACGGCAGTCGTGATCAAAGGCAACCGGAATCTCACCCTTGGCAATGAGCTCCTCGTTGAGCACATCGAGCATTTCGAGGAAGCTCATGTGCTCGCTCACGTTGGCAAGATCATACGTCTTGAGCATACCCGTGTCGTTCGGTCCGGCTTGACG
The DNA here is from genome assembly GCA_947459875.1 of Ignavibacteria bacterium. Taxonomy (GTDB): domain Bacteria; phylum Bacteroidota; class Ignavibacteria; order Kapaibacteriales; family Kapaibacteriaceae; genus UBA10438. Next base: position 24,382 of record CANHFG010000018.1, read on the forward strand.
CCAGATGTGAAGTCTGAGGTTCATTACTTATAGCTCCGTGTTGCCAGTTTGACGTTTTCAAAAGAAAGGGGCTCTTTGTGCAGCGTTGGGGTGTTGCCCACGCCGGTATGCTCCCACGCCGCAACGTAACAGTAGTCGTCGTCGTTGCGAAGCGCCTCGCCATCCTCGGTCTGGTACTCTTCGCGGAAGTGGCCACCACATGACTCGTTGCGCTGAAGGGCGTCAAAGCACATCAGCTCTGCAAACTCAAGGAAGTCGGCAACGCGCAATCCCCGCTCAAGGGACTGGTTCAGCTCGGTGCCCGAGCCGGGCACAACGAGATTCTGCCAGAACTCCTCGCGAAGTTCAGGGATCCGCTGCAACGCTTCCTTCAGGCCCGACTCGTTGCGAGCCATGCCACACTTGTCCCACATGATCTTGCCCAGTTCACGATGGAACGAATCAGGCGAGCGCTTGCCACCGATCGACAGGAGCGTCTGGATCTTCTGCTCCGCATCCTTAACGGCCTGCTGTGCTTCGGCACCCTCACTGCTGACGGCCGCAAGGCCGCCCTGGGCCAGATACCCACCTATTGTGTACGGGATGACGAAATATCCGTCGGCCAGACCCTGCATAAGAGCCGAGGCACCAAGACGGTTTGCTCCGTGGTCGGAGAAGTTAGCCTCGCCGAGCACGAACAGACCGGGCACGTTCGACATCAGGTTATAGTCCACCCAGAGTCCACCCATCGTATAGTGCACCGCAGGGTAGATGCGCATCGGCACCTTATATGGGTTTTCGCCGGTGATACGCTCGTACATTTCAAACAGGTTGCCATAGCGGTCGGCAATGGCCTTTTCGCCAAGTCGGCGGATGGCGTCCGAGAAGTCGAGATATACACCCAGACCGCCGGGTCCGACGCCGCGTCCTTCGTCACAGACTTCCTTGGCGGCACGCGATGCGATGTCACGGGGCGAAAGGTTCCCGAACGAAGGATACTTACGCTCGAGGTAGTAATCACGGTCTGACTCAGGGATCTGGTCAGGACTGCGGTGATCGCCCTTGGTCTTCGGAACCCAGATGCGACCGTCGTTTCGGAGTGACTCCGACATCAGCGTGAGCTTTGACTGGTAGTCGCCGCTTTGGGGGATACACGTCGGATGGATCTGCGTATAGCAAGGGTTGGCAAACAGTGCACCACGCTTGTGAGCACGGTAGGTGGCCGTAACGTTACAGGCTTTGGCATTCGTACTCAGGTAGAAGACATTTCCGTACCCACCCGTTGCCAGGATCACTGCATCGGCCATGTGAGAGCGCACGACTCCCGTGACCAGGTCACGCGTGACGATGCCGCGGGCACGTCCGTCCACAACGATCAGGTCCATCATCTCCTGCTTGTTGTGAAGCTTGACCTTGCCAAGGCCCACCTGACGCATCAGCGCCTGATACGCGCCAAGCAGCAACTGCTGACCGGTCTGACCCTTCGCATAGAAGGTACGCGAGACCTGTGCTCCGCCAAACGAACGGTTGCTGAGGTAGCCGCCGTACTCACGAGCAAACGGAACGCCCTGCGCCACGCACTGATCGATGATGTTCACCGATACCTGGGCCAGACGGTAGACATTCGATTCGCGAGCGCGGAAGTCGCCCCCTTTGACCGTGTCGTAAAACAGCCGCCAGACGCTGTCACCGTCGTTCTGGTAGTTCTTGGCGGCATTGATGCCACCCTGTGCGGCGATCGAATGAGCCCGACGTGCCGAGTCATGATAGGTGAACGCCTGCACGTTGTAGCCGAGCTCTGCCAGCGTTGCCGAGGCCGACGCACCGGCCAGTCCGGTGCCGACCACGATGACGGAGAACTTCCGCTTGTTAGCAGGGTTGACGAGTTTGAGCTCAGCCCGATGCTTGTCCCATCGCTGCTGGATGGGTCCGCCCGGAAGTGCACTGTTGAGTTCCATACCGTTGAGCTTTCTGCGATTAGATCTTGACGAGTCCGAGAATGATGGCCAGCGGCACAGCCGAAAAACCGAGGGCGATGAGGATCGAAAGCGCCGGACCGATGGTGCGCACCAGCGGCACGATTCGGCGGTTGGTGACGCCGAGCGTCTGGAAGGCGCTGGCAATGGCGTGGTTCAGGTGAAGACCCACCATGACCATTGACAGCAGATACAGCACGGTGATAAGGGGCTCGCTGAAGCTCTTGACCACCATCGTGTAGACATCCGGCACGAGCTCGCCCGACGGCAGGATGAACGTTGCCTGCGCATAATGCTGCGCATGAACGGCCCCCCATGTGAAATGGGCAAGATGATAGAGCACATAGGTGATCAGAAGCAGTCCGGAATACAGCATGGTTCGCGAGGCCAGCGTCGAGGAACGCGCCTCCACCCGTGCATACTTCTGCGGACGTGCCTGGCGGTTGCGACGCGAGAGCGTTATGGCCGACGCCACGTGCAGAATGAAGAACGTCAGCAGTCCGATGCGCGCGCCCCAGAGAACGGCACCATGACCCATGGTGCGCAGACCGTGAGCGTATTCGTTGATGTGCGCCTGACCCAGAAAGACCAGCAGGTTACCCGAGAGGTGACCCAGCAGGAACAGGACCAGGAAAAGTCCTGTAATGGCCATAAGCCACTTTTGGAACAGATTCGAACGCCAGATGTCGCCGAACGCCTTCATGAGATGCCTTACCGTATTGATCGATGATCGACGAGCCAGAACACGCATGCCGTCGAAAAGGTGCCGCGAATTTACAAATCGGCAAACGATCGTAGCTTTGAGTCATGTTATCCGTACGCCACCTCACAAAATATTACGGCGCGCACTGCGCCAACAACGACGTCTCGATCGATGTTCATCAGGGACGGATCTTTGGTTTGCTGGGCCCCAACGGGGCGGGCAAGACCACCCTCATCCGGATGATCACCGGCATCACACTGCCCGATTCGGGCACGATCACGCTCAGCGGACTGGATTCGGTGGACGTGCGGCGCGAGCGCATCGGCTACCTTCCGGAAGAGCGCGGGCTGTACAAGAAGCTCACCGTGGAGGCCCAGCTGCGATACTTCGCCGGCCTCAAGGGGCTTGATGCGCGCAGTGCCACAGAGCGCATCGGATACTGGCTTGATCGCATGGACGCCACCGGCTGGGGGACGAAGAAGATCGAAGAACTTTCCAAGGGGATGCAGCAGAAGGTGCAGTTCATCGCTACGATCCTGCATGCCCCCTCGCTGCTGATCCTGGACGAGCCGTTCAGCGGACTCGACCCGGTCAACGCCGACCTGCTGATCACGGTCACCCGTGAGCTGCAGCAGAGCGGGACGACCATCATTCTCTCGACCCATCAGATGGATCAGGTCGAACGGCTCTGTGACGACATCGCGCTCATCAACCACGGACGCGTGGTTCTTGCCGGTGAAGTCTCCGAAGTCCGCTCACGCTACGAGTCAGACCGCATCCGCGTGCGCTGCACGGGTTCAGTGGAGCCACTTCTGCATATCCCGGGAACGCAGGTGGTCGATCAGACAGGATCGGCCGTCGTCTTGCGCCGCGACCCGTCGACCAGCGTACGCGATGTGCTCGGCAACGTCGCTTCAGCGGTGGATGTTCTCGAGTTCTCCGTCATGCAGCCGTCTCTGCACGAGATATTTGTGCGAACGGTCACGTCCTCATCGGCCGGGTCAGCCGCTGCATGATGCGACGTCGGCCGCTTGCAGCCGCAGTGATTCTTGGGCTGCTGCTGATCTGTCTCGCATCGGTTCTGTTGCGTCCGCTCAAGTGTGAGGGGTCGGTCAGCATCGCGCGCTCGAAGGTCTCCATCCGGCCCTTTATCGGACTGATCTCGCGCCAGGCCGGCACGGTGCAGCTGTTTACCGTGCGCATTGGTGCGCGCTTGGGACTCTGGATAAGTGGCCGAAGCATTCAGCCGGGATGGTATGATTTCCGACCTGACATGACGGCGCTGGACGCGATCACGATGATCGTTCTGGGGCGCCGCGAGCCCCTCATCAAGGTGACCATTCCGGAAGGGTACACCATCGATCGTATTGCCCGCCGACTCTCGGCACGGGCAAACATCGATTCGGCTGCCTTCGTGGCATGGTGTTCGGCCGACTCTGTACGACGGCGCTACGGCGTGCAGGCCCCCTCGATGGAGGGTTTCCTGATGCCCGACACGTACTTCGTGCTTCGCTGTGATGATGTCGACTACGTCGGCGAAATGATGGCATCGCATGCACGGCGCGTCTGGTCGACGTTGCCTGGGTTGGACTCATCGGCCGACTGGAACGATCGTCTTCGGCTGGCCACACTGGCCTCGATCGTGCAGCTCGAAGCAGCCGTCAATGATGAGATGCCTACGATCGCCGGCGTGTATGCCAACCGGCTGCGCATTGGCATGCTGCTGCAGGCCGACCCGACGGTGCAGTACCTTACGGGCCGTGACCGCATCACCGGGGTTGAACTGCGCGATGCGTCAAACCGCTACAACACCTATGTGCACGAGGGGCTCCCGCCCGGACCGATCGGCAATCCGGGACGCCTTGCGCTGGAAGCCGCCTGCCGGCCGCAGTCGCACGACTTGTTGTTCTTTGTAGCAAGGGGCGACTCGAGCCGGCGTCACCGTTTTGCACGTACGCTCGCCGAACACAATGCCAACGTGCGCCTCTACCGCCAGGCGCGCCGAAGTGCTGCAGATGTCAGTCTGAACTGACCACGGGACTTTCTTTGCCGCGCTCGTCGGTAGCCTGGACACGGAACGTGAACGGTTTGGAAGCATCTCTTCGGCTGACCTCGAAGACCTCGAGCCAGGTGATGGCCGGACGGGCATTATCGGCCTGACGCAGATAGCCCGAAAGCTTTCGCACCGATCCGGCATTACCATCGACCAGGCGAAGCTGAGGCCTGTTCTCACCGCGCTCGTGCGACGAAAACTGCACCACCACAAGTCGTTTATTCGGGTCTTGATCGCGCCGGATCTCACGGATCACCGGCGCCGGAAAGGGGCGCACCTGGATCTGCTGCGCATTCGGGTCCGACGCCCCATCGATCATCCGCTCAAACACAAAGGTCCGGCCAGTGTCACGGGCTGAAAACCGCAACCGTAGCTGCCCCTCGGACGTCGAGGCAATCTCGCGACTCCCGTCGCGGACAACCGCGCGGATACCGGGCCGATCGGCAGGGATCTTCGGGTCGACGACATACTCCACGCCCGGATAGACCACGTCGGGCACCGACGGTGTGGAGTAGCTCAGAGCTATCACCCGGAAACTAGTCGTCCGCATGACTCCATCGGAACGGCGTGCCGTGACTTCGACCGTTGAGGTTCCCGACCGTGGTGCGCGTCCCCGTATCACAAGCGTCCGCTGTTCGATCGTCCGCGAAAGATCAGAGATCGGCTCGCCGCTCACGCGCAGTGAGGGCATCTCGGCAAGGTCCCGCTGCGGGTCGGCCCCGCCCAGCGAAATGCGATTGCTCCACTCCTGCGATGAGAATGTGACCACCTGATCACGGGCCGGCTCGATCCAGAACTCGCCCGCTCCGGCAGGGCCTTCGGCTGGCATTGCCGTCTCGCGGAGCACGAGAGTGTCACGCCGACCCGGCATGAAGACCAGTTGAGGGGGCTGCTGATCGTTGACCACGGTTGTGAGCACAAACTGCGTGCTGCCGACGGCGCTGAGTGCATCGGTGGCAACGCCGTTGACGGGCACGCCACTGGCTTGAAGGATCACCCGGAACGTTTTCGATGCGGAAGCATCCGTCAGAGGTCGCCACGAAAAGACGAATGCACTGCGCCCGGCATCATGCCGCACTGTGGCAAACCGGCGCGGCATGCTGCTGTCCTCATCGATCGTCAGCGTCTGCCCGGTGGCAACGTCTTCAATGATCGCCCGGACCCTGACGTTGGTGAGCTCGGGTGAATAGCGGATAACGTTCGTCGAGTCCATACCAAGCACCCGAACACCCCCTGACGAGTCACGCTTGACCTCGCATGTAAGGCGGATACGTTCCGGGAAGAGCTCAATGCGAAGGGGCGCGTGCTTCTGCTGCGTCTCCGAACTTGGCGGGACGGCATCGGGCATCAGCAGCACCAGCGCAAGCAGGTACAGGATGAAGTAGATCTCAACTCTTCGACGGCGCGGCTGACGCTGATCCATCTCGGTCGACAATGTTGCGTGAGAGAATGCGTTCCAATTCCTGGCGCACCAGGCCCTCGACCTCCTGACGCTCAACGGCGCGCAGCCGTTCGCTCAGCAGCATCACACTCTCGGAGAACTCCGCCAGTGCCTGGGTGTTCTGTTTCATCGACTGCATGAGTTCCGGATTTGGCGCGACAGCGCTCACGGCAGCATCCACACTGCTGCGCAGCTGCTGCGTCATGGCGTCTTGCCGCTCTACAACTTCGTGGAGCGTCACCGAGATGGTCTCCAGCTGAACGGCCATCGCCGCATAGTCGCGCCCGATCTCCCCTAGCTCGCGCAGTAGTTCCTGCGAAGTGCCGTCAGAACGCATATCGGATCCGGGGGCTTCCAGCTCGGAAGGGGGCGTGAAGAACATCACCAGAAAGAGCAGCAGAAGCAGAAGGGCCTCAAGGATGATCGCCGCGACCAACAGTCCGGGAGTGTCAACGATGCGTATGCGGTTAAGTCCGACAGCCACAAGTAGGAATGCCGCTCCGACGTACACAAACGCGTTGATCGGTGCATAGTAAAAGCGATTTACGATCTCCTGCATCCACAATGACGTGCCCGAGAGCAGTCCAAGCGGGTGCAGAATGGTCACGTCGCGGTTGACCGTGCGGAACAGATCGGTTTCGCGCGTGCAGATCCGCCACAGGTAGCCGAGCGTTGTCAGCGCATTCAGCTGCTTGTCAAAGCGCAGCTCCTGATGCAGGTCCCGAAGCAGTGCTCGGCCGGCTGCCGTCGAGAGGGTCTCTAGCGTCGTCATGGTTCAGGTAGTTGTCATGGTTGTCAGACTTGCGCCAATGATACGCAATAGCACCGCTTGTTACTTGTCGGTTGGCCGATTGTGTCGTATTCTCGCCAGTCTGCATACCACCATCGTCGCGAGGATTTCCATGCAACGTCGTTACCGTGTTCTAGTTACGGTCGTTCTGATGAGCCTGATGAGCTTCGGGCTATCATTGAACGCAAAGATCAATCCGAAGCTTTCCTCTCCGTCGGCGCCGGTGGCCTTCGAACGGAACGTCGGCCAGGCCCGATACGAAGGCGGTAAGCAGCCGTACGGTGTCGACGCGGTGCTGCGCCTCGGGTCGACAACGGCCTACATCCATGGCACGGGGCTGGACATTCTTCAGCAGGTCACCTACCGGGTTGCAAACCGCGACCCCTACATGATGGACTACGAGGTCGATCTTTTCCGGACCGACATGCGCCTGATCGGCAGCAATCCGGACCCACGGATCGAGTTCTCGGGACGTCAGCCCGGAACGATGCGCTACATCAATGCACACACGGGCATCGATGGAATTGCGGCCGACCGTTTCGGCAGCATCGTCTACCACGACGTTTGGCCCGGCATCGATATGCGCCTGTATCTGACGTCGCTTGGACTGAAATACGACTTCGTGGTCAGGCCCGGTGCCGATCCGCGCATGATCGCCTTCCGCTATGTAGGCACAACGGCTCCCGTAACGGACGAGGACGGTAATCTCGTGGTCGAGACGCCGCTCGGATCACTCGGCGAGCAGGCCCCGGTAGTCTTCACAACCGATGACAACGGTATGAACCGCATCCCCGTCAAGGCCCGGTATCAGATCAGTGGCTCGTCGGTGCGGTTCAAACTTGCAGCGTACGATCCAACGCGTTTGCTGGTGGTCGATCCTCAGCGTGTATGGGCCACGTACTACGGCGGCAACAACACGATCGAGTCGGCCTACTCCGCCATTGATCCAACCGGCAATATCATTATCGCCGGTTCGACGATCGCCACCAACATGCCGAGCTCACCCGGCGTTCTGCAGCGTCGCCTCAAGGCTCAGACCGACGGATATGTAGCCAAGTTTGACGAGCGCGGACAATTCCTCTGGCACACCTACTATGGCGGTTCGCTCATCGATAAACTCAACGACGTCACGACCGATGCCAAGGGGAACATCTGGGCCTGCGGACAGTCGAACTCGAAGGACCGTCCGGAGTTTAGCAACGCGTTGATCGGCAGTGCGCCGTATGGCGACCCCGATTCGATCCAACTGGCCGAAGCCATGGTTCTGATGCTGCAGCCGGATGGCAAGTGGGGCGACAGTTGGGAAGTGTATGGACGCGAGAACGACGTTGCCACGGGTATTGCCGTTACCGCAACCAGGGTGGCGATCGTCGGACACACCCGATCGCCAAGGCTGGGTGGACTGTTCGGTGAAGCCCCCTATCGGAAGGACACCACGAACTTCAATGACAACACCGACCTTTTCCTGAGCATCGTCAAGCCGCGCACAAGCACACCCAACAAATGGACGAATGACTATCTGATCTTTTACGGAGGGGGCGATTTCGAATACGGAGGAAAGATCGCCTTCGACAAGCAAGGCAATGTGATCTTCAGCGGCACGACGGAATCGAACAACTTCCCTGTCACCGATGGCTCGAGGTTCAAGGGCATCTATGACGTTGGCGTTGTGAAGTTCGGAACCACACCGACGCGCCAGTGGGCCTCGGTCTTTGGATCGGCGAGCTTCGAGACGCTTGGTGACCTGGCCATCGACAGCAAGGGCGACGTGGTGATCGTCGGCACGGCAGAAGCCGGCGACTTCCCGGTATCCAATGCCATCAAGGCAACGCTTGCAGGACCAAGTGATGGCTTTGTTCGCAAGTACACCTCTGCGGGCGCCGTTGCATGGTCGACCTACTACGGCGGCGACTCGGCCGATGCTCTGCGTGGCGTAGCCATCGATCAGGCCGACAACATCTGGGTGGCCGGAAGCACGGGTCGCTCTCCAAACATTCCACTGACGCCCGATGCCCTGCAGGCAACACCGTTTGCCCTCAGCGGCACCGACGGCATCATGGGTAAGCTCAACCCCACGGGTCAGACCCTCCTTTACGGTTCATTCCTCGGCGCACCGCCGCAGACGAATCTGCCAACGCCACCTCCACCACCGCCACCACCGCCGCCGGCCGTTCCACCGAATGTTGACTTCGGTAACGATGAGCTTTTTGACGTGGCTCTCGACAACAACGCCTATGTGGTCTTTACCGGCATCGCTCAGAGTTACCGCATGACGACAACGCCGGGGGCCTATCAGGACTCTTCGAAACTCGATAAGGATACTCTCCGTAAGAATGCGTTTCTGGCATACTTCACGCAGTGTAAGGATTCGATCATTCAGATCCAGCCCAACGGACCTGCCACGATCTGCGATGTTGACTCGCGTCAGCTGATCGGACCGAAGGGATTCGCACGGTATCTGTGGTCGACCGGCGAAACCACCGCAAACATCATCGTGCGCGACTCGGGCTCGTACACGGTTCTCTGCACGACGACCGATGGTTGCCGTTACCGCGACACCATCTTCATCGGACGCAATCCGAAACCATC